>NZ_JBHUEM010000008.1:0-79495 GCF_042680805.1 Bacillus salitolerans | reverse complement strand
AGTTAGTTTTACTCACCCACATCTAACCTCACAATTTGGTGATATACACATTTCTATGTATTGTCGGTTTAGACCCGTACATTCGGAAGTTTGTCAGCTTAGCCTCTTTTTATAGGCTTTATCGCATACTCACCATATTCAATCAACTCAAGCATCATGAATTACACCTCTCCTTCGAGTAGGCTTTCGTCAGCCGAACTGGTACGGTAATTTCTTACGCCTTTTCACCGAGCTTATAACATTATCATTCTTACCAACTTTAATGCTATTCGACTAAGAGAGAACCCTTCAAGGCGTTACCCTATCATTTGATTCTTCTATATAACCCTTCAGTTCCGAAAGGAACTGCCTAGTCTTTACTAGAGAAATGTTACCATCCTCCATTTAAACTAGGAACATTTCGCACAACTAAATGACCCTTTAGCAAAAGTATATCTTTCCACAGACTTTAAATAGACTTATACAGTGAATATAAAAGAAAAAGGAAAGTGTTTAAAAAAACTCTTCCCTGGTTTTATAAAACTACCAACTTTATATTAAAGTCAGAATCTATAGTATTATTTAAAAATATTTGAAATCAATTAAAGTCAGAATCTATAGTATTATTTAAAAATATTTGAAATCAAGATGGACGTTTAATGACAATTTATTATAAAGTGACACTTCAATCAGTGGTGGTTTTCCTCATCCTCCACTGATTGTTAGATGGTGCCCGCACGATGTGGGTCACACAGACGTTGCCACAGGTGTGACAATCTTAAGTCTGTGTTCCTACTATCGGGTTCTTACTGGCGTTTATCCCCCTCTTACACTTCTTCGAATTTTCTAATGTTTTGAAGTGGGGGTCTTAGCGCCAGTTAGGGCGGGATAAATGAGCAAACTTTATTTTTAATATTCTATTTACAAACTAAATTTATAGCTCTCTTTCTTCTCCACCAACGGTTACCCTTATCCTCGTAATTCTTTTTTCATCCATTTCTTCTACCTTAAATCGAACACCTTGAAAGTCCATCGTAGGTTGTTCACCACTCGTTGGAATGTAGCCAAGCTGCCCAAGCACAAACCCACTTAGTGTATCATATTCCCCAATTGGTAAGTTAATTTTGAGGACATCCTCTACTACATATAGATTGGTTGTCCCCTCCATTAGATAGGAGTACTCGTCTAATACTTCAATATCCTCTACTTCTAGGTCAGGTTCATCATATTCATCAAAAATATTTCCTACGATTTCTTCTAATACATCTTCAATTGTTACAATCCCATCTGTTCCACCATATTCATCAATTGCGATGGCCATATGCACATTATGCATTTGCATTTCTTTCAATAAATCATCAATCATCTTTGCTTCTAATACAAAGTAGGGCTCTCTAATTAATTCCTTCATTTGAAATGTGTTTTCATCGCAATTTTCGACAAACTGGATTAAATCCTTGGCGTGTAATACACCTACTATGTTATCAATACTCTCTTCATAAACAGGAAATCTTGTATATTTTTCAGTAGTCACCAGTCGGACTGTATCAAGTAGACTGAATTGAATAGGAATGCCTACGATATTTGTTCGGTGTGTCATAATATCCGAAACGGTTTTATTATCAAATTCAAAAATATTATTAATCATCATTTTTTCAGCTTCTTGTATGGTCCCTTTTTCTTTTCCTACATCAATCATCATCCTAATTTCTTCTTCTGTTACATTTTCGCCTTCAGCATTTGGATTCACACCAAATAATCTCACAATGACATTTGTTGAGAAGGTTAATAATTTCACAAAGGGAGCCGATGCCTTCGATATGATGGATAGTGGAGTTACTGCAAATCTCGCAATTTCTTCCGCTTTCTGTAGCGCTAACCTTTTCGGCACAAGCTCTCCTAACACTAGCGTAAAATAGGATAAGATTAAGGTTATGATGACAACTGAAATGGTATCAAGCATTTTCTCCCGCAGTGGAACTCCCATGGATAAAAGTAACTGGGTTAACTGTCCAGCAAAGCTGCCAGCTGCAAATGCACTCGCTAAAAAACCAGCTAGTGTAATACCAATTTGAATGGTCGCAAGAAAACGACTGGGCTCATCAAGAAGCTGCTTTAGCATGATTGCCTTTTTATCTCCACCTTCAGCCAATAGTTTGACCTTGTTATCATTGAGTGAGATTAAAGCGATTTCAGATGCCGAAAAAAATGCATTTAAAATAATTAATAAAACAAGCAAAAAAAGTTCAATTCCCAAGATATCCCCTCCCTATAGCAAATTGAAACACCGTCCGTGCGGGAGTACTCTAACTTAAATATATTTGTACTAATAGGTTATCCCAAAATTTATATCTTAAATGAAAGATTTGATAGGAATAAAGTGAAACTTCAATCAGTGGGGGTTTTCCTCATCCCTCACTGATTGTTAGCCCCGGCCCACACTGTGGGTCACACCGACGTTGCCACAGGAGTTGCCGACTTTAGTCTGTGTTCCCTATACAGGGTTCTTACTGGCGTTTATCCCCCACGTAAACTTCTCGATTCATCTAACGTTTTGAAGTGGGGATCTTAGCGCCAGTTGGAGCGGGATAAAAAAAGTAACTCGCTTTTTCTCCAGAAAATATCCCCACAAGTTAGAAAGTATGTATTATGCTTTCTAACTTGTGGGGATCATACCGTTTTCACTTATTCACTAAGCGATAAGTTATTGCTGAAAAAATATCATTTTTGTTCCATTTTCATTCGTCTCAACATTCCAAACAATGTTCATTTCCTTTGTCATCATTGAAATGATGGTAAGCCCAATACCAGTGCTACTACTATTAGTTTGTGTAACCTCCATACCTGGACCATGGTCCTCTAGAACAAGGACATATTGCCCGTCTTCTTTTGTTAAAGATATGTTTACATAGTTCCCGCTCCGTGCATATCTCATAACATTTTGCAAAACATTATCAATAATACGTTTAAACCATTTCTCATCAATAATCCACTCTACAGGCTGTTCTGGAAGCTCGATTTCTACTGTAAATCCTTCCTCTTCTAAAAGAGGGTACCAACTAGCTAGATGACTTCTTAACAGCCGAACAATGTTAATGTTCTCTGAGTGGTATGGGTATTTACCAGATGTAAGTAAGGTATAGGATAAAAGATTATCAATTAACTCAGAAACATAGCTAATTCGTTCATCCATCATGTCAACTAATCCATAGGATTCCTTTGAGGGTATTTCTTTTTTTAAGCTATACAAGTTTCCTCTTAATACCGTTAACGGTGTTCTAAGATCATGTGAAAGATTGGCAATGAGCTGGTGTCTAAGCTGTTCTTCTTGCTTCTCCTTTTTTCTACTTTCCTCTAGCTCTTTTATCATATTATTGAAGGATTCCTCTAATTTTCCAACTTCATCACGCTTTGATAAATGAATCGGCTTTGGAATACCTAAACTTGTATTCACCGACATTGCCTCTTGTAAGCGGATTAAGCGTTTCCGTATTCCTTTAAAAAACAGCCACGATATGATTAGAAATATTGTTAACAAGCCCATAAATGCACTAACATATAAAAACGTATACTTGTCTCTGAACCTTATCATAGGCGGATCTAGGTAAGTACGCGGCATTTGAAATACCATAAATCCATTGCTTTCATTCCCATTAATAAAGGCGACAACGGTAAACGGGTCACCACCATAGCTTTTTTTCATAAAGGCAATACTATCCTGCGCTGTCCATTTATCTGGGATATATCCGATTGGATGGAGTTTGAATTGTGTAATACCTTTATCATCCACCCAAAACATACCTGCATCCTCATAATTCCCATGAATTCTAGCAAGTGCTTCCTTTATTTCGTTACGGTTTGTACCGTCTAACTTCCGAGCTTCATAGTGCCACATCTCTTCTAGTTCCGATCCACTATAAACCTTCCCATACTCTTCTTTATCAACAAATAAAAAGGGGAGGAATATGACGAACGACAAAATAGTAAACAAAAAAGGAATAGTTAAAATCGCTCCAACGATTATGAGCAAATACTTTGTTTGAAGAGATAGCTGCAATTTCATGCTTTCACCCTATAACCAATTCCACGGATCGTTTCAATAATCATCGGGGAGCTAGGGTCTATCTCTATCTTCTCACGTAAATGACGAATATGAACCATTAATGATTTATCTCCTTCAATGTATGCTTCATTCCATATTCCTTCATAAATCTGTTCCTTTGTTAATATTTGATTTAAATGTTTTATGAAGTAAAAGAAAATGTAATGCTGTTTACCAGTTAAAATCACTTCTTCATTTGTACGCGAATCTATAACTAGATGCTGTTCTAAATTAACTACTAAATGCTGAAGGTGTAGTGTTTCTTCTTGATAACGATTATACCTTCTTAACAGAACTTCTACTCGAGCCAATATTTCCTTAGGATGAAAAGGCTTCGTTACATAGTCGTCAGCAAAAGTAAGACCTTGAATCTTATCCTCCACTGCCGTTCTTGCAGAAAGCATTAAAATCGGGATTGTTGGATACTCTCGCTTAAACCGTTGCCCTAACGTAAAACCATCAAGTCCAGGAAGCATGACATCCAGAATAATCACATCAGTTTGCTCCAATAATGCCATCGCTTTATCACCTGAAGTTAGCCAGTTTACTCGATATCCTTTTCCTTCAAGCTCTTCCATTACCCACTTACCAATCTCTATTTCATCCTCAATATAGAGCACGCTTTTCATTTTTTTCCCTCACTATTATTCATTCTTTAACCACTACTATAATTATTATCGTAAACAATCCCCCATCTTTTGAAAACAACTTTTCCATTTTTAACCTAAATATGGCTACAATTTAAACAAAACTTAAACTTCGACTTCCTCGTATTTAACCTTATGTGACTACACTTAGTTTTGAGGTGAAAATTATGAATTACTTAATCGAAACAAACAAGCTAACGAAGCAGTATGGAAAAGAGAGGGTTGTCGACGCGGTACATGTAAAAATTCAGAAAGGACAGATTTACGGTTTTTTAGGTCCAAATGGTGCGGGTAAAACAACAACCATTCGAATGATGCTAGGGCTTATAACACCAACAGAAGGTGAAATTCTCTACTTTGGTAAACCGTTTAGAAAAAATAAAATCGATATTTTGCAAAAAGTTGGGTCATTAGTAGAATCCCCTTCCTATTACGGTCATCTAAATGCAACCGAAAATCTTGAGGTTTACCGCAAGATTCTTGGCGTTAACAAATCTAGGATTGAAGAAGTATTAACCATTGTCGGACTATCACATGCCACCAAGAAGAAAGTAAAGGAATATTCTTTGGGGATGAAACAACGTCTTGGAATTGCAACCGCTCTATTAGGTCATCCGGAAATCTTAATTCTTGATGAGCCAACAAATGGCTTAGACCCTGCCGGAATTCAAGAAATTCGAAACTTAATTAAACGGTTAGCTCATGAACAAGGCTTAACGATTATTGTATCGAGTCATTTGTTAAGTGAGGTTGATCAAATGGCAACCCATGTGGGAATTATTTCAAAAGGACAGCTTATCTTCCAAGATTGTATTGAAGAATTAAGAAGAAGGTCTACAAGTTCTATATGTATAAAGGTGGAACAAACTCGAAGTGCTTGGAATCTACTTTTAGCAAAAGGGTTAGACTGTACACTTGAAGATGATTCTATTACCTTACGAAATATAGATGATAGCACCGTAGCTACCATAGTAGAATCTCTTGTTAAAAATAATATTTCCATCTATCGTGTGAAAGATCATAAAACCTCCCTAGAGGAGATTTTCCTGAAAATTATAGAGGAGGATAGTGCCAATGTTGCAAGGACTATTAGCCGCTGAACTATTAAAGATAAAGCGTAAATGGGTATGGTTTTTAATATTTCTTGGCCCCTTTGGAGTGGTTGCCTTACAGGCTGTAAACTTTGGTGTTCGGTATGATTATTTAACTTCACAATATATAGATGATTTATGGGGTGGATTAATCGTAAACATTCAATCTTTCGTCCCGTTCGTACTCATCATCGGAATGTCCATTATTACATCGATTATGGCCAATGTGGACCATGAAATGCGTTCATGGAAACACTTGTTAGCACTTCCTATCCATAAATATTCCTTGTTGCTTGCAAAGTTTATCATAAGTCTTCTACTTCTATTCATCGCAAGTTTACTACTACTAATAGGGGTAATTATATTAGGCATTATTTTGAAATTCGATATATACGCCTTACCATTAGTCGACATGATAAAAATGGCTCTCTATCCATATTTCGCGGCTTTACCAATCCTAGCGTTACAACTTTGGGTTGCCGTCATCTATAGTCACCAGGGGGTTGCAATTACATTAGGGACACTGGGAGCTGTATTTTCATCCTATGCTTTTAAACTACCAGATTGGGTAATTTGGAAATGGCCGTCTCTATTAAACAGCTGGGATATTCCTATTTATAATGTCTATTTAGGGTTTAGCACCGCACTAGTTGTCCTTCTCGTATCCATTTTCCATTTTATAAAGAAGGATGTGGAAGAATGAAACTATTTATGAGAATTTTTAGTGCCGAAATATTGAAATGGAGAAAAACGAAAATCTATCAACTCATCCTATTAAGCCCAATCATTAGCATGGCTTCCGCTGTTAGTGGTGAATTTGATATGTCTGATAATAGATGGCTCAACACGTATGTTGCAATGATTTTTACACATGGAACCTTATTTCTCCCTATGGTAACAGGTGTATTTGCAGGATACTTATGCCGCTATGAACATTTGGATGGTGGGTGGAAGCAAATGCTGACACTTCCTATTCATCGATCACACCTGTATTTCGTAAAATTCACAACAATTATGCTATTAATTGCAATCATGCAGCTTTTACTATTACCTGGACTTTTTTTAGCAGGGACAATCAAAGGAATTACAGATCCTATACCTTATGAACTCCTACTTAGAGGTATCACTGGTGGTTGGATTGCAACCTTTCCATTAGTTGCCTTGCAGCTATGGGTGTCAAGTGCCTGGAAAAGCTTTGCAGCTCCTATGGCTATCAATGTAATCTTCACAATACCTTCAATCCTTGCGGTGAATTCAGAAACATATGGTCCTATCTATCCATGGGCTCAGCCATTTTTAGCGATGTTACCATTTTCTGAGCAAGGTGGAATATTCTTCTTTAGCGTTCAAACATTAGTACTCGTTATATTCGGTAGCTTTCTACTATTCTATATAGGTGGGTTACGGATGTTTACAAGACGAATTTATTAAGAAATAGGCAAAGTCAGGTTAACTATAACCTGACTTTACTACTTTTTAATACTTTTTTAATGATTCAATAATGGTTCTTTAAGCTTCGCCTGTGAAAATAGGAATTAGATTCGAAACGAGGAGGAAACATGAAATGAACCGAGAGATCATTGCACAACTAATAAATGTAAAAAAAACAATTGGAAATAAGCCAATTATCCACGGCATTACCTTTGATGTTTATAAAGGTGAAGTATTTGGTTTTCTTGGTCCAAATGGGGCGGGTAAAACGACGACCATCCGCATGCTAGTTGGACTAATGGGCATAACAGAAGGTGAAGTCATAATTAATGGCTATAGTATTAAAAAGAACTTCGAAAAAGCGATTGCTCATGTTGGGGGAATTATTGAAAACCCTGAAATGTATAAGTTTTTAACAGGCTACCAAAATTTAAAACATTATGCTCGCATGATGAAAGGGATAAAAAAGGAACGAGTGGAAGATATCATCAAGCTAGTTGGACTTGATGATAGAATCCATGAAAAAGTCGGAACGTACTCACTTGGAATGAGACAGCGACTCGGGCTCGCACAGGCATTACTACACTCTCCTAAACTATTAATATTAGATGAACCTACAAACGGTCTGGACCCTGCTGGAATAAGAGAAATCCGAGAATATATTCGGAAAGTGGCAAGAGAGGAACATATCGCCGTTTTAGTTTCTAGTCACCTATTGTCTGAAATGCAAATGATGTGTGATCGAATTGGGATCATTCAAAAAGGAAAATTAATCAGTGTCGAAACGGTTCAAACGTTTATGTCAGGTGATGAGCAAGTCACGTTAGCCCTTGAAGTAGAACCTGTTCAAAAAGCATGGGAACTGCTATCCGGAGAACTTAATATAAGAAAAGATGGTAATATCGTAGAGCTGCAAACCACGCAGGACAGAATACCTGACATTGTCAAAATGCTCGTCCAACAAGACTGTATGATTTACGAAGTAAAAAAGACAACTAAAACGTTAGAAGATAAATTTTTGGAAATTACAGGAGGGGCATTACATGCATAATTTAATTCTAAATGAAAATCTAAAAATCTATAAACGAACTGGCACCTTAGTCATGATGTTCTTGCTTTTAGCTATCATCATTACCGTAGGAATCGTAACGAAGTTTGTCTTTAGTGATAGTCAAACTGACGATTGGAAAGCAACCCTCCAAGCTGAAACGACTCAATTACAACAAGATATCGACACTGGTTCTTACCCCAAAACGGCAATTAATTACATGGAAAAAGAAATAGCTATTAATGAATATCGACTTTCTCATGATATTCCTCCAACCGAGTCGCAAACGCTTTGGGGATTTATGATAACTTCATCTGACATCACCATCTTAGTTTCATTGTTTACGATAGTTGTCGGAGCTGGTATCGTTGCCAGTGAATTTTCATGGGGCACCATAAAGCTACTACTAATAAGACCTGTTAGCAGATCAAAAATACTACTATCTAAATTCTTGGCTACCATGTTATTCGCTCTCCTCTCACTTTTCCTATTATTTACATTTTCTTTTATAGTAGGAAGTATACTATACGGTTTCGATGGATTGACACTACCTTACCTGGCTTATACCGAAGGGAAAGTAGTGGAACAAAATATGCTTACGTATATCTTGACACTTTATGGATTAAAAAGTGTAAACCTAGTGATGATGGTTACATTCGCCTTCATGATTTCTACCGTTTTTAGAAGTAGTTCTCTTTCTATTGGTCTAGCAATCTTCCTAATGTTTACAGGCTCCCAAATTGTCCAAATCTTTAGTCGTTATGATTGGGTAAAATATATTTTATTTGCTAACACAGATTTATCACAGTATATTAATGGAACTCCAATTGTTGAAGGTATGACTATCACTTTCTCCATTACAATTCTAGTCATCTACTTCCTTCTGTTCACAGGACTTTCTTGGTATATTTTTAATAAAAGAGATGTTGCTGCTTAAATAGACCTATGGTAAGAATAGTAAGGGAACAGCTTTTATAAGTCGTTCCTTTTTATCTATTTTTCATAAAAAAGAGGCGAGGAAAATTGGAAAAGGATACAATTTTAATAGTTGAAGATGAGAGAGAAATTGGGGAACTTGTTCGTGATTATCTTCATATTGATGGATATAAAGTCATTCTATCATTTGATGGTGAAGATGGGATGCTAGCATTTGAAAAGGAGCAGCCATCTCTTGTTGTACTTGATATTATGCTCCCCAAACTAAATGGTATTGAGGTATGCAGAAAAATACGAAGTGTCTCCAACATTCCCATCATCATGATGAGTGCCAAAAAAAGTGACACTGACAAAATTATTGGGCTTGGAATAGGAGCTGATGACTATATTACAAAGCCGTTTAGTCCAAGTGAGCTTGTTGCAAGAATTAAAGCACAACTTAGACGTTATCATCAATTCTCTGTGCAGTCCATCCCACAAAATCGCACCTTAAAAGTCCAGGACCTAGAAATAGACATACAAGGATACAACGTATACGTTTCAGGGAATCAAATCGAGCTCTCTGGAAAGGAGTTTCAGCTATTGCACTACTTAGCTGCAAACACAGGGCAAGTATTTTCAAAGGAACAGCTCTTCAACCAAATATGGGGATATGATACGTATGGAGATATGAACACCGTAACGGTTTACATTCGTAAAATACGTGAGAAGATTGAATTCGATCCATCTAACCCAACCTATATCAAAACAGTTTGGGGTATTGGCTATAAATTTGATGGGACTACACGATGATAAGCATCGGATTAAGAGGGAGACTCGTCCTGTCCTTTATCGCGATCATTATCATTCCCATCCTACTTACAATTGGGTTACTTTGGATTAATTTGCACAATGTTGAAGACGAAATCATTCATGATGAAAAGGTTGTAGAGGAATTGTTTCTAACATTAGAACAAAATGTGAAACAGTATTATCAATACATTCAACATGATAAAGAAATGTTTTATCAAAAAATGAGACCCATGTTACAAGAATATGAAATAGATATCGTCATTTCAGATAATCAAAATCATACACTCTTTAGATCCAATGAATTTACTAATAATAAAGGGATTACATTTAATATTCAAGACATGAAAATTCCAATCACCGTGAATAATCAAGAAACGATTCATATAGAACTTATTCCTAACACCCTTCGTTCTGGTCCCTTCCAAGCCATTTATGAAGTGTTACTGAGAATAATCATTAGTCTCGTAGCAGGGTTTTTATCATTAATTGGTCTTATCATCCTCTTTACTTGGATTATTTCACGAACGATTCTCGTTCCATTAAAAGATATTTATCATGCTGTTGATGAAATAAAGGAAGGCAATCTTGATTATAAGATTCGCTATCGAAAAAAGGATGAAATCGGCCATTTTATTCGAGGGTTTAATTTAATGAGAGATCATCTAAAGGAATCCCTTGTTAAACAGCAAATATATGAACAAAATAGAAAAGAACTAATCGCTAGCATATCTCATGATTTAAGAACACCTCTTTCCTCCATTCAAGGGTATGTAGAAGGACTTCAAGATGGAGTCGATCAAAATGAAGAGATGAAGCAAAGATATCTTCATGTTATTAAATCAAAAACCGAACAACTAGACCGGCTAATTGAGGATCTGTTTGAATTTTCAAAGCTAGATTTAGATCAGCTTTCCATTGAACAGGAACTAGTAAACAGCACTGATTACTTTTCAAAGGTGCTGAATGAAGTGAGATTTGACCTTCAAAAGGAACAAGTTCAACTAATCATTCATTCTCCCATTCCAGCTGTATGTATTCAGATTGATCCACATCGAATTAGTCAAGTCATCACGAACATCATTGATAACTCAGTAAGATATGGTGCGACTGTGATAGAAGTTAGTATAAAAGAAAAACTGGACCAACTTATCATCCATGTTAAAGATAACGGAAGCGGTATATGTGATGTAGACCTCCCTCATATCTTCAACCGCTTTTATCGAGGAGAAAAATCAAGATCCAGGGAGCACGGAGGAGCTGGACTTGGTCTTTCGATAGCAAAATCTATCATGGACAAACATGATGGTCAGATTTCAGTAGAAAGTATAGTCGGAGCTGGAAGTGTTTTTTCTCTTTCATTTCCGGTTTATATTTATAAAAATGAATAATGTACACTGGTTTTTTTATTCTTCATACGGGCACGCTATTTCAGAGGTGATAAGATGAATTTAAACAGAGTAAAGGAAATTCTTGCATCCTCTGAAGAAATTCCTGTCCACTATCATGGTATCCCTGTTTGGATTGTTAGTGTTGAAGAAACTTCTAGTATGGCAACGGTTCACGCTAGAGGAAATCATGATGAAAAACGGCTAGTTTCTATTGATGAATTAAAATAGAAATAAGCATGGGGCGCTGAGCTTGGTGTTCAAATTTTGCCACCAAAATAGGAGGAATTCTAACGAATCCCTCCTATTATTTTCACCTTATTTTATTGCTAAAATCGCATTAGTAACGGTATTAATCACATAGTCCAAGTCCTCTTGTTCAATAGTTAAAGGTGGAGATATCGTTAGCACATTATTATAACCGGCAACCGTCATTCCATTTTTTCCTATGATGACACCATTTTGCTTACAAGTTCCAATCACTTGATTCACTTTTCCTACATCTAACGGTTCCTTCGTCAATTGATCACGCACTAACTCAATTCCAACTAATAATCCTTTACCACGTACGTTACCAACGTTTGGATGATCTTTCAGGCGATTTCGAAAAGAATTTAACGTCGTTTCACCAAGTTCTTTCGAGCGATCAAATAATTTTTCATCTTCCATAATTTCTAGATTTTTAATCGCTAACGCGCAGGCAGCTGGGTTTCCACCAAATGTATTGATGTGCCTGAAAAATTCATATTGATCTGCTCCATTAAATGCTTCATATATTTCCCTTCGAACCGCTGTTGCAGATAACGGAAGGTACGCACTTGTAATACCTTTAGCCATCGTTATAATATCTGGCTTAACACCATAGTTCATAAAACCAAACGGTTTCCCCGTTCTACCAAACCCACAAATCACCTCGTCGACAATAAGTAAGGCTCCGTGTTTGTCACATACATTTTTTACACCTTTCATATAGTGATCATTCGGTACTAAAATACCGCCACCTGTTATGATAGGCTCCATAATCATTGCCGCTATCGTTTCACTCTGCTCCCAAGTCATGACCCTGTCTACTTCTTTAACCGATGTTAGCTCGTTAGGGTCTGTTACATGTTCATCCTCGTCGCGGTAACAATCAGGTGGCGTTACATGAATAAATCCTGGCGCTAACGGTTCATATTTATACTTTCGTTCTGCCTGCCCTGTTGCAGCAAGCGCTCCCATTGAATTACCGTGATAGGCTCGGTAACGAGATACAATTTTATAACGATGGTAATCACCACGCTGTTGATGGTATTGCCTTGCAATTTTAAAAGCCGTTTCATTGGCTTCCGATCCGCTATTTGAAAAGAAAATAACGTATTCATCGCCTAACAGCGTATTTAATTTCTCTGCTAGCTCGATTGCCTTTACATGGCTTTGTGTTAATGGAAAATACGCCATTTCCTTTAGCTGTTCATAAGCAGCCTCTGCAAGCTCTTTTCTACCATAACCTACATTTACACACCATAAACCTGCCATTGCATCTAAATATCGATTTCCATTACTATCAGTTACCCAAGAACCTTCTGCTTTGGTCACAACAAGCGTAGAGCAAGGACTGTATGGCTTCATGGAGTGCCACACATATTTCTCGTCCTTTGAAAGAATTGCATCTTGATGATTCGTTTGTACCATCTATTACTCCCCCTATTTACAGACTTAGAAATCAAAGCGCGATGTAATCATTTTCTTTCTCGTAAAGAAGTTGATTCCATCTTTTCCATTCACATGTAAATCACCATAAAAAGATTCCTTCCAGCCTGAGAATGGGAAGAATGCCATTGTTGCTGGTACCCCAACATTTATGCCTAGCATTCCTGCATCTGCCTCTTCCCTAAATAGTCGTACTGCTTTAGCATCCTTTGTATAAATCGTAGCCCCATTCCCGTATCTTGATTGACGAAGATAATCTAATCCTTCCTCTAAATCTCTGGCACGAAGAATACTTAAGACAGGAGCAAAAATTTCATCCTTTGCAATGGTCATGTCCGGTGTCACATGGTCAAAAATCGTTGGCCCAAGGAAATTCCCTTCAAGCATCTCCTCCATTTCTTTTCGACCATCTCGAATGAGTGAAGCCCCCTCCTCCATTCCTTTTTCGATATATCCAAGTACTTTATCACGATGCTCTTTACGAATAACAGGGGTTAATAGTACATCCTCATCCATACCACTTCCTATATTCAATTCATTGGCTCTTTGACGCAATGTTTCTACAAATGCATCATTATCTCCTATGACGACAACAGCGCTACAAGCCATACAACGCTGACCTGCACTTCCATAAGCTGATCCTATTATATGCTGAGCTGCTTTTTCTATATCGGCATCGGGCATAACAAAATGATGATTCTTCGCTCCTGATAAGGCTTGCACTCTTTTGCCTTCTGCAGATGCTCGCTCATATACATATTTAGCAACAGGCTGAGAGCCAACAAACGAAATAGCCGAAATATCCTTGTGCTCAAGTAATCCATTGACTACATCATGTGCCCCATGGACTACATTTAAAACACCTTTTGGTGCTCCCGCTTCCGTAAACAGTTCTGCTAATCTATTAGCAAGGATTGGAGTTCGTTCAGAGGGCTTTAGGACAAACGTATTTCCACATGCAATAGCGAGAGGAAACATCCATAATGGAACCATCATCGGGAAATTAAATGGAGTAATTCCACCTACAACACCTAATGGATATCGGAACATTTCTGAATCAATTTCCTCTGCAATTCCGGATAATGTTTCACCCATCATAAGTGTTGGTGCACCGGCAGCAAACTCTACACACTCAATCCCTCTTTGCACTTCCCCATGTGCTTCCTTGTATGCTTTCCCATTTTCTAAAACAATTAATCTTGCAAGCTCTTCATGATTTTCTGATAAAAGATGATGGTATTTAAATAATATGCGGGCACGCTTGGGTACCGGGACATTTTTCCACTCTTTAAACGCCTCTTTCGCTGCGAACACTGCCCTACTCACATCTTCTCTCGTTGAGATTGGAACATTAGCAAGGGTTTCATTGGTAGCAGGATTTAGTACTTTCATCGTATTCTCTGTTTGGGGATCCACCCATTCCCCTCCAATGTAGTTCTTCAAAAGTGCAGTTTCATTACTAGTAACTGACATTTCTTTTCCCCCTTCATTCACATTTTATGAGTAGCCATTAGGAAAGGATCGGTCTAGTCAACCCATCCTTCCCTGTTAATCATAGTAAGCTCATCTTTGGATTGGAAAATATAATTGAATTTCCCTCATCATCGTGTCAAATTCTTCTTGTTCTTGGAAATCACTCGCTTCCCAATTCTCAATAATCCAAAGCACTAATTCTTCTGGCGAATTAAATACCTCCCCGCTTGAATCAGTCTTACGAATCATAAACCGGCCGTTATCCTCATCAATGGTCACTTCACATGGATACACACTATCACTACTTTTTAAAGAAAATTCCATTCTCCACTCCCCTTCCAGCCATTTCCACTAATCAAGATGATTGGTTTGCTTCATTAATACGACTGAAAAATACTTTCTAGCCTCAGCCGTTAAAACATGAAGCACCTGAATCTCCGTTTCTTCCTCACTAGCTTTCTCAAATTCTACGAACGCACCACTTAAATTCTCCGTAACACTCTTTATACGGAAGCCTTTTTGAAGTAAAAAGTCTATTTTATCGCGTTCTGCTAAAAATTGTTGATAGTCAGACATGGTCACACCTCCGAAAAGATCATATAACGGTCTATGCAGTTATGGATGGTCCTTCTGATGAAGGGGTAGGGGTAGGAACTGGCGATTCCGCCTCGGTTCCTTCAATCGTCCAATCTCGACCGACCGATAAGCCCAAATACTTGTTATCATCAGGATCTTCAATCTCTGCTTGCTTATATTTTGCAAACCACCAATACTTTGCAAGTACATAATACACACCAGCACCGACTAAAAATCCTACTAAAAATGAATAACTAGGTACAAAGTAAGAAGCAACTGCCCCCACAACCCAAGCGATAAAACCAGCTACGTTAACCCCATTCATATATCGGAACTGCCCAGTTGACTCATATAAATCGGGCACATTTACTCTTCTCTTACGCAAAAAATAGTAATCGGCAACTAGAATTCCTACAATAGCAGATAAGATTCCTCCAACAAACAATAGAACTGGAATAATGACACCAAACAAATTCCAAGGTTGTACAATGGTTCCTGCTATTCCAGCTGCGACTACCCCAGCCCAAAAAGGAAACTTCGGACCTCCTACATTTGAGAAGATGGTAGCTGCTGGGACGATATTAGCTGAAATATTGGTTGACCATTGGGCTAATACAATCATTAATAATAGGATCCCTAAAATAAAACCACTTGCCGCTTCCTGAAGAGCAATGACCGGATCATAATTCATCACCGCAATGTAAGCAACTCCACCAATCGCCACCATAAAAGCTTGTGTAAGTGGAAGCGCTACTAGATTACCAATCAGCGAGCTTTTATTTCTCTTCATCCAGCTTTTTTCATTTTTTGGTGCTTTCATAAATCTGGAGATAGATGGAATATCTGCTGATAAGGTTGCCCAAAAGCCCATATTGCTAAAAATCACAACTAAAAAAGCAGTAAAGGCGGCTCCACCTGTTACAGGGTTCTCAGCCCAGCTCCAAATATCTCTTCCTTGTGAGGCAGCTGTATCAGATAAAGATACATACATCCAGCATGAGATGAGGATGATGACAGGCGCAGCTAAATCTGCAAATCGTTCAACTGCCTTAATACCGAGAGCTGTGTTTATTAATTGAAGCACGGCGAATATGAGGAAACAGACAAACCAATTATCAAATCCAAATAATATATTTAAGATACCATTCATAGCAGTAGACCCGAAATACGTATTAATCCCAAACCACATGGATGCTGCTAGCCCACGAACTATCGAAGGAATGTGAGTGCCGATGGTTCCAAAAGGTGCTCTCATATAAACAGGAAATGATAATCCATGCTCGATTCCTATGTCTGCGGTTAAAGAGATAAATAAACCAATGGCTAGAGATCCGATAACTGTTGCTAATATGACCATAGGTAATGGTAATGACATCACTCCTGCTCCCCCAATGGCAAAGGTGGCAAGTACGACAACCATTCCTACCCACATAAATGAATAACCAAGTGGTGTGATCTTCCTATCTTTCTCCGATATTGGTAATAAATCTGGTGATTTTAAGTAGCTTTGTTTTTTACTCACATGAACACTCTCCTTAATTTTTAATAGAATTCGTCTATCATAACCATTACCATCTTATTGAGGTCACGGTAGGAGTTGTTCAGATCGATGAGTGCTAAGTGGAATTGCTTCAAAGCGAACCGTAACAAAACAAAGTCCTTTACAATTATATTGTTAGTTTTTCATCCTGATCTGAAGAAAGCTCAGAGCCATACTTGGCTCTTTTTACATATTGTCCCGAGCCAGGATTTCCAACAAACGCCTTATCTTTTATGACAAACTCTCCTCTAACTAGAACTGATACCGGCTCACCCGTCACCTCCATTCCCTCAAATGCACTATAATCAACAGCCATATGATGGGTTTCTGCTGATATTGTTCGCTTGATGTTCGGTTCAAAAATGACAATATCAGCGTCCGCTCCAACGGCGATTGTTCCTTTTTTCGGGAATAAACCAAACAGCTTTGCAACCCTAGTAGATGTAATATCAACAAACTGATGTAATGAAATTCTTCCTTTTTTCACACCCTCTGAAAATAGAATCGAAAGACGATCCTCAATTATAGGTCCGCCATTAGGAATTTTCGTAAAGTCCCCACGACCGAGCTCCTTTTGACCATTAAAATCAAAGGAACATTGATCGGATCCAATTGTTTGAAGTTGACCAGTCTTTAGTGCATTCCATAATACGTCTTGATTCCATTTTTCTCTAAGTGGAGGTGACCAAACATATTTTGCCCCTTCAAAATTTGGTCTTTCAAGATACGTTTGGTCAAGTACTAAATATTGAGGACATGTTTCTCCCCACACATCAAACCCTTTATTTCTAGCCTCAGTTATCTTTTCAACGGCGTCTGCACATGACACGTGAACGACATATAATTGTGACCCTGCTAAACCAGTTAACGTAGCAGCTCTACCAGTTGCTTCCCCTTCTACTTCAGGTGGCCTCGTTAATGCATGATAAATAGGATCTGTTTTTCCTTCTGCTAGAGCCTTTTTGGTTAAGTAATCAATGACATCACCATTCTCTCCATGAATCATAACAAGTGCGCCTAACTCTTTAGCAGCAACAAGTGTGCGAAACAGCGTTTCATCGTCTGCTTGAAGGACATTTTTATAAGCCATAAAAACCTTAAACGACGTAATTCCTTCATCATTAATTACACTTTGCAATTGCTCTAATACACTCTCATTCATTTCTCCAATCATTAGGTGAAATCCGTAATCGATTACCGCTTTTCCTTTTGATTTATCGTGCCAAGCTTGGATAGAATCCTTTAATGGCACTCCTTTATTCGTCAAGCAAAAATCAATAATGGTTGTAGTACCTCCAAAGGCTGCTGCAACTGTTCCGGTTTCAAAATCGTCTTTTGTAATAGTCCCTCCAAACGGCATATCAAGATGTGTATGGGGATCTATTCCACCAGGAAACACAAAGCATCCTTTTGCATCAACTATCTCCGCCCCTTGGGAAGGTAGATTTTGTCCAATCGCTGATATTTTCCCCTCTTCAATTAGAATTTCTGCTTTATACGTATCAGTTGCTGTTACGACAGTTCCGTTCTTAATAAGCTTTTTCATAACTATACCTCCTGATTACTTCTTTACAGTATTGATCTCACAGCCTGGAGTTTGTAACGTGGCTTGCCGCTCATTCCATGTCATTGGTGGGAGTTCATTTGGAAGCTCAACCATATCAATGGCACCTTCGACAGGACAAACTATCGAGCATAAATTACACCCAACACAATCTTCTTCCCTTACTTTTAAATAGCTTTTACCGATAGGATCCTTTAACATATCGATACATTGGTGTGAGGTATCTTCACAAGCAATATGACACTTATTACAATTAATACAAACATCCGGATTAATCCTTGCAACTACTTTGTAATTGAGGTCTAGATTTCCCCAGTCAGAATATTTCGGTACGACTTTACCAACAAGCTCAGAAACAGAAGAAATACCTCTCTCATCTAAATAGTTGGAAAGACCCTCAATCATGTCCTCAACTATTCGAAACCCATGGTGCATCGCAGCAGTACAAACTTGAACACCAGTTGCACCCATTAGCATATATTCAACTGCATCTTGCCATGAGGATACTCCCCCCATTCCAGAAATAGGGACATTAATAAGGGGATTTCTTGCACATTCTGCTACCATATTTAAGGCAATCGGTTTAACAGCAGGCCCACAATACCCACCATGTGCTCCTTTTCCAGCTACATGCGGGATCGTATTCCATGTATTTAGGTCAACTCCAGCTAAACTATTTATCGTATTAATCATGCTGACTGCATCTGCCCCACCTCGTACAGCTGCCTCTGCCGTTACCGTAATATCAGTAATGTTCGGAGTTAGTTTTACGATTACAGGAGTCTTTGCAACCTCCTTAACCCAGTATGTCTGCTTTTCAACAAGCTCAGGTACTTGACCAGACGCAGAACCCATTCCTCTCTCCGCCATTCCATGAGGACAACCGAAATTCAGCTCAAGTCCGTCGACCCCCACCTCTTCAACACGCTTCACAATTTCATGCCATTTTTCCTGTCTTGGCTCAACCATTAATGAGACGATGATAGCATGATGGGGGAAACGCTTCTTCGTTTCATAAATTTCTTTTAAATTCACTTCAAGTGGACGATCTGTTATTAATTCGATATTGTTAAACCCCGCTACACGTTGTCCATTAAAGCTAACTGCTGCAAATCTGGAGGAGACATTCAGAATCGGATCACCTAAAGTCTTCCATACTGCTCCACCCCAACCTGCTTCGAATGCACGTTGTACTTGATAACCCGAATTCGTAGGGGGTGCTGATGCTAGCCAAAAGGGGTTAGGAGATTTTATTCCTGCTAGATTTATTGATAAGTCAGCCATCCATTACTCTCCCTTCAAGATAGATTTTTAGTATTTACTTTAGTGACATTGCAGGACTAAATTTCTTATGAATGGCAAGTGCTGCTTGTTTTCCTTGCTGGGCAGCTGTTACAACCATCGCCTCTCCTTGACCTTTTCCAAATGTTACATCACCACAAGCAAATATTCTTGGATTGGATGTTTCATAGGTTGACGTATTTACTTTCACTACCCCACCACTATGAACTAATCCAAGTTGTTCAATTAATTTCAAGTGCCTTGTTTGGCCAATCGCTTTAATGATCACGTCTGTTTCTAAAATAAACTCTGACCCTGTAACTGGAATCGGTCTCCTGCGACCACCGTGATCTGGATCGCCAAGAGTCATTTTTACACACTCTATTCCTTTTACTTTTCCACCTTCAGAAATAATGCGTTTTGGAGAAGTCAGCCACCTAAACTCAACACCGTCTTGCTTAGCAAATTCGTACTCAAAGTCATATGCAGTCATCTCTTCTTGAGTTCTTCTGTATAAGATTTTGACGTTTTCTGCACCTAGTCTTACCGAGCATGTTGCTGCATCGATTGCTGTATTACCTGCACCAATTACAGCAACCTTCTTTCCAATAAACTCGTTTGAAAAATTCATAGTCTTCGTGTTTTTCACAAATTCAATTGCATCATAAACACCTTCACACTCTTCTCCATCTATACCTAATGTTGGTACGTTAGACATTCCGACTGCCAATACCACAATGTCATAGTCTTGAAGAATATCCTCTGCCGATAGGTCTGTTCCCACCTTTGTATTTGTCTTAATTTCTACATCAAGGGATTCAACCTGCTTTACTTCCCAGTATGAAATCGCTGGTGGTAGCCTGAAGGAAACAATTCCATACGTGTTTAATCCACCTGCTTTTTCTTCTGCTTCAAATATGGTTACTCTATAACCAAATCTAGCAAGCTCTCTTGCTGCTGATAATCCAGCTGGCCCTCCACCAATGATTGCAACCGTCTTCCCATTATTTTCGCCTGCTCTAAATAAAACTTGTTCATTTTGAATGGCCCAATCAGTAGCATATCGCTGGAGAAGACCAATCATAATTGGTTTAGTTGAATGATTTAGAACACAAGCACCTTCACACAGCTCCTCTGTTGGACAAACTCTTGAACAGCTTGCTCCAACGGGATTGGCACTCATAATCGTCGTGGCAGATCCCTTCAAATTTCCAGAAGCGATCTTTTTAATAAATGACGGAATGTCAATACCCGTTGGACAAGCGGTGATACAGGGAGCATCATAACAATATAAACACCGATTTGCCTCTTCAATAGCTTCTCGTTTTGAAAGACCTTGTTCTACTTCATGAAAGTTGAGTGATAGATCCTCTAATGAGATAGATGAACTCTTCGTCCTGGACATTTTTATAACCCTCCTTTTTTCAAATAAGGGTTTTACATTTCCCCATGCAAAACCCTTAAAAGTTTACGGTAATAAAGCCGTCATTTCTCCGTAAGTTTCCGGACGTCTGTCACGGTAAAATTGCCAGAGATCACGAACTTCTCGAATCATCTTTTTATTCATTTCCCCAATAATGACCTCATCTTGATCACGGCTTCCCATCGCAACAAAGTTTCCACGTGGATCCACTAAATAGGATTGCCCATAAAACTCTCCCATGTTCCAGGGACCTTCAAATCCAACTCGATTGATAGCCCCTATATAATATCCGTTAGCTACAGCATGAGCAGGCTGCTCTAGCTTCCAAAGATATTCTGATAATCCAGCTACGGTAGCTGAAGGATTAAAGACGATTTCTGCACCTTTTAGTCCTAGTAATCTAGCTCCTTCAGGGAAATGACGATCATAACAAATATAGACCCCTACTTTTGCAAAGGCAGTGTCAAATACGGGATAACCTAAATTTCCAGGTTTGAAGTAATATTTCTCCCAAAAACCACAGCCATCGTTGCCTACTCCTACATGAGGGATGTGTTGTTTTCTATATTTACCTAAGTATGAACCGTCTGCGTCTATGACTGCTGCTGTATTGTAATAGGTAGCAATCCCTTCTCGTTCATAGATAGGCAAAATAATAACTATGCCTAATTCCTTGGCTAGTTCCTGAAATAGCTTTGTTGTTGGCCCGTTTGGAATTTCCTCAGCCGAGTCATACCATTTTGTATTCTGCTCTGCGCAAAAATAGGGTCCATAAAATATTTCTTGTAGACAAATAATCTGTGCTCCTTTTTTTGCCGCATCTCTAACTAGTTTTATGTGTTTTTCTATGGCCTTGTCCTTATGAACCTGTACTGGTTCTTGGCCATCCACATCATTTGAGGCTTGAATTAAACCAATTTTCACTAGATCTGACACCATAAATTCCCCCTTTTGATCATCACATTAGTTTCTAGAACAAAATGGAACAAACAAAGTAAACGCATCTAATGAAAACGCTTTCATTGTTAGTGAGAACCTAACTGGCAATCGACACATTTACTTACATAAAAATTCTGAATGTTCTATTAATTTAACCTACTTTCATCAAAAATTATGTAAAATTAGGTCGTCCAGTAAAATTTTTAACCCTATATTAAAAAAATGTTACCTTCTCTTGTAACACCTTGTACGAAGCACATTAATAGTTGAAATAACTAAAATAATACAGTTATTCACATACAACCCGTTATTTTTATCAAATAGTAATCGTCTAAAAATCGTTCGACAAACTTGTTTTTTTGCCATGCTTGTCATTTAAGAATGGCCATTTCATTAAACATCTCTGATTTACTGTCACATTCGACACAGATTGATTAATTTCCCGGGAAAGTCAGTTTATTTTACATAACAACTGCAATGAATGCGTCATAAGTTGTAGGAATATGTTATTAATAAGGAACAAAAGGCTCAGGGCGCCCCGTTTAGCCTCAGACATAGCAAATGTTCCTTGAAGAGAAAAAGGGCGCTCTTCCTTTTACTCTTCAAGGGTTATTTGACCTCGAGTGGCTAAACGGGGCGCTGGAGCCGGATTACTACGTACATCACTCAGTTATCCACAAATAGTGAGTTTTTATCATTTCCTAAGCAACAAAAAAGAAAGAGAGAACCTGATCATGGTTCTCTCTTTCTTCTTATTCTTCTCTAACATCGATGGACCCTACTCCAACCTTTAAGTCAATTTCAATTTTCATTTCTGATGAATCATACAAATCGTTCACATAAACATTATCTTCTTTCGATATTAAACCATTTATATTTGTATCACCAATACCGTTTTCAATCTTTAATTTTACACCTGTGCTTTTGGGAAGGATTAACTCTGTCTCTCCTACACCTGCATTAATTTTAGCATGAAAGCCCTGTCGCCAATCCCCGCTAAGGTCAATCAGTGTTCTTCCAACGCCCGCATCAACCCCGAGTTCGTTTAATTGAAGTCCTGATAAATGGAGTTCAGCTTCGGATGCTCCCGTTTTTACATTTAGGGAAATAGGAATTTCTTGAGTAAGGTATAAATCCCACTTATTTTTGTATTCCTTAATTGAGGTTAAATGGGCTGTACTTGGCTGTTCAATATCTAAATGCCCTGTATCTCCTTTTAACTTGTATGACACTTCAGGTTTCATATTAGGTTTGCTAAATTCGAATGCTCCTTCTGCCCATTCATTGGATCCACTCGTTACAACCATTTCACCTGCACCAAGATGTAAATCAACCTTTAACTCCTTAGCACCGTCTTTTTCGATTATATCTTTAGAGGATGTCATATCACCATTAACAATATTGGTACAGCCCATCATCAAAAATATCGCTATCACACTTAATCCTATTAACCATTTTCTCATAACAAACACTCCTTATTCCTTAACTACTCTTAGTATCCCATCCTAAATTGTTAATGGATAGATGAAGACAGTAATAACTTTATATGATGAAAGTCATATTTAGGTAAGACTAAGGGAGTAGCAAATTTTTAAAGGTACAAAAAAACCGTCCTTTCTGGTTAAATGTAAGTGACAAAACCAACATTCAAGAAAGGACGTTTTTTTGGGGCTTATCGGACAGCCCTATCAACTAAAGTTAGTTATTTATTTATTTAATTGGAATTGGAGTAATCCTTTTTCTTTTCGATAATTAACAATATCTTGTACAGTAAGTAAGACTAAATGATGTTCATTCGCAAACGCTTCTAACTCTGCTCTTCTTGCCATATGACCGTCACTCTTCATAATCTCACAAATGACAGCAGCTGGCTTTAACCCCGCGAGTCTCATTAAATCGACGGACGCTTCGGTTTGGCCTCTTCTATCTAGTACACCGTTTTGTCTTGCTTTTAATGGAAAGACATGACCTGGACGAACAAAGTCTGTTGGCTTTGCTGCTGGATCTATTAATTTTTGGATGGTATGTGCACGTTCAAAGGCTGATATTCCTGTTGTAATTCCTACCTTTGCATCAACTGAGACTGTAAATGCTGTTCTCATCGATTCTTCATTATCCATTACCATTTGTGGCAGATTAAGAGAATTGAGCTTTTCTTCTAGCATCGGAGTGCAAATCAAGCCTTTTCCATAAGTCGCCATAAAATTAATGTTTTTCCCCGTAGCATACTCCGCAGCAACTACTAAGTCTCCTTCATTTTCTCTTGATTCATCATCTTGAATGATAACCATTTTACCCTTTCTTACTTCTTCCATTGCTTTTTCCACGATTGAAACTGTTGTTTGAATCATTCAAAAACCCTCCCGTTAAGATTTTTGAACTGATACAACCGGAAAGTGCCCTAAATCGGTGTTTTAGGACACAGGAAAGTAAACCTAGAGTCTTGGTCGTTTTTTATCTAGGTACACATAACCTTCTCCCATCCGGACTTTAACCGTCGGCCTTAGGTTTTCACTAAGTCAGTCATCATATATCTATAATGAGTCGCGGGCTTAAAAACAAATATGTTTTATCACCGCCGGTAAGGAATTCCACCTTGCCCCGAAGGTTGTATTCAATTCTTTACCATTATATTGTAAAGATGCGAACTATTTCCAAGATTATGCTTTTAAAGATTATTATGCTTGTGATGTAATGGGATGCTTAAAATATAATGGCAAAGTTACCGCATTTGTTTTCACAAACAATACTTCACTTCCATAAAACTTTTCCCTCGTAAACGACTCTTGGTCACAATGGTAAGGAGTAAAATGAAGAATTACCTTTTGGGTTTCCATCATAGTAATTCTATCAATGACTTTTAACATATCCGTCTCTTTTTTACATATTACATCATAAATATGTATTTCATCACCAGCGCCTTGATAAATAACAATTGTATCATCCTCTTCTATATAGTGAATATGCTCTGGAAATACATACATACAGTAAAACATTAGTAGATTCTCAGTATGGTCTGTTCCAAACTTATTGGAACAGGGAATTCTTTCTGTTGCAAATTGATAGATAAAGTCCAAATCATCCTTATTACGACCATTTAATCTTTGAAGTGATCTACTAGGAGTCTGTTTTCTTGAATAATTCATTGTCCACTTGTATTCGTCTACAGCTCTAAAGCCAAATTTAGGATAATAATCTAAAACAGTTGAATTAGCAAACAGATAGAACATGTCATAATGGCTTTCATATTCATCTGCTATTTTTTTCATCAGGCTAGCCGATAAGCCTTGATTTCGGTAATCTGGATGTGTCATTACTGTTCCAAGTTGGATGGCTCTTTTCCTTTCACCATTAATTATCAAATCTAGCTTATTAACCGAAACATTAGCAACGATTCGATTTGAGATTGTATAACAGTATGGCTCATACCTATCTGTCCAATACCCGTATTGATACCAGGGTTCAAAGTCTATTCCAAAGATTTGAGAAGCTAACTCATTAAAGCCACTCCTATACTTCTCATTATTTTTAATCTCTTTAACAAATTTTATCTCTTCCATGCTCTCGCTCCCTTATTCATGAACAATCCCGTATAATTTTTTTACTAAATCTTTAAACACAATTACTTCTTCAACGGTAAACTTTGAATAGTACTTTTCTATAATATAGTCATCTACTTTCTGGTACGCTTCAAATAGTTCCTTTCCTTTTTGGTCTGTCGTTACAAAAATCTCACGTCTATTGTCTGGATTGATTTCACGCTTTATATAACTGCCCTTTTCCATTTTGTTTAGCAATTGACTAATAGAACTTGCTGATAAATCTAATCGTGTAGATAGCTCATTTACTGTCATTTTCCCCTCTAAGAAAATGGTCTTTAAAATCAGCAATTGTTTCGCTGTTAAGTTGTGACTAATCAATGATTTGTGCTCATTCATTACTTTTGTAGTAACTTTATCTAATAATTCAAAAGCTTCTTTGACGTTCTTTCTTATTTCATTCATGGAATTCATTTAAGAAATGACACCTCTATTTCTAAATAAAAATATATTTTATGTACTTAAACTATTAATATAGTTAAATAATAAATTTGTCAAACTCTATTTAAAGAAAAACCCCAACAGCCACGTACGGCTGTTAGGGTTCTGAGTATTCATCTACTACTAAAAAGAGCCTTAATTCCTGCAAATATGATAACGGAAGAGAATAATAATATCGTTAAAGCTCCAACTAAATGAACAAACGGACTAAAAGGTTCTAAAAATACAGGTAATGGCACCTTTAATAAGGCATAACCAGCCAAAATACACGCTGCCCAAAGCATTGAAAAGCGTTCCATCTCAATCCATCCCTCCTCTACTAAAAAAATATGTTAAGGTTCTTAAAAGTAGAAGTTTACTCGTGAAATTGTTCCTCTTTCTTTTAGAGATAACTATATTCACGAAATATTAAATATCTTGTACTATAAAAATTAGTAAAGCTGTAAATTGGTTAACCGCATCCTAGAGAGGAGAAGTATAATGTTGTTGAATCCCTCATAAGATGACGGTGATTGACTTAGATGAAATTGGTCAATTTAATATTGTTGTATAGGATGAAAAATATAAGAGTGCCCAGATTAAGTAGATCTGGGCACCTTGCTTATTTCTTTATACCATTACCTTACAAATATCATTTGTGAACTCGACTGGGTCTTCAAGTGGCAATCCTTCAATTAGAAGGGCTTGATTGTACAATAAGCTCGTAAATAAATCTACTTTTGCTTTGTCGGTTTCGAAGGCTTTCTTTATAGATTGAAATACCTCATGGTTTGGATTGATTTCTAGTACTTTATCTGCCTTTACATTATCATTATTGTTTGGCATCGCTTTTAGAATCTTTTCCATTTCGATTGAAATCTCACCCTCAGTCGTCAAGCAAACTGGATGAGATTTTAACCGTTTTGAAACTCTGACATCTTTTACCTTACTTGATAACACCTTTTTCATGTATTCAAGTAGATCTTTGTTTTCATTATTTATTTCTTCTGACTGTTCCTTATTATCATCAGCATCAATACCTAAATCCCCACTTGAAACAGACTTGAAGTCTTTTTCTTTATAGTTCATTAACATTCGAATCGCAAATTCATCAATTTCATCGATAAAATATAAAATTTCATAGCCTTTATCAGATACAAGCTCAGTTTGAGGAAGTCTTTCGATTCTTTCATATGATTCACCAGACGCATAATATATATATTTTTGGTCTTCTGGCATTCTTGAGACGTATTCATCTAGAGAGACTAATTTCTTTTCTTTTGAGGAGTAAAATAGCAGTAAGTCTTGTAATGTTTCCTTATTACTACCAAAGTCACTATATACACCGTACTTTAATTGTCTACCAAATGACTTGTAAAACTCCTCGTATTTTTCTCTATCGTCTTTTAGCAAACTCAATAATTCACTTTTAATTTTTTTATTGATATTCTTTGCAATTAATTTCAATTGCTTATCATGCTGTAGAATTTCTCTAGAAATGTTCAAAGAAAGATCTTCAGAATCAACCATACCTTTTACAAAGCTGAAATGATCAGGTAATAAATCTGAGCACTTTTCCATAATAAGGACGCCGTTAGAGTATAGCTCTAATCCTTTTTCAAATTCTTTCGTGTAGTAATCAAATGGCATTTTTTCTGGAATATATAGAATGGCATTATATCTAATTGCACCGTCAACGCTTATGTGAATATGCTTAATTGGTTTATCAAAACCGAAATGCTTTTCATTATAGAAGTTCTCATAGTCCTCAGACGATAACTCGCTTTTATTTTTTCGCCAAATTGGTACCATGCTATTGATTGTTTGTTCTTCTATTACTTCTTCAAATTCGTTGTCGCTACCTTCTTTCAGCTTTCTATCCGAAACCTGCATCTTAATTGGGTAACGAATAAAATCAGAATACTTCTTAATAATTCCTTTTAAGCGATACTCTTCTAAATACTCATCAAAGGTCTCATCTTCATTGTTCTCTTTTATTTTTAACACGATTTCTGTACCAACCTCTTCTTTATCGAATGGTACAATGCTATATCCATCTGCACCCTTTGACTCCCATTTATAGCCTTCCTCACTTCCAAGGGCTTTGCTATAAACCGTTACAACATCAGCTACCATAAAGGCTGAATAAAAACCAACACCGAATTGACCAATAATATCATGACCATCTTTTGCTTCATTTTCTTTTTTAAACGCAAGTGAGCCACTCTTTGCAATGGTCCCAAGATTTGTTTCTAGATCCTCTTTTGACATACCAATTCCTGTATCCTTGATGGTAAGTAAGCGATTTTCCTTATCCACTTCAATCTTGATAAAATAATGATCTTTGTCAAAGCGTAATGTATCATCAGTTAGTGCCTTGTAATAGATTTTATCAATTGCATCACTAGCATTCGAAATTAATTCTCTAAGAAAGATTTCCTTTTGTGAGTAAATAGAATTAATCATCATTTCAAGTAATCTTTTCGATTCTGCTTTAAATTGCTTTTTTGCCATTTCTGTTTCTCCTTTCTTGTTTTCACAAATAAGTCGAGCTATTAATTCGCAATTAGCACTCTAGCACAAAGAGTGCTAACCACTATTTTAATACCATATATTGACTAGGCTTGTCAATTGATTACCTAAATAGACGCTGTTCAAAATTCTTGGTAACTGGCCTTTCGAATTCCCTCTTATTTCTAGTCTTTTTGTTAATAAATTTGTCTGTTGATTTGCTCTCCAGGCACTTCGCTTTCCGCGGGCGGTATGGGGAGCCTCCTCAATCGCTATGCGCCTGCGGGGTATCCCCTGGCCCTAACTCCCTCAGGAGTCTTCGTGCCTTCGGCTCCAATCAATAGCGTGCACATTTATCGAGAGCAGGCTTTTACATAACAAATTTTTATAAGGCACAAAAAAATTGTCCTATCTAGTAGATATGTATGTGATAATACCTACTTCAAGAAAGGACAATTTTTAGGGACTTACGGAAAGTCCCAGGTTTATACACTTTATTGATACGGCATCCAATTAACTCTCCATATCCCGCCTGCATCTTTTACTAAGCCAAATCCCATCTCGAGATTCACTACGATAATGCGTGCGCTTTCTTCCCCTATCTCTTCTTTTATAAAAATGTTCTCGACTAAATCACTTGTTATAACATTTTGTAAAATTCTCTCTCTCTCGTGCAAATTGTCGCTTTCAACTGCCTCTAAATATTCATCATATGTTTCAAACACCTTAACATACTGTTCATCCTGGATAAACAACTCATATTGTGTTCGAAAATCCTTTCTTTCCTCTGCTGTATAATAGAGTCTAAAGATTTCTAAAGGACTAAGACCTCTTAAGTGCTCTTTATTAAAATCCTTACTAATAGCCTCATAGATATCTTCAAGCTCCGGGCTTAGCATAATACTTGAAGCGCCGTGAGAGAATTCAATCATTGCAGAATCTAAAATATCTGATTCAAAGAAATTAACTTTATAGTCTGTAAGCGTTACTTTCATCCCCTCTAATATATCTCCTTGCGATGTTTGAAGGAGCTCTTTCGCTTTCTCTTGATTTTCAAACATAATCCATTTATTCGGATTTCTCGTATCATGATGAGAAACCGGTAGAAGTTTGGCCGATTCCTCCGTAGGAACGAATATGATCAGGTTCCCGTATAATTCGTTGGTTGCAGGAATATGTTCTATCGTTCCTGTAATCGTTACTTTCCCATCAAAGTGGGCTTTCGTCATATCATATGGATATTGTATGTTACCAGGTGTTACATCTATTTCTGTAAGCTTCCAGCCAGCGACAAAATCACCTTTCTTAATAGTAGTTGGGTTAAATATGTTATTCCCCTCATGAGGTAACCCTTGTCTTGATAGCTGCTCCTCTATTTTCTCTTCATTTGTTAGTTCTTTAATTGTTTCAGTAGGATTTTCTATATTCGTAGGAGATTGCGGTTGTTCTTCCATATTTCCTAGCTTAATTAATTCTGTTTTTATTCCAACTATGCCAATTGTTAAAATAAACATGGCCGCAAGAACAATATATGACACCGTTCTTGGAAAGACATGTCTTACAGATTTGGTCATCTGATTTCCTTGAATTCTCTCTCTAATCCTTTCTTTATCTGCTTCTTTGAAAACCGGGTACAAAGGCACGATTGAATTGTATTCTTCAGATAGTTCTTTAAGCTTTGAGTCCATTAATGTTGCCCCCTTCCAAAACATAGCTTTTCCTTAGCTTTTCACGACCTCTGTTCAGTCTCGTTTTAATGGTAGAACTATTCATTTCGAGGATGTCACTGATTTCTTCTATCGATAATTCTTTTAAATAAAATAAAATGATGACTTCACGATATTTCACTGGAAGCTTATATATTTCAGCTAATAATTGCCTATTTTCTAGATTTTTTAATAACTCCTCTTCTGGTTGCAAACGAGGGTCACGTTTATTCTCTGAAAATTTATCTGCTAACACAAATTTTCGATATGAAAAGCTCCTCAAATAATCTTTTGCTTTATTTATAGCTATACGATATATCCATGTTTTTAAGGACGATTCTCCTCGAAATTCATCTAGTTTCAAATAAACGGTTACAAATGTATCTTGTGTTAAATCATCGGTAATGGACCAGTTTTTCGTATATCCATATAGTATTCGTTTAATGTCTTCACCATATTGAACCATAACTTTTTCCAGTAGCTGTTCATTCGTTTGTTCAGGAACCAATTGATCTGGCACCTTCTGTTTTTGGGTTTTCATTGTCCCGCATCCTTTTCCGAATTAGTTTTTTCATATTTTCAAGTTTTTTGTTTGCTAGTTCGTATTGTTATTAGTTTGACGTTTCTCCTTTTTAACAGGTTTCATCTTTTTTAGAACAAAAGGCGCAAAGCGCCCCGTTTAGCCTCAGGCAGAGCAAATGTTCCTTAATAAAAAAAAGGGTGCTTTTCCCCTTTTACTCATTTGGAACATTTGACCTCGAGTGGCTGGGTGCTGGAGCTGGATTCCAAGTCACTAGCCCATTCACTTGCTGAAAACTTAATAATAATAAAATAACCGTCAAATAAAACGGTTATTTACGTAGATGTATGTTGGTCGACTTCCTTCTTATCCTTTTTGTTCAATCTCTCTTTTCTCATAAGTGCAATAAACACAATTAAGGGTATGATGACACAAATAAAAAAAATGTAAGGTCCTTGAGCCTTTTGATCAAATTCTGTTAAAAATATTGAATTTGGAATCATGATAATGGTTGAGATTACTAAAAGAACAGCATATGGTAGCGTAAGAGGACGATAATCCTTTAACCCAAGTATCTGACTAGTCCCCAAAACAAGTGAGTAAAAAGCAATAGCTAACTTAAATAAAATACTTAAAAACCACATGATTGCAATAACAATCTCGATTCTTTGGAGAAATTCCCCAATTGCCACCTTTTTCCCAAGTATATATACAGGAAAGGCATTTCGGGCTGTGAAATCTGGTCCAAGTACATAAATACAAGCCATTGTTACAATAAACAATACAAAGGTTCCTCTGAAAAATCCATTTAAAAAAGCACTTTTTATTTTACTTGGGTCATAGATGTTTTTGGTTACCATTAAAAACAAACTTAATTCTAGAATTGGAAAGCTCATCATATGATAGGAACCAAGTAAGACAGGGCGAATACCATTTTCCAAGATCGGTAGAAGATTTGTTATTTGAATGCTTGGTATGACAAAAATGATAATGATAAAGAATAGCCCATACACCCAAGGGACAAAAATCTCAGCTGTCCTCGCTACACTTTCGATACCAGATCTGACCGTATAGACAATGGTCAAGATGAACAGTATAAACACTGCCTGAATAGGGGTTTCCACGATAATTTGAGTAACCATAAAATCTCCAATATCCCATAACAGGAAGGTACAGAGCAAAAATGGAAAAGTCAAATAGAAAGCAGCAAGAATACCTCCAATTTTTTTGCCTAAGGCATATTGACATGCCTCTATAAATGTCATATTTTTTAGTGTGGTTCCGACCTTTGCAAAAAATAAGACAAATCCAATACCTATAGTTGTAGCTAACAAAGCAGAAATCCAACCGTCTTGTTCAGCAATTCCTGTTAAAGTGGCAGGTAAAAACAAAATAGCACTTCCAATTGTAAAAAGAGCAACTAAAATTGCAAATTGTCTAGGACTTATATTCTCCTTTTGCTTAGTCATCTCTATCCCTCCACACTGCCACTTATGAATGAACGAATTGCCATTGTTATGGGCTCAAGTAATACAATTAACCCTTCTAGAGGGTTTGGTATGTGTATCTCAAATCCCTCTAATATTGATAAAGCTACTCCTATTCCCAATAGGAGTAAAAAAACAATGACTTCTTTTTTCATGTTTTCCTTTTTCATCTTTGGTATCTCATATAAACAGATGAGACATGAAACTGCTAAAATTCCAATCGCTTGAAGCATATATTATTCCTTTCCTTGTTCTTGAAACGATTCTGTGATGGTTCCTAATCTTCGTATAGTGGATTCTGCTCTTATTTCAATTTCTAAATTTGGAAATAGTTCATCGTTCCAATTGTCTCTCATACCTTTCCATGCCTTTGGATTGGCACGTCTAATAGTATCACCGAATCCAAACACATCTGCCTTATGTTCCTTTGCTTTATTTATAGAAGCAAGTAAGATTTTTTTTATTTGTTTATTACTCTTCTCTTCAATCCACTTGATCGTGTCCTCTTCACTTAATTTCCTTTCACACTTACTAACTTCCTCCACTTTAAGTTCACACTTTATGTCTATAATAATTTTTGGTTTTCCCTGCTTAACTTGTCCCTCTACATTCGTATTCGAATTAAACAGTTGTATGGTGATCCTCCCATTATTTTCCTCGCACTCAATAACTCCAACGGTTTCTTTTATATTATCAGTTATATAATTAAACCCTTTTGCTTCAATTGTATTAAACCAACCAACAAGCCGATCCCCTCTAAACAATGCAAGATTTTCAAGTTCAACCCTCGTAGGGGACGACACACTTTCTATATTCTTTAATGAAGAGCCTTCTTCAAGATTCCCCTCATACTTAATCCCCGTTAATACCGGATTATTTCCATCACTGATGATTTTCGAGATCAAATCATCTAGCTGCACGCCCTTTGTTGGTGCCCAGTTTCCTTCTGATACCTTAATGGAATTAAAGATCTTGTTGGCAGGGATTTTTTCTATAGGTGTTAAGATGGATAAAATATCGTGCGCAGTTTGGTCTTTTGTAACAACTAAATAAAAATCAGTCCGCGCTTCATAATATCTAGACAAATAATCAAGTATTTGCTTTAATCCTTCTTTTGCTATCGTTTCACCTATCACAACAATCCTTACATGTGATAAATACATTCTTCTTGGTGCTTCTTTTGACATTTTACGAAATGCTTCAGATATACTTCTTCCTTCTACCTCATAAGTACTTACTGCTGTTCGATTTGAGAGGGCTTTTCCAGCTATTTCACCCGGATTAATGATTTGAGCCGAAACTAAATATTGATCCTCCTGTTTATCGATACCTATGGCAGTTGTAATAGCTAAATCTGACAATTCCTTTTTACTCCAGCATCCTGAAAGCGCAATGAAGATCAATGTAAAAACGATGATTCTTATAAGCTTTATCACGCTACTCAGTCTCCTTTGTCTTGTCTGTTGTTTTCTCACTTTTACTTTCTGAAGCATTAGGTTCTGGTTCTGGCGCTGGAGTTTGATTTCTCTTCGAATCTTGTTGACTTATTAAACGAGGTCTAGTTCCTAGCGCCCAATGCGGTAGGCGTATGATAGCATCCTTTTGATCCTCCCTAATGTAAGGTGCCATCGGAGTCAGGTAAGGAACACCAAATGATCGTAAATTCACTAAATGAGTGATCATGACGATTAATCCCAATATAATTCCAAATAATCCAAATGATGCAGCAAGAATCATAAACATAAAACGTAGTATTCTAATTGAAATGGATAAATTGAACTCAGGTAGGACGAAGCTACTAATCGCTGTTAGAGATACAACGATAACCATTGTTGCAGAAACAATTCCCGCTTCAACGGCTGCTTGTCCTAATACTAGCGCTCCAACTATAGAAATAGCGCTTCCGACCGCCCTAGGCATTCGAATCCCAGCTTCACGAATAATTTCAAAGGTAATTTCCATTAGTAACGCTTCTACAAATGCTGGAAACGGCACACCCTCCCTTTGAGCAGCTAAACTAATAAGTAATGTGGTGGGTAGCATTTCCTGGTGAAAGGTTGTTACAGCAATATAGGCAGATGGGACTAATAATGCTAGTAGAAAAGACATAACCCTCAGTAACCGTAGTAATATTGAAATGTCAGATCTTTGATAATAGTCTTCTGGTGATTGAAAGAATTGAACAAAGATGGCAGGTGCTAATAGTACAAACGGTGTTCCATCTACGATAATCCCAATCCTACCCTCTAAAATTCCTCCACAAATGGCGTCCGGTCTTTCCGAATTATAAATGGTGGGAAAAGGGCTGTATGTCTCATCTTGAATGAATTCTTCAATATAGCCACTCTCTAAAATCGAATCAACTTCAATTCTGTTAATCCGATCCTTTAACTCTTTTACGATACTATCAGTTGCTAGACCATGAATGTAAGCTATTGCAATGTCTGTTTTCGTCCTCTGACCAACCTGCATATGATCAATTCGTAAGTTAGGGTCTTTTATTCGTCTTCGGATGAGAGCTGTGTTTGTTCTTAATGTTTCGGTAAATCCTTCTTTTGGACCTCTTACTGTAGTCTGAGACGATGGCTCCTCAACAGCCCGCTTGTCCCATCCCTTTGATCCAACAGAAAAACCACAATCCCATCCATTTAGCAAAATAACAGTATCCCCTGATAGAATTGAATTGTAAATGTCACCATACGTCTTGACTTCGTTTAATTCACTAACTGCTAATGAAAACTTTTCTATGATTTCCTTCTGTTTAAAATTCAAAATTGATGAGTCATCAATAGAAGTAGCTCTTATATCGATCATTAATGTTTTTAAGATAAAATCTTGTATAAGCGTTTGATTTACGAGACCATCAACATATATAACAGCAAGTGATTGTTTCCCTTGTTCCCCTAAAACAAATTCTCTCACAATAATATCCTTACAATTTCCTAAGGTAGATTTAATAGTTGTAAGTGCTAGTTTTAAATCTTTATCTATGTTTATATTTACTTTATATGTAGATTGTTCCGTTTCCATATCGGAAGAAGATGGAGAATTAGATTTGTTCATGCTTCTTTTATTCCATGATTGAATAACATTTTGTTGTTTTTTTTCTTTTATCTCATCTAACCAATCAGTAAGCTTTTTCAAAAATGATCGCTCCCTAACGAATGGTTATATACTACATTCATTTTCGTATTATTTCCTGAACATTCAATTACTAGTCGCATTATTATTTCTTTGTTTATAAAAGTTAGATCATGCGAGAAGATTGTGTGAGGAAATTCACTTAGTTTGGGGAAGAACAAAAGGCTCAGGGCGCCCCGTTTAGCCTAAGGCAGAGCAAATAACCTGTCATGAAAAAAAGGGTGGTTTCCCTTTTATTCATGACAGGTTATTTGACCAAGGAAAAAGTGATTTTCTTTTTCCCTCGAGTAGGATGAAATGGCAAAGATCGTCGCCATTTCATCTTGGCTGGGCGCTGGAGCTGGATTTAAACGTAACTTTGTATAAACTAAACACCAGAAACTTATACTTCTAACTTATAAAAAAACCGACACTTTGTCGGTTTATTCTGCCTAATGAGATTTACAACATGCGTTTGACTTTGCCATACTTTCATTTAGTAAGTGTATCGACTTAACGACAATTTCCTTTTCATATTCACTCATTTCAGAAAATATTCCCTCTAAATATTTATTCATCTCGTCACTAATACTTGATACAACATATTTTCCTTTTGGTGTAAGAGATAAAATATACGTTCTTTTATCTTCACTATGCTGCTTCTTATCTACTAAGCCCATACTCTTTAGCTTTTGAATTTGTCTACTAAATGTTGACATGTCAATACCTAGAGCTTCTGCTATTTGATTCATAGATGGTATATCACGTGTACTAATTTCATATAGAATATGACTTTGAACAATAGAAACCTCAATATCATCTACGATGCAACAATTTTTGTTCAACAATCCAATTCGACGTGTTAGTTGTTGAAATAGTGAACGATAGTTCTTCATCCTTCCACCTCAAATCCAAATTATTTGCATTATTCAACTAATTACCGGATGATCAAAGGAAAGAATCTCTTTTGAAATTTCCTTTTCAGCCAAATCGAAAGACACACTTACATATCTGCTAGATAATAAAAACGAACAAGCTTTTCTATTAAGTGCTCCAAAGAAGTAAACTTAAATCCTAGAGAACGCGCACGAGCGTTATTTACCGACCAATCTCCAGGAAAGTTATAAGGAGATGGACTTCCGTTCAAATGAGCAATCGCCTCTTTTCCTATCACATTTTCAATTAATGTAAGCAATTCTTCCAAACTCATATCTCCTTCAGACCCAGGATTAATAGGACCTCTGAAATCCGAGTTTGCTATTTGGTAAAGAAACTGAGCCGCCTCCGTTGAGTCGATAAAGCTATATCTACGCTTATGATTTTCGATAAACATTTGACTCTGATTTTTAATATGTTCCATATGGAATTTTAATCTATTTGTATAGTCATCTTGTCCAACAATAATTGGAAATCGAACTGCAACAACAGGAACATGCGCATTCTGAAATAATACCGCTTCTGCGGAACGTTTCGCTTCTTGGTAGCCTTCAGCCTATATATTCTCTTCTCGCTTTTAACACTGGTTGATAGATCCACGGATTAAAATTTTCTTCAATATGATTTGTACCAAAATCATACCGCTTGGCTTGAAGTAATTACGTACTTTGCTATTTTTCCTTCCAAAGCTTTTGCTGATCCTAGTGCCTCTAATGGAGAGTAGCATGTTTGATCAAACACAACATCCCACTTTTCACCTTCAAAAGCTTCTACTAACGACTCATTATCTTCACGTTCAATAATCAATCTACTAACTAAATTACCAAATGCATCATCCGTCTTACCTCTTGTCGCAATCGTAACTCGAACACCTTTATCTATCAGCAGCTGAACTAACCTTTTTCCTACAAATTGTGTTCCACCAAGTATTAAAGCAGTTTTCATAGACTTCATTCCTTTTAATAGCTTTACTTGTTAAAACCTAATTAAAAGCATACACTTTTTACATAAAAATTCCAATAAAATACTTGAAATAATCAAATATTTTATTTCGATTTTCAAAAAATGAGTGGAGAAAAGAGAGGAAGAAGAGGATAAAAGGTTAAAGGTCGCTGTGGAATAAGAAATATCATCTTTTCCACTAAATACCATGAATAGAATGTACAAATCGAATTAAACTATTCCCAAGTAACACCATTACAATATTTAGGAGGAATAGATAAAAAATGGCTAGAAATAATAATTCTAATCAATTAGTTACTCCGAATGCAAAGGCTGCAATTGAACAAATGAAGGTTGAAATTGCTCAAGAATTTGGTGTTAATTTAGGACCAGATACAACTGCTCGAGCAAATGGGTCTGTTGGTGGAGAAATCACGAAGCGTCTAGTTCAGATGGCTGAACAACAAATTGGTGGACGTTTCACTCGTTAATGATTCAAGAAGTAGACTGGTTCATATACGAAGTCATACATGATAGCTATACGAGTTCGGGATATATTCCTTCCCAACATGAAGTTTATCATTATCAAAAACAAACTCGAGCAACTGAAGTTCCTATCAATCAAATCGAAACAATGATTCAAACATACTTACACATCCAATTACATGCAATATAGCTATCTCCACCTGAAAAAAGCAATCGCCTGTATTCATGAACTTGGCGATTGCTTTTTTATTTATAGATATATGATTTTAATCAATCAGTCATCCATTTTCCAAAAGATATAACATCTTTTTTAGTACTATACCTAGCTGTTTATACTGAGTATTAATTATATTAGTTCACTTCAATCCCGTCTACTTCTTTCATTAATTGATCAGCCCATAAACTTGCTTCAGAATAAAGGGCAAATAAATCAACGTCCTTCAATACTGTAGAGAAGGAATTCACCACTTTAGCTTTCAGTTGCATCCGTTCAACAGACTTGACAACATCTAAAAGTTCCTTTAACTCGTTTGGTTTACCGAGAAGTGCTTCTTTAATATCAGAAGCTAATGGTAATTCAGATAGAATTTTTTCCATCGGCACATGTAAAATTGAATCTACTAACGAAAACATTCCAAGTAAAAAATATTTTGAACCATTTAATTGTTGTCCTAAGGAACTACCAATGAGTTCACCTAGCTTTGCTCTTAGTAAACTTAGATGAATGATTTCCTTTGAACTTTCATCTTGTTCACTACTTTCTCCTTTAATAGCCAAAACATAAATCCACTTTTTTATTTCAATTAATCCTAATAGAACAACAGCTTGCTTGATTGAACTGACCTCGTATTTTGGTCTAATCACGGGTGAGTTAATCAGCTTTAATAGTTTATAGGAAATGGATAAGTCTCTCTCAATAACCTTAGTAATATGGTCAATATCAGGAATTGGCATATCTAGCTCTTCTAGCACTAATAGATAGGAATAATAATAGGGTGGTATATCATGACTTTGTAAAATAACGGGCTTACTAAAAAAGTAGCCTTGGAAATATGTATATCCATCTCTTGTTGCCTGATCATATTCATCTCTTGTCTCAACCTTCTCAGCAAGAAACTTAAGATTATAAGGTTTTAAATACTCCATTAATTGATTTCGCGCTTCTCTAGTTGTGGATCGAAAATCAATTTTTACAATATCTACGTAATGGAGAAGTGATAAAACATTTTCATCACCATGGAGTAAGAAAAAGTCATCTAAGGCTATCGTATAACCGTGTTGTTTTAACTCTTTGCAAATGGAGATAATTTCATCAGTCGCCTTCACATCTTCTAATACTTCAACCACAATGGACAACGGTGTGAAGTATGTTGGTAGCTTTAGCTTTAATAGATTTTCTGTAAAATTGATAAAACAAGGCTTGCCTTTAGAAAGCTCACCAAGACCAATATTCAAAAAGCTGTTAACGATTACCTCTGATGTCGCCTTATCACCATTTGTATGAGAGTACCCATTATGAGGACTATTTCGATACAAGAGCTCATAGGCTGTTACTTCTTCCTTTTCATTGAAAATTGGTTGTCTTGCAACATATACTTCCATGTAGTAACCCACCTCTATATTAGCTGCTTCCAGAATGTCTTACTTTAATAATAATATAAATGATATCAGTTGAGGTATGAAAATTTATTAGGTTTTGGTTTTTTTTATAGATTTGCCATGATACACCAAAAACAAGAAGAGACAGATAATCATCTGCCTCTCCTTTTAGTAACTTTAAAAAATGAAACTTCAATCAGTGGAGGTGTTCCTCATGCTCCACTGATTGTTAGATGATGCCCACACGAAGTGGGTCATGTTGTCAACACCCATTCACCAAAGTTATTTATCAATTTATAATTATAGCCAATACGTTTCTCCTATTGCTAATACCTTCAACTTATCACTCTCTATACCTATACGCTCCCATTCATGAAGCAAACGTTTTAGTGCTTCAGGGCCGGTATCATCAGCAAGGCGATATGCACCGTAATGCATTGGAATAAAGGTTTTGCCCCTCAGCTCTAAAAATGCTTTTATAGCGTCTTCTGGATTAATATGACTAGATTCCATAAACCATTCTGGTTCATATGCTCCTATTGGCATAAGCACGATATCTAAATTGAAGCGAGCTGCGATTTCACTAAACCCGTTAAAGTACCCAGTATCCCCTACAAAGTACAATGTACGATTATCCTTATGACTATCGTGTATAATCCAACCACCCCAGTGAGACGTATTCGTATCAGTTAAGGTTCTCTTCGTCCAGTGCTGTGCAGGAACAAATGAAAAGGTGAGAGAGGTACACTCAAACTGGTCCCACCAATTTGCCTCTACTACTTTATAGTAACCTCTCCTTATAAAGGCAGATCTTAGTCCAATGGGTACATAAAAAGTCGGTGCGCCTTTAAGTTTTTTGATGGTACCGAAATCAAGGTGATCATAATGTCCATGAGAAATAAAAACCACGTCAATTTCTGGTAGCTCTGAAAATGATAATCCTGGATTTGTTAGTCTTTTTTGTACCCCCATACGTTTTGCTAGTACAGGGTCTGTTAAAATATTAAGCCCGTTCATTTGGATGAGAAAACTAGCATGACCAATCCAAGTGATTGAGCTCTTTGTTCGATTAGCTTGAATCACCTCTACTTCCCTTGTTTCAGCCATAGGAATTTGCACGGACAAATCCTTTCGCTTCGCTTTTCTTTCTTGATGCCACTTTCTTAGCTCAGAAAATGATTTACTGGTCTGGACACCACCAAGATTTTCGTATCTCTTCTTCATCTTAATTCCTCTTCTTGAAATTATTCACTCGTTTTATTGATTAACTTTACAATAAACATACCGATTACGGAACCTATTACCGCTACTCCAAAAGTCATAAAATATACAATCTCCGCTAGAACTGCCATTTCAGGGGCAGGAAAAAATATGGCTTTCCCCCCAAATAGTAAGGTTAGTAGTAAGAAGAGTAGTGTGGGCGACCATTTTATCCATTTTGATTTAGCCTTTATAAATAGAAATGGAATTAGCGCACCACACACAATGACTATTATAAAATACATAAAAATCTTCCCCTTAGTTGTGTCTTTCCTTTATAGTTAGACGATATATTTACGGAAATAGTTTCAAAAAATAAAAAGAACAACCTTGTAAAAGGCTGCTCTATAATATTTATTGTTTAATGTCTAATTCATAAAATGAAGTTTTATCCACCTCTGCAAGCCCGTCCATAATTGTCTTGGATAAGAAAATTTCCTCTAAAAGCACCGTAATAACATAAAATAAGCCATAAACATACTTGTTTTTACTGTACTTAGTTACATTAGGAATTAGAGCGAGTTTCCTTTAGACATGCCTCATAAATATAAGAAGTATTTTGTGACATTTTTAACAGTTAAATAGAGTAGTTGCATGGTTATTTTTTATAAAACAAAAATAGTGCACTGACTAATAAAACAATACCAAGACCTCTTTTTAAATCAAATGGAATTTGTTTCCCCAATAATCCGTAATGATCAAGAATAGAACTCATTAGAAGTTGACCAACAATAACTGCCATGATTGATGTAGCAACTCCTAGTTTAGGAACGACAAGTACCATGATAAAAATGTAAAAAGCACCTAATAAACCACCTGTTAACTGCCACTTGGGGACAGAAAACATTTGCAACAGATTCCCTTTCCCAACGAACAGTTGTAATAAGAACAAGAAAATGGTTCCTATTAAAAAGGAAACAAAGGCCCCTTCGATTACACCAATTTTTTTCCCAAGACTACCATTTACACTTGCTTGAATAGATACTGCCATCCCTGCGAATAAAGCAACTATCATAAATATCCAATTCATCTAGTTCTCCCTATCAATCTATCTTTAAATCAACTATAAGCTTCATTAAGTATGTACTCCCGCATTGCAATACTCTACTCATTTTTTAGTCTATTATAGACTCTTGTATAAATAAGTCAACCTAAAAATGGAAAATCAATCCCCCATTATGATGAGGGATTGATTTTCCATTTATCTTTCATTTAATTCTGCAACCTCAACATCTCTTAGATCATTTGGATTCGATCTAGTATGTACCCGAGCAGTATTTGCATTCTCATCATAGCTATCAATCCAAATTGGTACATCATGATACATGACGACAATCTCTTCAGGCGATGAAACAATTTGCTTTACACGATGCATATCCAATTCCTATTCCTCCTTCTCATTTACGAAGTTGAAGATCCACCATCACTTTGCCCACTATTCCCTCCAGTTTCATTGGCATCTGGAGTATCGCCTCCGCCCGCTGCACAGCCTGATAGAACTGTCATAATAGCCAGTAGAAAGATAAGTAACTTTTTCATTGCTACACCTCCCTTAAGTAAACAACATTTATAGTATGATACACATTATAAAAATTAATGCCCATTTTATCTCCTTCTCTAAGTGATGTTATGAGGCAAGAAAGTTATGGTAACAATAGAGTCGAGGTGAGAAGATGAAGGTTAATGATCAAGAAAAGCAAACATTAAGTGATGCTATTGATAAAATGAATGAGGGGCTAGATGCATTTATACAGCTTTACAATGAGGCGGAAGAGGATAGACCCTTAATCCAATTTTCAGATGAGGTTACAGAGATTATTGGTAGAGTAAAAAATATATACGGGGACAAAGAGATAGATGACCGTATTAATAAGCTCGTAAAGGAGATCTTATCGTTATTACCGTTAGATCAAGCATCAAATAAGGGGCAAAAAGATGAGGCTTAGTAATGTACTAATTTCATACTTACGTCTCCCGATTGTTGTGAGAGTCGCCCTTTTAGCCCTCTTTATCATTTTTTTATTTGGAGCCATCATTCATGTTGTAGAGCCTGATAATTTTCCAAGTTATTTTGATGGGATTTGGTGGGCCATTGTAACCGTTTCAACGGTTGGCTATGGTGACTTTTCTCCTTCAACCTATATAGGACGTATTTTTGGAATGCTCTTAATTCTTGTTGGAGTAGGATTTATGACCTTTTATTTTGTTTCTTTATCAACTGCAACTGTGACAAGGCAGAATTCTTTTCTAGAAGGGAAAGCCTCCTACAATGGAAAAAAACATATTATATTAGTTGGCTGGAATGAGCGTATTCGTGAAACTTTACACCAACTAAATGGAATTCATTCAAGAATCCCCATCGTTTTAATTGATGAAACGCTTGATAATAATCCCGTTGACTACAGTAATGTTACTTTTATAAAGGGAAATCCAACTTACGATGATACATTATTAAGGGCAAGTATAACAGATGCAGACATACTCATCATATCTGCTGATCAGAGTAAGAACGAGGTCAACGCAGATATGGCAACTATACTTACGTTAATTGCTGCTAAAGGCCTAAAACCCAATTTATACTGTATCGTAGAAGTATTAACAAACAACCAAATATTAAATGCAACCCGTGCGGGAGCCGATGAAATTATTCAGACAAATAAACTATCAAGTTTTGTGATGACCAATAGTATTGTGTCCCATGGGATGTCAGCCACTCTATTAGTAATGCTTGACAATTTAGCAGGGAACAAATTTGAGTATATTAAGTCAACTCCAAATCATATTGGCAAAACATATCAAGCCTGTATTAATGAGTTATTAGAGGAAGAAATGCTGCTTATCGGTATTAAGAGAGGAGATGAATCCTTTATCAATCCATCTCCATCATTTACTATATTAGATGCTGATGAACTTCTTATCATTAAACATTAGCCTCTAATAATACATCTTCTAATTCCTTAACAAGCGACTTCCCTAAATCGATATACTTATCCGGAAACTGGGCATCTGGATCTTCGGGTTCAGAGAACTGATTCAGTGAAGCGGACTTATTCCAAACCATAACATAGTCATCCAATCCAATTTGATACTTATGTGATAGCAGAAATGGTCTCCCTAGTTGAACAGATGTATTTTGTGAATCTAGCTGCCCATCTACTGCTTTAAAAGGGACACGGAGAAACTGGTACCCTACTTCGTCATCAATTTTATAATCAAAATAACCATGATCATAATCCCAGTTTCCACCTATATCATACCCAAGTGGCTTTAGTTCCTGCTCAAGCTTATATAAGTTAAAGGAATGACCCTCTAATTTCGACGGGACCTCAATCATCTTACCAGCTCCTTTATTTAGACTAAGCTTAGGTTATCCAGATAGAGAAAAAATATTTGAGAACAAATGAAATTGGGAGTCTTGCTTATTTCTTTAAATATAAAAAAGAGGACGACATTGTCCTCTTTTTTAGAATTATTTCAACCTTTTCTCTAACTCAGCACGCTTTTCTTCAAATCCTGGTTTTCCAAGTAGGGCAAACATATTAACTTTATATGCTTCTACTCCTGGTTGGTCAAATGGATTGACTCCTAGTAGGTACCCACTCATGGCACAAGCCTTTTCAAAGAAATAGACAAGATAACCAAATGTATACTCATCTAATAGTGGAACTTGAATGATTAAGTTGGGTACTCCTCCATCAGTATGAGCTATCATTGTCCCTTCAAAAGCCCTTTTATTAACAAAATCGATGGTTTTTCCTGCTAAGTAGTTTAAGCCGTCGAGGTCTTGGTTTTCTTCTTCGATCGTTAACTCATGACGTGAATGCTCAACATGTATGATCGTTTCAAATAAATCTCGACGACCTTCCTGAACATATTGTCCTAATGAATGCAGGTCAGTAGAAAAATTGGCTGATGAAGGGAAAATTCCTTTTTGATCTTTTCCTTCACTCTCTCCAAATAATTGCTTCCACCATTCTGAGAAATATTGAAGACTTGGCTCATAATTGATTAACATTTCAATTGTTTTTCCTTTGTTATAAAGGACATTTCGAACAGCCGCATATTGATAAGCAATATTATCCTCAAGCTCAGAATCACTTAATTCCTCACTCGCTTTGGCTGCTCCTTTCATCATCTCTTCAATGTTTGCTCCACTTACTGCAATCGGTAACAATCCTACCGCCGTTAAAATTGAATAACGGCCACCAATATCGTCTGCTATGACAAATGATTCATAGCCCTCTTTATTTGCTAGAGTTTTTAATGCTCCTCGTTCTTGATCCGTCGTCGCATATATTCGCTTTCTCGCTTCTACCTTCCCGTATTTCTCTTCTAATAACTTCCTGAATAATCGAAAAGCAATGGCTGGTTCAGTAGTTGTCCCTGACTTAGAGATAACATTAATCGAGAAGTCCTTCCCTTCTAATACATCGATTACATCTTTCATATATGTAGAGCTAATATTATTTCCGACGAAAATAATTTGTGGTGCTTTTCGTTGTTCTTTCGTTAAAGAGTTATAAAAAGAATGGTTTAGTAGCTCAAGGGCTGCCTTTGCCCCTAAGTAAGATCCACCAATTCCGATTACTAAAAGAACATCGGAATCTTCCTTTATTTTATCAGCACTCTTTTGGATTCTAGAAAATTCCTCTTTATCATATGTAGTAGGTAAATCTATCCAGCCTAAAAAGTCACTACCTGCTCCTGTTTTTTCATGCAACGAGTGGTGTGCTACTTTAACTGCATCACGTAAATATGTAAGTTCATGTTCTCCAAAAAAAGGTAGTGCTTTTGAATAATCAAATTTAATATGTGTCATTCCTCATTACCCTCCTTTACTGTCTAAAAACAGTATTACCTCTTTCACTTTATCGAATCCGTTCCATCAAAGCAAGAAGTTAACCAAAATGAAAACGCATGTCAAAAATATGCTTTGGAGAGAACAAGAGGCACAGGTCGCCCCGTTTAGCCTAAGGTCCTAAACGAGAGAAAGGGTGCTTTTCCCCTTTTATTCATTTAGGGTTATCCTCTCCAACTAGCGATAAAAAAACAAAAACGCCAGTTGGAGTCCGATCGGTTCAACTAACCATCAGAAAAAATCACTGATGGTAGTTTCACTGGATCTGACCTCGAGTAGGATGAAAAGAATGATCGTCGCCATTTCATCTTGGCTGAGCGCTGGAGCCGGATTATTAAGCTCATCGTAATAAGATTCTATCAATACTTATAATTTTTTTTGATCAAAAAAAGAGGCCCCAAAATGGGACCACACTAAAAATATCTTATAAGGATGCACGTAAAATAGCTTCAACATCTTCCTTGTGTAATGGCTGGAAATTACCGAATACACCTCTAGCCATTGCCTTTTCAGCCATGACGTCTATTTTATCATCATTGATATCATAGTCCTTAAGTTTAGAAGGTGCACCGATACTAGTCCAGAACGAACGTAGCTTCTCAATTCCTTCTAAAGCGATTTCTCGATCAGTCTTTCCTTCAGGGCTCACATCAAATACACGAATAGCTAGTTGCTTATAGCGTTCTAGATTTGTATCAAGCGTGTGCTTCATCCAGTTTGGAAACAGAATAGCTAATCCACCAGCATGAGGAATGTCATAAACTGCAGACACAGCATGTTCAATATTATGTGTTGCCCAGTCTCCTCGATATCCCATTTGAAGCATACCATTTAATGCAATCGTACCACTATAAAGTATCGTTTCACGCAGGTCATAATTCTCTAGGTCATTAACAAGTTTTGGAGCTGCTTCCATTACTGTTCTTAAAGTTGCCTCACATAAACGGTCTTGCAAAGGCGTATTTGTAACATTATGGAAATACTGTTCAAATACATGCGACATCATATCAACAATCCCATAAATTGTTTGATCCTTAGGTACTGTAAAGGTATGGGTAGGATCAAGAATAGAAAATTTAGGGAAAGAAACGGGGCTACCCCACCCATATTTTTCTTGTGTTTCCCAATTCGTAATTACGGAACCTGCGTTCATTTCTGAGCCTGTTGCAGCAAGGGTTAGTACTGTACCAAACGGCAATGCTTCTTTAGGTTCGTGGACTCGTGTCACAATATCCCAAGCATCTCCATCATATTTAGATCCTGTTGCAATAAGCTTTGTACAATCTATAACACTACCCCCACCTACAGCTAATAAAAACTCTATTCCTTCTTTTTTACAAATTTCTATTCCTTTTTTGGCAGTTGATAAACGAGGATTAGGCTCAACACCAGGTAGTTCGAATACCTCTACCCCTATTTCATTTAAAGTTGAATGGACACGATCATATAGTCCACTCTTCTTGATACTTCCACCACCATATACTACTAATACTTTCGTACCGAATGCTGGAATCTCATTTTTTAGCTGCGATAATGTATCTTTCCCGAATATCAGTTTTGTTGGATTATAAAATGTAAACTGTTCCATATATGTAAAGCCTCCCTAAGTGTAGTTTTAACTTTATTATGAATCACTTTCAATTTCTTTGTAAAGAAATCGGCTCCTAGTAGCATTATGCATAATTTAGTTAAATTGTACTCATCCTATTGTTGAAGTTATGAATTTACACTATTAAGGAGGGAACCCTTTTGAGTACATTACAACGTCTCGCATTAGCACTAACAATTATCGGAGCTATAAACTGGGGACTAATTGGATTTTTCCAATTTGACCTAGTAGCAGCTATCTTTGGTGGCCAAGACTCTGCTCTTGCTAGAACTGTATATGGATTAGTGGGAATTGCTGGTTTAATTAATCTTGGTCTTTTATTTAAACCATGGAAAGAAGTTGAAACAAGTCCAGAACCAAGAGCAACACGCTAAAAATAAAAAGGGTAGGAATGAATCCTGCCCTTTTTATATTATCCTTTAAGTAAATCCTCACGATCATTTGATTGTTCAATCCACTCTTCTAGCTTCTCTTTTAATGTATTAAATCCGTGAACCTCTGTATCTGGTTTCTCAGCGTTTTTCTTTAATACTTTTTGTAGAGAAGTTTTTTCTGGAGCTTTCTCCGTTGCACGAATAGAAAGGCTGATTTTCCCCTCTTCTTCATTTACAGAAAGAACCTTCACTTTCACTTCATCTCCAATTGAAAGATGTTCACTTACATCCTTTACAAATCCATGTTTTATTTCAGAAATATGAACAAGACCTTGTGTATTTTCGTCAAGGGCTACGAACGCACCATATGGTTGGATCCCAGTAACCTTTCCAGTTAATATACTTCCTACTTCGATTTTCTCAGACATCGCCAACACTCCTAATGATTATTTTTATCCTCTTATATACGCAATAAAATATTATATCATAATAGAAAAACTTAATCAAAAGAAGGACCATATCAAAAAAATTTCAATTTATGGTTTAAGACTGTGAGAAATTGGCTACATTATCAATATAAGGCTTTCTAGTATTCCCCCCTTTTATTGGACAAGTATGTTACGTACTTGTCCTTTTTTTTGTTTTCTTTTCTACTACTATCCTGGGTGATTTTGAACTTTTTTGGATACACTAATTCACAAATAGTGGTTGGAGTGAAGGATATGACGATCATGACTGAGACACATTTCACGACTACCTTGAAGGGTATTGACCTCCATTATGAGGTGTATCATCACAGAGCTAATCAACAAAAGCCAACATTTGTGTTAATACATGGATTCTTATCTTCTACTTTTAGCTACAGGCGTCTAATTCCTCTCTTAGCAAAAGAGTATAGGGTGGTTGCAGTTGACTTACCACCATTCGGGAAGAGTGGAAAATCAAATAACTTTATTTATTCCAATAAAAATCTAGCTAGCCTCATTATTGGTTTATTAGACTTATTGGGTATAAAAGATATTATTTTGGTTGGTCATTCCATGGGTGGGCAAATTGCTTTGAATATGATAAAGCAAAAACCAGAATATGTTCGAAACGTCATTTTGCTCTGTAGCTCGGGGTACTTAAAGAAAAGTAAACGTTCACTTGTGTTATCCTCTTACTTGCCTTTTTTTGCAAGTTATTTGAAATACTACTTAGCAAAACAGGGGGTTTTACACAATTTACGTAATGTCGTATTTGATCATACGATGATTGATGAAGAAATGATGCTTGGGTATGAACAGCCTTTCTACAATAATCAAATTTTTAACGCATTAGCGAAAATGATTCGTCATCGTGAAGGCGATTTAAGCTCAAAGGATTTACAAGAAATCGATACTAAAAGCCTCCTAATTTGGGGAACGGAAGACAAAGTGGTACCCCTTCATATTGGAGAAAGACTACATGAAGACTTGAGAAACTCAAAACTGATTACTTACGAGAAAACCGGACATCTCCTCCCTGAGGAAAAACCATTTCACATTAAGGAACAAATTCTGGAATTTATCTAGAAAAAACAAAATTCTTGCTAAAATGATGAGTAAAAAAGGAGTGGCTGATAAAAAGTAGTCAAAGTTGCCGAAAAAATAGAGTTGAAAAAGTTGTCATTGTTGCCGATAAAGTCGAGTGCTGAAAAAGTTGTCATTGTTGCTGATAAAATCGAGTGCTGAAAAAGTTGCTGATAAAATTATCAGAGTTGCTGATAAACGCACCAAAGTTGACGGTAAAATTGAAAGTTGATGATAAATCCAAAAACTTGCTGATAAAATCAAATAGTTGCTGAAAAAATTCCAATAGTTGCCGTTAAAATCGAACAAGTTGATGATAAATTCCAAGCGTCTATAAAAAGATCAAGATAACAGCCAAATTGACTTTGCAAAACTAATATAGAAGCTTTTATGAACAATATTTCACGAGAAAATGCCCAAAATTAGTAAATATTGCACATTTTTTTAAAAAATGGCATATTATTTTTGGTTATGGTTGAGTGTAGGATCGAGACTCCTCCAACGAACTGCTGACGGGAGACTCATGCAGGTGAATCAAGCCGAGGAGGCAGACTTTGCTAAAGTCCACTACATCCTGTCGCAAGTCAAACTAGAAATACGAGCACATCCAATCCAAGTGCGGAATGGGAGTCCCTTCAAGGTTAACCTATATAATTAAAGCTAAAAACGCTGAGATAAAGAATCGACATGAGACTCATTCCCATGGTCATTTAGCAATGCAAATACAAAGTGTACGGACGATCTTCGTAGTGAATATGAAACGAATCGTCACCTTAATGGGTTAGAAAATAACCTATTAATTACCTCTTTTCTGCCCAAACCAATAAAAAGATTAGGGGAGTACACAAAAATCCCCCCCTAATCTTTTTTAATTTCATTGCGGTAACTTTAAATGCTTATTTTTTCAGCTATCTCGTAATAACTCCCCATTTTATTAGTTTAAAGAACAAGATTCATCTTCAAGTTTCATCTGAAGTAGCTCCTTAGCGACCTTTTTTGTTTCCTCACGAGCCGGAACCTTTTCAAACGCAAATTCAAAAATCTGTTGTATTTTTTCGGTAAGTTGTTCCACATGATCTGTTACGTGAACGGCTTGAATAATATCCGATATCTCTGGATCGTAGTTGCCTAATCCTATTCCAAATGGATCCCATTCATAAAGATAGCTATATAAATTTAAATTAAATGTATTCAAGATGAATCACCTTATATGTTATATTTTTATAACATCATATCATAAATCCTTCATAAAAAAACAGACAGTCCTCTGGCCTGCCTGTTTGCTATCACTATTTCTCCTCTTCTTTCTCAGGTTCATCCAGTTTTTCTTTCGTTACATCCTTTTTTTGTTGATCTTCTAGACTAATAACCCCGCACGCAACACGCTTCCCAGCATTTCCAGCTGGATCGTTCATGCCATCATCAGCCTTTTCATGAATGATTAGAGCCGTTCCTTCTTTCTGGTATAATGTGTTCTTCCCCTCCTTAAATGTAACACCAGATGCCATGACTTCTGCTTGAACCGTACCATCCCCTTCAACAATAAGGTTAGGTAAATCTCCAGCATGCGCTCCTTCTGGATTTAGCAATCCGTGGGATTTGTCCTCTGGATTAAAATGGTCACCAGCCGATAGAAAGTCAGGACCTTCACATTTGCCAGTTTCATGAAAATGAAAGCCATGGGCTCCTGGTTCAAGACCTTTAAGATCAACTGTTACCATTAGTCCATCTGCCCGCTCCTCTAACTGCGCTGTTCCGAGCGAATCTCCCACATCATTTTTCAGATCCACTATAATTTTAGTGGGTCTTACTTCAGCACAGCCACTAACCATCATTAATGCTGTTACTGATACGATACATAACCATTTATTAAACATCATTAGCCCCCAACATTTCTTTTTGTTCGTAGGATAGCCAATTCAGTTTAGATTTAAACCCCTCCACACCGAAACGGACATCGGTGTAAAAAAATAAAGCAAACGCCCTCAACAGGTGCCTGCTTTGTTTACTACTCAATAACCCGGATTACTTATCACCCGAATTTTCCTCATTCCATTTCTTCATTCGTTCTTCTGCTTCTTTCTCCTTTAAGAGCTCTTTTTTGGACGCTCTCATTATAAGCCTCATTACAATAACGGCCATGATAAAAAAGATAGAAAAAGAAATGGCTGCTGGAATATATTCTGATTTATCCTCTGGAAAATAAAGAAACAACCCTAAAATAAAAGATAGCAATATTTCCACTCCTATTCATGCACAACGATTTCTTCAATCAAGACTGGCTCGGTTGGCATCGAATTCGCATCAACCTCAACGGAAGCAATCGCATCAACAACCTCCATGCCTTCAACTACTTGTCCAAAAACCGTATGTTTAAAGTCTAACCAAGGTGTTCCGCCACGCTCACTATAGGCTGCCACGACATCCTTTGGAAAGCCAGCATCAATCATCTGCTGCTGAAGCTCAGCTTCAACCTCTGTTTTTTGAACGATAAAAAATTGACTTTGATTTGTGTTAGCTCCTGAGTTCGCCATCGATAAGGCTCCTCTAAAGTGATATAGTTTATCAGAAAACTCATCTTCAAAAGGCGCCCCGTATATACTTTCTCCACCAGTACCATTTCCGAGTGGGTCTCCACCTTGTATCATGAACTCATTCATGACACGATGGAAGGTTAGTCCATTATAAAAACCATTCTTACTATGAGTGAGAAAGTTCTCAACTGCCTTTGGGGCGATTTCCGGATATAATTCAATTGTAATTGTTCCTTTGGAAGTGATCATATCAACCGTCGGAATATTATTTTGCCCTGCATAAAGCTGTGGATAAGGGTTCGCCTCACCATTACCTTCTACTACAGTCGATTTCGTTTCTTCCTCAACATTCTTCGATTGTTCATCAGCTGTTCCACAAGCAACTAATAGAAACATGGATAAAATCATTATTGCTAATATGTTTACGATTTTCATTTCATTACACTCTCCATTTATCTTTCTTATGACTTTTCCTCTATGTTACTATGTAGACAACAAACTAGCAATGTAAGAGGAGGACATAAACATGAATGAATCTTTACAAATTGGTGATACCGTAAAAGCACCCTATAAGACAGGTGTTTATATTGGGGAAATAACAAACATTCGTCCAGAGCATTATCTTGTAAAGGTACTCTCTGTCTTAAAGCATCCAACACAAGGGGATTTGCACTCACACAAATCAGTTGATGTTCCCATTTTTCATGAACGCCGAGCACTGGCTGAACGTGAACAAACAAATATTCCAAAACAGATGGTTAAAAGATTTGATGGGGAGGTTCCTGGATACAAGGAATCACTAAAAGGGGCGATTGATAAACTTCGACAGGAACTCGAGTCTGAAAAAAGCGATTGGAGTCGCATGAGCATAGAAAAATTAAACATACTTGAAAAAGACTACTTCAAGGAATAAGCCTTGAGTTTTACTATCACCAAAAGGAAAGCGAACACTTTAAAAGAAATGTTCACTTACTTTCTTTCCTTCCAATCTATATATGGGGAACAGCACTATTTTTGGCTAATAGGTTCACAAGGTTGCTGTCCCTTTGTTAATGTAAAATTTTACTTTATTTTAAATACTGCAACTGTACATCTAGAAACACTAATCAATTTTTCTTCCTCATCCACAATCTTTATATCCCAAACCATGGTCGTGCGACCTCTATGTAGGATTGTTGCAATTGCCGTAACGATTCCTTCTTTTTTGGGGCGAACATGATTCGCATTAATTTCTAATCCAGCACAGCTTTCCGTTTCATGATCAACTAAAAAATATGAACCGATACTCGCCACTGTTTCTGCTAATGCGACAGAAGCACCTCCATGCAAAACGCCAAACGGCTGGTGTGTCCGAGCATCCACTGGCATTGTTGCAATTACTCTACCTTCTTCTACTGTTTTAATTTCTATTCCTAACGTTTCAATTAATGTATTCTCTAATTTCATATTTAGCTCCCTCTCTTTCTCTTTTCCAAAACATTCGATATTCATTTATAATTTCCTTCTACGATTACTTTGCCATCTAACTTTTCCAAACATAAAATCTAGCTCCAATCAGTGGAGGTTTTCTCATCCTCCACTGATTGTTAATTGAGGCCCGCATGATATGGTCACTCAGACGTCGCCACAGAAAGTGGCGATCTTACTATTATCGGGTTCTTACTGGTGTTTATCCCCCACTTAAACTTATTCGAATCTTCTAAAGTTTTGAAGTAAGGTCTAGCGCTAGTTAGGCGGGATAAACATGTCTTTAGTGGTTATTCTAATATAGAATTCCACCAAAAAGGAGGGCTTACGAATGGATATACGTGAGGGATTAATTCCAACAGTATTAGGTACAGCCGTTACAGCCACGGGGTATGCCTTGAAGCAAAATCGAAAGGTAAGTCCGATGATTTCGAACACCATCTTTGGTTTTGGCTTAGCACATGTTGTGCTAGGTGCGATTGATTTAGTAGAACATCGCCGGTAGGAATTCAAAAAGCGAGCATTATGCTCGCTTTTTACTTAATAAGTGAATCTTCAATCAGGTTTTTCTTATTCTCCACTGATTGTTTGTTTTGGCCCGCGTGATGTGGGTCACACAGACGTTCCACAGGATGTGGCGAACTTAGTCTGTGTTCCTCTTATCGCAGGGTTCATACTTGCGTTTATCCCCCACTTAAAAACTTCTTCGAATCTTCTATAGTTTTGAAGTATGGTCTTAGTGCCAGTTAGGGCGGTATAAAATCCAAAGTTGTAAGTAGGTGTTCTCAATGATGGAATCTTGTAAAGAAATTCTCACTTCAATGAATTAAGGTGAACCGTTTTCATCGATTTTTTGTCTGGTTCCTTCATAGAGTGGATTTGATTTCCGCAAATCATATTCGTCTCCATCATATTCCGTAAAATGGATAATATCTTCTCTCGCACCTCGTTCACTTGCATCTCTAACCGTTCCTAAATCATCTCTTTCACTCATAAATTTCCTCCTTATGATGAATCTTGGATTGTTCAAGGGTTTTCTGGTACAAGTGGCTTTTCCAACCATCCATGATTAAGTAAGATGTTCACTCCATCCTCTGCATGTAACTTCCTTTCCTATATTAATTTACGATAATATTTTCCTCAATTACTTAAGATATATCCAAAAACGAACAAAAGACTCAGGCAGAGAGAATGTTCTGGCATAAAAAAAAGGGGCGTTTGCCCTTTTATTCATGACAGGTTATTTGACCTCGAGTAGATCGTCGCCACTTCATCTTGGCTGAGTGCTGGAGCTGGATTCCAAGTCACTAACCCATTCTCTTACTTTCTAAATCATTAAAAAAAGAAGGGACGCTTCCCTTCCTACATTTCATGAATCCACATAAATACCTTTGCTACAAGTTCATCTGCAATTTCACTTGTTTTTGTTTTTTGAATCGAGTCTTTCATTTCTTCTTTTACTGAGGCTAAATAATCATAAGGTAGTTTATAAGACCATTGTATCGCTGGAACTGCGATAATGAAGTACTCTTCTTTTTTGTCTTCGTATATGTAAGTATGTATAAGCTCTTTATGATTTTCAAACGCTGCTTTTCTTATTTTCACAGTAAACCACCCTTCCTTACATTTTCTACCTTGCGGGATATTCTGACTTTAATAGTGAATAGACAACTGTATCATGGTATTGTTCACCATCAAAATCAGTTTGTCTAAGCACTCCATCCTTATGGAATCCATACTTTTGTAAGAGCTTGCTTGAACCAACATTACCGGCAAATATATCGCCTACTATTCTGTTTAACTGTAGGGTATGAAAACCATATGATAAAATCGGTTCTAAAATTTCTGTCATCACCCCACTATTTTGAAATTCCTTTTTGATGACTACGCCCATCTCTGTTTTTTTATGCCAAGTATGCAATTTATGAAAACGGAACATCCCAATCACTTCTTCGTCTCGTTTATTTAGGATGACCCATGGTATTTCTTTATTTTGGGTAAAATTGATTAAACTCTGTTCTATACTCTTCCTCATATCCTCTAACCTTTCGATAGGATGGGGAGTAATATACTTCATCGTTTCTTTGTCAGACATAAACGAAAATAAAGATGGAGCATCCTCAATCATCATTCCGCGCAACAAATAGCGGGTTGTTTCAATAATTGGTATCTCAAGTTCTTTACATTCCATATCTTCACCTCTTTATCCAAACCTTAAAGTGCTCCCTCCAGGTAATACTAGAGAGTTCACTTACTTCTATTATAACTATTCACGTTTAACAAGTCTCATTTGAAGACCATCCTTAATTCGAAGTGACAGTAAAGGCTCCGGTAGTACGTGATCGTTTGGATTAGCTAACCTTAACTTAAACTTCTGACTAATCACTACAAACACTAATACAGCCTCCATCATGGCAAACTGACTTCCAATACACCCTCTTGAACCTGCACCAAAGGGAAAATAGGAGTAGCTTTGAATGGATGAAGCCTGCCTTTTTTCAAATCGTTCTGGGATAAATTTCTCCGCGTTTTCAAAATAGGCGGGATGACGATGTATGGCATATGGACTTATAAGAAACGAGCTTCCTTTTGGAAACGAGTATCCTGCGATGCTAACATTGGCATTTGCTTCGCGTAAGATGATCCATGCTGCTGGGTAGAGTCTAAGCGTTTCTTGGAATATTTGTATGCTATATGGAAGTTTGGAGAGATGTTCAAACGTTGGGGGTTCTCCTTTAAGAACAGTATCAATCTCTTTCAATAACTTGTCTTCAACATTAGGATGCTGACTGACTAAATACCACATCCATGACAGAACATTAGCAGTTGTTTCATGCCCTGCAATTATAAAGGTTACAACCTGATCCCTAATTTCTTTTTCCTGCAATCTTGTTCCATCCTCATATCGAGTATGTAATAACATAGTTAATAAATGCTCTTCTTTATATTTTTTGCCTAGCTCAATTAATTGATGTGATAAATGATCGAGTACTTCAATACTTTGTTTATAGCGTTTATTACTTTTGGTAGGCCATTTTTCTAAGAAAGGGAACGGCCAAAGTAATAGCTGGGCCGATTTATCAATAATATTATTGACAGCCGTCGTAATCTGCTCCTCTTCTCGATTTATATCTGCTCCAAACATTGTCTTTACAATAATCCTTAGCGTTACATTCATCATGTCTTGACTTATTGTTCGTACCTCTCCATCTGTCCATGACGAAATTAGGTCATTTGTATAATCCGTCACAATTGTTCCATATGAAGAAATTCTTCTCTTATGAAAGGCTGGTTGAATTCGTTTTCTTTGTTGTTTATGGGCATCTCCTTCACTTGTTAGTAATCCATTTCCAAGGGTCTTACTAAAAATTCGGGATGAGTTTCCTTTTATAAAGTACGGATCCTTTGTTGTTAGAATTTCTTTTACACTTTCAGGATGATTAATGACATATGAAGGTTTAGGGACCGTTTTACTGATGGCAACAATGTCCCCTAATTTCAGCTGATCATATAGCCATTTTAATGGGTCTTTTCTAAAGTTTATGTAATTCATGATTTGTGGTCCTTGTATACTAGCTAGCTTTACCAATTTACTCCTCCACTTTCACATTAAATTCGTTATTGCTTATATTCAGCTTGATAGGAATTCTCACCTGCATGAACAGACAACAAGGTGTCAGCATAGCCAACCAATCGATTGACCAATTCGTCTGCGATTCCATAGACAAGTGGTGCATTCGTTGACGTATGTAATGTAGGGTCATCGAAAATTACGGTTGTGTGTATGAAGATTTCTCGGTTTCCTTGTAAATCATAATGGATAATTACCTTTCCTGCCGCACCACCCGTTTGAGGATCTTGAAAACTCGGTATGAAAACATACCATTCCTCTGATGTATACGATCTGAAATTTTTCGTAAACGACATCGCCTTAATTTCATGTTCTAGACGGTCTTTCAATTCCGGGTGAAGGACTTCAGAGATTTTCTTCTTCATCGTATCACTCCTTTTAACAAACTTTTTATATCATAGTATCTCCACTTGGTTTTGTTCGATAAACATAACTCTCTCTCTATGTCCTCTTACTACGTTATCATTTTGCCCGTTACTGAATTACTCTATCAAATAGAAGGTGTCTCTTGACAATACAAAAACAAAACAAGGAAACCTATTGATATGGTTTCCTTGTTTTTATTGGCTCTTTATTTTTTTTTGTTATTTCCCATCATCTTAGAAATAGTTGAAGCATCAATATTTTGTTTCTTATTTAATAGCGTCTCCACAATTTTATCCTCGGTTTGCTTGGATACATTTTTATTCGCTAATTTAGATACTTGGGCAATTAAATTTCTAAGGCCCTTTTCATTTGAAAGGTCTGAGGACTTAACCGAGTTCGCAACTTTCATGATATCATCCATTTTTACGCCCGTTTTCTTTTCTATACCTTTAAACAAGTCACCCATTTTTTGAAAACCCCTCCTTTCCTTCGTTTGGTGTATTCTATTCAAAAGAAGAAAAAAAGGACTAGGCGTCTGTGTCAAGAACACATGGTAATTTGTAATATTTGTAAAGTGCTGCAAAATATTGGTATACTTATCCTGTAAAATAGTATAGAGATATTGTATTTTCTTGGGAGGCGTCAATGACATGACACATACAAAGACAGAAATTCAAAAGAAACAAACATTTTTACAAACTGGCGGAATGATAAAAATCCTCCTCCTCCCTTTTCTTCTTACGCTGATATTTTTATCCCTAGTATTCTGGCAAAATTTAAGCCTAGAAAGAAGCTTACCAAGCGAGGGCTGGAGTAGAACGATTTCATTACATGGGGAAGTTGGGATGAGTCCAGCTTTTGTCTACAGTGACGAGGCTGGCATCCATATTTATAGTCATAATGACCATAAAGTAACTCATTTTAATGCAACAGATGGATTAAAGGTTAAGAACAAAACTGAACTACCTGTAAAAATTCCAGCAATGGCTCCATTCTGGGCAAAAGACAATAACGTACTATTTTTACAGAATCATAGTATAGTTTTTTTCAACGGCGAAAAAGAAGAGGTTCTTCTTGAAGGTGTCGATGGTTTTAGTACAAGTAGTGATAAAATGATGTATTGGCAGGATAAGAGAATTTATTCTCTAAGTACTACTACCTTTGAAGGAACACTTGTAGGGGAAAGTGAATTTGAGATTGATAGTATTTCTGTCGCGGATGAGAGTCCTTCATTCTTGGTGCTTTCTGACCGAACAACACGGGTGCTAAAGGCAACTCTCTTTCAGCACAATAACGGTACCTTTACACCAACACCCTTATTTACAGTTGATGAAACAGGTGTCGAAGAATTTACAGGTCTTGATTTTATCGAAACAGATTCGGATATTCATATACTTTATTCAACCTTTAGTATGGCTCAGCAGAAAAGAAATTACAGAACGTATTTTGCTTCACTTTCTAAGGATCAAGTACAAAATGGCGCCGATTTTAAAGAAATGCACTATTATGATGACAAGACGAGAGAACGTATTCGAAAGCCACGTTATCCCGAGTTATTCCTAAAGGATGGACAACCAACTGTCCTCTTTTCAGCCGAGGGTTCAACAGTTGGCAAAAGAACGGCTGTAAATATTTATGAAGCAGTTCAAGTGGAAAGCAACTGGTTATCAGAGAGAAGAAGCACCTCGAACAGTGTATCTGTTGAACCTGCCCCTATAAATAGTGAAAATGTCATCTGGTTAGATTTTTCTGGTGAACAGTACGCGATCGTCGGATCAACAACAAATGAAGAGGCTATTGCTCAAAGTCTTAAGATTACTGACACCGACATCAAGTCAGCTTCTTCAGCTACCTTAACAAGTGTGTTCACAGGCTTTTTAATGTTATTTTTATCAATCATGTGGATTATCTTTCCTACCGTTTTCCTAACGATTATTTTCTTTAAGGATAATGAATTAATTGAAGGCAAAACAAAATGGGTGGAATACACAAGTGTAGCTCTATTTGTTGCTGCACAGTTATTATTCCATGAAAAATTATTTAATCGTTCTTTCTACTCATTAGCACCCGATTACTTAACCTTTAGTGGGAGCCAGTATATGATTCCCATCCTATTAGGTGCACTTTGTTACGTTATCACGATGATTAGTCATAATAGAGAGTGGGGAATAGTCTCAAAAGTTTCTTACTTTATGGGAATAAATATATTATTCATTATGATTCTTGTAGGACCTTATACCTTGTAAAAAGAACAGCGTTTGCTGTTCTTTTTTACACTTTTCTTCTTAAATGTATGAATGTAACTGCTAGTGCTAATACGAGAACTGTTCCCTTAATGATTTCGAATGTATAGTAAGGGAAGTTTAGCATGGTTAACCCATTCAGCAACACTCCGATTAGAACTGCTCCAAAAAAAGTTCCGATTACATTCGGCTTACCCGCTCCAAATACAGAATAGCCAACAAAGACAGCAGCAACAGATTCCATTAATAGTGGTGCCCCTGCATCAATTTGCCCCGAGCCAACTCTTGCAGCGAATAAGATACCACCTAGTGCCGCAAAAGCCCCTGACAATACATAGGCAATTGTTCGTATTTTGTTTACTTGAATACCAGACAATCGAGCAGCTTCACGGTTTCCACCAGTAATGTACAAAAGGCGTCCCCACCTCGTATAATTCAGGAAAATATGAACGGCACCTACAGCAAGTACCATAATTATAACTGGCACTGGGATCCCTAGAAGTCGTCCTTGTCCAATCCATAAAAAGGATTCATAAAATGATCCAGGTGCGGCCTTTCCATCCTCTAAAGGCATTTGGTTATAGATGGAATAACCTTTTGTATAGGTGCGATGAATTCCACTAATAATGTACATGGTACCTAATGTAGCAAGCAAATCCGGAATCCTAATTTTTACGATGAGGAGAGCATTAAACAGTCCAATGAGGCCACCGACGAATAGAGGCCCAATGAACACCAACCATAGTGGATATTGATACCACACCATTAAGGTTGCGACAAAAACAGTTGTAATCGATACGGTTGAGCCAACGGATAAGTCAAATCCATCTACAATAAGCGAGAAAGTAACTCCTATTGCTACTAGTGTTACAATTGAGATGGATCTGAGGATATCCGCAATATTATCATACGTAAAAAAGTATTCGTTCACGATTGAGAAAAATACGATTACTGCCAATATCACGAGGATGGCTCCATATTTAAATGAGAACGACATCATTTTTTCTTTCATGCTGTGTGTTCCTCCTCTCCACCGCTTGCATAATACATAATTTCCTCTTGACTAGCTTCCTCACGTAGTAATTCCTTTACAATTTTTCCATCACACATAATATAAATACGACTAGCAATTCCTAATACTTCTGCAATTTCACTTGTGAAATACAAGATTCCCTTTTGTTTACCAGCAAGTTCTCCTATTAATCTGTAAATCTCACTCTTCGCCCCTATGTCAACACCCTTTGTAGGCTCATCAAACATGTACACAGCTGCATCCGTTTTTAACCACTTGCCAACAGCAACTTTTTGTTGATTTCCACCACTTAAGTGACCTACTACCTCATAGGAATTCGTTGTTTTAATTTTTAGCTGGTTAATCATACTTTTCGCATGCCTTAATTCTAACCCTCTACTAATAAAGCCTAGTTTGGTCATCTTAGACAGTATGGGGAGTGACAAATTTGTGTTAATGGACTCCTCTACTAAAATTCCTTCTTTTCTTCTTTCTTCAGGTACGAGAACAATTCCATTTTGAATGGCTTGTAATGGGTGGACAATTGATAATTTTTTATTCCCCTTGAATATCTCTCCAGTATATGTGGAGTAAGCCCCGTATATCGCCTTAGAGAGCTCTGTTTTCCCAGCACCAACTAACCCTACAATACCAACAATTTCCCCTTCACGAACATGTAGATTGACTTCTTTTACCTTTTCACCTGAAAGATTAGACACAGTAAGTAATGATTTCCCAGGATTTGAATGAATGATTGGAAATTCTTCTTCAAGGCTCTTTCCTAACATGTTCTCAATTACTTCATCAATTGTTGTGCTAGAAGTAGGAATTGTCACAACCTTCTCTCCATCACGCATTACGGAGATTTGATCACATATTTGGAATACTTCTGGAAGTCGGTGCGATATAAAGATACAACCAACACCTGTATCTCGTAATGTTTTCATAATGGTAAACAGTCGTTCTGATTCATCTGCGCTTAACGGCGCGGTTGGTTCATCAAAAATAACAATTTTCGCCTGCTCCTTTATGGCTCTAGCAATTAAAACTAACTGTTTTTCAGCTAGCGATAAATCTTCAACCTTTTTCTTAACAGATAAGGAAAATCCAAGCCTCTTTATAATTTCCTCTGCTTCATGATAAAATTTCTTCCAAGATATCCATAGCTTTCGATTTCGGTCTGTTTGCCGATCTAACAGTATATTCTCTGCCACGGTTAGATGAGGAACTAAGGCTACATCTACCTCTTGATACACACATTGAATGCCCAGTTCTTTTGCTTGTTTAGGATTATTCATTTTTACAGGTTTATCGTCTATGAAAATATCACCACTATCAGCTGTATAAGCACCAGACAGGATTTTCATTAGTGTACTTTTTCCTGCCCCGTTTGCACCCAGCAACGCATGGATTTCACCTTTTTTAATAGAAAAGTGAACATTTTTTAATGCAGGTACTGATGAAAAAGATTTATTCATTTGTTTCATTTCTAGTACGTTCCCCACAAACAATCACTCTCCTTCATAACAGGAAGTCCAATCGTTATTTCGACTGGACTTCTTATATTCTTATTTACTGCTCTCAAGCTCTTTAATATAGTCTGTATACCCTTGCAGACTATTTCCCCATCCTTCTACATGTTCATGCAGCTGGTCTGTCGTAATATTCTCACTTGGAAGCTGTGTACGCTCAACAAACACCGGCTCTAGAATAACCTTCTCTGGCGTATCATCACCATGTATCTTTTGGTATAAATAACGTACTTGAATACGACCAATATCTGTTGGATCAACAGCTGCAGAAGCAACCCATGGACTATTAGGATCTTGAATCATTTGCAAGTCTTCATCACTTAAATCGATTCCATATACTTTAATTTCAGTCCGTCCCGCTTGCTGGATTGCTCTAACGGCACCTTTTGCAAACTCATCCCATGCTGCCCAAACCGCTGTAATATCACCTTTATTCGGATATTGTTTTAATATTGCTTCCATTTGTGCCTGTGTATCTAAAGCGGTGTTGGCAGTCGCAGCACCAAAAGCTGCGATTTCATTAATATTTGAATATTTTTCTAAAAACTCTTTATATGCAACTTGACGACGCTCCATTGGGGCAAAGCCAGCCACCCAAATTTTTACGATATTTCCTGTTTCTCCAGCATCTTGTGCAAGTTTTTCCAAAGTCATCTCAGCCATCTTTTGATCACCTTGCTCTAATACCGTCACACCATCCACTACGATATCTGCATCAAACACAACAACTGGTATTCCTTTTTCAGACGCTCTCTTAACACCACTTTCAAGAGCTTCCTTCGTACCATGATCAATTAAAATTCCATCAAATTTTTGGTTAATGGCTGCATCTAGATTGGAGGCCATTTTCGCTAAATCACCATCGGCTGTAAAGACAGTTACTTCCCCGCCAAGCTTCTCAACTTGATCCTTTACTCCCGATATGTATTGGGAAGAAAATGTCCCTAAATTAATTTGCATGATAAGCGCAATTCGTTTATTATGTAACGAATTCTGCTCTTGGTCCCCACTTATTTTTGTGTCTGTTGATGTATTCGAAGAGCTACATGCTGATAAAAGACCTAGCAATACAGTTAAAAGTAATGTATAAATCAGACTCTTTCTATGTTTCATTCCCCTTACCCCTTTTCTCTTATTATCAAATTAACGCATTAAAGTTTAAGTGTACAATACTTCCTAATTTCCTCCCCTTCCTTCCCGATGAAAACTTTCCAATCTTAAATCATGGACGCTAAAAAGCCTCTTTTCCATAGAAAAGAGGCTTACCAAATACAAGGATTTCGGCAACCTCTCATCTATCAGGAATTCCTTCCTGCAGGAGTTAGCACCTTTCCGTAAACGGTAGGTTGCCGGGCATCATCGGGCCAGTCCCTCAGCCATCTCTTGATAAGAGTTGTTTTCGCTTTATTTTTTTTTGTGATTAATTAGCATAATAAAATGTTTGCACCACTTTGTCAATAAAGAAATTTAAATAATTTGAATTTTTTGCTGGTTATTGTTTTTCGTTCGATACCATAACGCCCGAAACTAATAGTTTTCTTAACTCTTCCACATGATGAACGATGTAAGTAGGAGTACACTTTTTTAATTCGTCTTCTGATCCATACCCATACGTTACACCGATTGAATCGACTCCTACGTTTTTTGCCCCGATAATATCATGCATACGATCACCAATCATTACTACATCTGAATATGATGAGACATTTAACTGTTGCACGATATATTCAATAATTTCAGTTTTAGCACTGCGAGTACCATCTAGATTACTTCCTACAACTAACTTAAAATAGTCCCGAATAGTAAAATAATCTAGAATTTGGTTTGAGAAGACTGTTGGTTTGGATGTAGCAACTACTAAAATGACTCCGTTATTTTTAAGCTCTGATAACAGAGAAGGAATTTGCGGGTACAATGTATTCTCATACATCCCTTTTTCTTTGAATCTTTCCCGATAAAATTCAATTGCAAGTTTTGTTTGATGTTCATTGAAACCATATTTACTAGAAAAGGTTTCTTGCAGGGGAGGACCAATGAAGCAGTCTAGTCTATTTAAATTCGGTTCATTTATACCTAGTTTATTTAGGGCATATTGAACCGATTTTGTAATCCCAACCTTCGGATCAGAAAGTGTGCCGTCCAAGTCAAATAAAACAATCTTATATGTACTCACGTTAAATCCCTCGCTTTTCTACCAATAATACCCTATTACTGTTAATTATACTATGTATATAAACTTCTAGTTTAGATAGACATCTCACATATCATTAGGTAATGTACGGACCTATTTGAAACAAGTATCAATGAAGACTTTTATACTATCTTAATATTGAAGAAAAGGCTGCTTCCAAATCATAAGAATTTTTTAAAGTTGTTACCTTACCCACTTGGGAGCTGGAGCTAGATTTAGCAGTAACATTGTATAAACTAAACACCAGAAACTTTCTTAACTTAAAAAAACCACAGGAAAGCATTGCTTCCTGTAGTCTAATCTTGATAAGAATATTCCATCCAATGTTCAGTGTGTTTGAGTAATTGGTCAATATCAATTTCTTTCATCATAAAACATGAACATTCTTTAGCTATATCTGTTGTATCGTCGAGAAGTTGATCTATATCACGCCAAAAGAACTTCACGGTGAGCCTCCTTATAATCCATCTGATTTATGTCTCAATGCAATAACTTTCGATAGTAAGCCTGTATTTATGGGGGTCTAGGAACAAAAGGCGCAAGCCCCCGTTTAGCCTCAGGAATAGCAAATGTTCCTAAATGAGAAAAAGGGTGCTTTCCCCTTTTACTCATTTAGGGTTATTTGACCAAGGAAAAAGTGATTTTTCTTTCTCCCTCGAGTGGCAGGGTGATGGAGCTGGGTTCCAAGTCACTAGCCCATTCTCTTGCTAAAAACTTTTATACTTTCGTCATAATTAGATCAGCTCTTATGATAATTTTAAATGATTCCCTATTTTTCCAATATAATTGAATTGCTATTTTACTTATTTCCATGCTATTCTAATAGAGCGATGAGCTGAATTGTGTAAGTCGACGGACATACCTTTTAGGTTAAATGCACGATGTGGCGTGCAGTCTTTCGCCTCAATACGCAAAAAGACACCTTTGGTGTCTTTTTTTCTTTTCATACATAGAAATAATAATTACGGGATTTAGGTGAAGGAATTGGACTTTCAAATATTGTATCTATCATTTTATGTCATAAAAGTAGAGGGCAGCGGTGAACATGCCCAAAAAAGCTATAAACATTTTCAAACATTAGATGAATCTAGTTATGAGAAAAATGCCTTGAAGGATTTTCTTGATGGAGAGCTAACAAAGATTGTAAAGCGAAAAGTGGAACGCCATCCTAAAACCGAACTAGTTCCAACAAAGGTAGGCTACTTTATTACTGCTGAAGGGCATGAATTAGATTCAAATCCTAATTACAATCTATTTAATCGTGTTCGCTTTGCAGAGACGAAGGAAAAATTTAAGGACGAAAATGAAAAATTTGCACGAGCTTATATTGAAACAAGCGCTGTTCGAGAAGGCGTATTTATTATAGCCACTGCCAAACTAAGAAAATATTTCGATGATCCATTTGTATTTATCATGAAATGTGACTTTGAGCCAAAGGTAGCTTCGATATCAGATGAGTCTACACTTATTCGAAATGTCGAAATGGCCATTACAACAAAAAATATGAAGTCCATTCAATACCCCTATATGCCTGAAGAAGGAATGCTAGAGGAACGAGAGTTAAAGATTCACCAGTCCTCACACGCTCGTTATTTTGAGGATTTCTTGAAGTATGTGGAATATGGACAATCAATGCCCGAAATTGTAAAGACACAGGTTCTTGGAATGGTTCAACAGCATATCGAGGAAACGTATGAACCAGAAAGTGAGTCTCGCCAAAACTTTGAAAATGCAATGGAGGTTTGGGCATCTAGTCCAAAGCGTGAGCTACAAGAACGATTTACTAGTGACCAAGTTATCGAGGCTGCTTCTCAAATTATTGAGCACACACCAGAAGTAGATTTAAGCTTTAAGTTAGATTCAATGCAAGTAAAAGCCCTACTTGCTGATTTCGGAGAAACGATTCATATTGCAAAGGTCAATGGTCGTTATGTTGTTGTCCTTGAAGGAGACTCTATTTTATTCGAGAAAGGATTTACCCCACTTGAGTTATTAAAACCGGATGATTTGCATTCTGTAATTGAGCGGATTGAATCAAAAGGGCAAAAATAAAGGTCGGTCCACCGATCTTTATTGTCTTTCAATTTTGGTTGTTTGGGCGGTACTTGCATTTTGGTGCCCAGTAGTTACACCTAGTTCGGCATAGATGTCACTGTTTGACCCGTAATTGCACGTATTTGACCGGTATATTCACAGATTCGACCTGTATTGACGATTCCAGCACGAACTTACCCGAGTTGTTGGACCATTTCGCTTGTATATACCTCGGTCATAGGACAACTTTCGATCAGGTAAGCGATCTACATATTGGCATAGTAAAAGGGATCTCTACTTAAACGAGATCCCTTTACAATTTATCTAGTTTTTGCTCTCTTTTTTAAATATAGTATGACAATCCAAATGAACAAAAGAGCTAGGATTACATAGACAATGTTTGAATAGATGTCCATATAATGAACGATGTCTTCCCATGAAGCTCCAACTGCTGCTCCTATATTCACTAAAGCAATATTCCAAATTAGTGTTCCAAGTGTGGTGAAAATAAGGAATATAAAAAAATTCATGTTTGACATACCTGCTGGAATCGAAATAAGACTTCTTATTAGCGGAATCATTCTGCAAAAGAACACGGTCCAAACCCCATATTTATCAAACCATGCATCTGCTTTATGTATATCCTTTTTCGTTAAACGTAAGATATGACCCCATCTATCTATAATTTTTTCTAATCGCTCCACATCAATAAGTAAACCAATTCCAAATAATATAATGGCACCTAATACAGAACCAATTGTTGAAAAGATTACGACCCCGGTAATTGTCATTTCCGTTTTAGTCGTCATAAATCCACCGAATGTCAAGATTACTTCAGAGGGAATCGGAGGAAATAGATTTTCTAATGCAATTAACAGGAGGATTCCAACGTATCCATAAGTCTCCATAATTTCCGTAATCCAATTTTCCATTTAAGCACTCCTTATGTATTACATTTTCTTTGTCACTTGAACGACCCTCTTTTATTTTACAGGCTTTTACTGCAATTATAAAGACAATCCTATATTAAGATTTTATGAATAATCTATAACGTTTCCATACTAAAAATATGTTCTGCTTGTACAATACATGCTTACTTTTATTTGAAGAGAAGAATACATTAGTGTACAAATACAGATTCTGGAACAACATTTTCCTTAAATAATCAAAAAGAAAAAGCAATCCGAGGATTGCTTTGCTTGTTGAAAAACCTTCTCAAAAGATTTTTTAGTATGTCCAGCTCTGTTCATGAACATTTCACACCTCAAACCACGTTAAAATGTCGAATAACCCCTGTTCATGAATATTTCACACGTCAAACCACGTTAAAATGTTGAATAACTCCTGTTCATGAACATTTCACACCTCAAACTACATTAAAATGTCGAATAACCTCTGTTCATGAACATTTCATACGTTAATCCACGTTAAAATGTCCATATAATTCCTGTTAATGGAGACATTCTGTTCAAAAGTCTTAGAAACCAATGAGATAAAAGACTATGGAGAACTTTCTCCACAACCTAAGCAATCCGAGGATTGCTTTTAAGGTGAAGTAATGAACTTAACATAATCACCATGAACAAATGCATCTGTATAGTTAGGGTCTTCAGAAATAATTTGGTGCCATACAGTACCGTTCACATTTTCTGTTGTGATTGCCATGGCCATCCCATTTCGGTGATATCTATAAATAGATGCGATATTTGTACTAGCTGTAGGTCGAACAAACAAATAACCCTCGGTAGAATTAACAAGTGCCAATTGATACTTGTTACGTTCCTGTCCTCCAAGTAACTTATCAATACGGTACATTCTTCCGGCAATTTTTTGACCCCAATATGGGTCAGAGGCATACATTACGTTTAAGCCGCTATGCTTATTTCCTAGAAATGCTCCATGATATAAACCGTAGCTTCCATCGCCAGGTGTTAAGTACTTTTCAGAAATATATTTGGCAAAATACATAATGCATTCTTCGAGAGAAGTGAATGATTTTGCGGTTACTCCTGGATCTGCATCAATGGCTCCTAAGCCAAACAGATTATTTTTCTCTCGTGCAATTCTGCTTTCGCCCCAATCGCTTTCAAGGATAGCATGGGCTAACATATACATAGCATTTACATTATATTCTTCTTCTGCTTTTTTAAATACATCACCCATACCAATCAGTGGACTATCACTGTCGCCCATCGCTACATACTGATCTAACTGTTCACCCGTATAGCCCGTTTTCACGCGCAACGGTAAAAACTGAAAATATTGATAAGCGATCTGGCCATTTTCAAAATGAATCCCATCACGACTATACAGGATATCTCCTTCACTCATTCCCTGTAATGGTTCTCCGAAGAAGTTCTTGTAATATTGCCCATTCTGATACACAAACAGCTTTAAATCTCCATCTTCCACTTGATAGTAGTTACTACCCTTCACTAAAGATGACGGAATTAATTGAAGTTTATCAGTCGAGACATATCCTTCTAACCCACTAATTCTTATCTTTGCTACATTTAAGTGAATACTTAGGAGTTCCATTTCATATCCAGGTGGAATGTATGTGTGTTTTTTTGATAGTGTTTGGTCAAGAAATATTTCAAGAACATCTTTTCCAATTCCTCTTGCTGCACCTTCTTTTACCCATACGATACGATTATTTTGTAAAATTACCTCTGTTCCATCCTGCTTTACCACGTCCATTGCCTCCAGCAATGAAGCATAAGAAGGTTGATTTATAACCACTTGATTTCCAGTTACGTTTCCAGTTTGGTACGTCATTGTCACAAACTTTTCATCTAGAACTCGAGATATAAACGCTGAAAATTGTGATCTTGTTAAGGAACCTTCGGGAGTAAATCCACCATTAGCCGTTCCAGTTGTGATTCCGTTCACATACAGGGTTTGAATATCTGAATAGGCCCAGTAAGTATTGGGTACATCATTGAACGCTTTCGGTACATCAATGGTATTAATCAGCCCATATGCTTTAACGAGGATGGAGGCCATTTCAGCTCTCGTAATCTCTTTGTATGGCTCGAATTTACCATCTTTGATTAAGTGATTTATTATCCCTTTCTTATATAAAGTATGCACCGCATTGTATAGCTCTTCATCTGTTGTTCCTTTATTCATATCATGAAACGTAACGCCCGTATCAATAGAAGCTGTAAATTGTCTCTCACGGAAAATCATTAACGCTACATGTGCTCGGTTTAACGTATTTTCAGGACCAAATCGTCCATCCTCGTAGCCTTTGATTACTTGCTTCCCACTTAAAAAATCAATTTCTTCTTTTGCCCAATGATCGATTGGAACATCTTTAAAAGTACTTGTAGCAAGCACACTTTGACCACTGACACCCAATACAAATAATAGTACAAGCACTAACAATTTTCTAAAACCAACCACCATAATCCCTCCTGCATGCTCTATGTATCTATTAACATATGATAACAAAAATTGTGAGATTTTAGGGATTATTATCGATAATTGGTAAATAATAACTATATGACCCTTACAATTTTCACTAACAAATTCATATGCACAATATTCTAACAGTCATTATTCATCCTCTAAAACGGGAAGTCTAACGGTTATCGTAGTCCCTACATTTTCTTCACTTGCAATGTCTATAGTTCCGTTTAATCGTTCAATAATACTGTTACTTACTGCAAATCCAAGTCCTGTCCCTTTTTCCTTTGTAGTAAAAAACGGTTGACCGAGTTTGTTTAATTGCTCCTCTGGTATCCCGCAACCTGTATCTGAAAACGAAATAATTGCTCTCTCTCCCTCTACTGCGGTTCGTATTTCAACCCGCCCGCCACTTGGCATAGCCTCTATCGCATTTTTGATAAAATTTATACATACTTGCTTTAATTGATTTTCATCACAGAATAATGCGATTTCATTCGAAGTGAATTTTTTATCGAATACAATATCCATTAAGTTTGCTTCCGTCTCTAAAAGTGTTATGACCTGGTTCAAGATGGAATGAAGCTCTCTTTTTTTTAATTGTAGGTCAGAAGGCTTTGCTAATAGTAACAATTCACTCAAGATGGCTTCGATTCGAGATATCTCTGAAGACATAACATCTAGATATACATTCTTCAATTCGACCCCCGCGTTTATTAGATGTAGAAAACCCTTTATAGCAGTTAAAGGATTACGAATTTCATGGGCAATACCAGCAGCAAGTTGTCCCGCTAAAGTCAACTTCTCTGATTTTATCATGAGCTCCCTCGCCCTTACTCTCTCTGTCACATCTCTACCGATTGCTAATATTTTTTCGATTTCCCCTGATTTATTTTTTATTAACTTACTAGAACGTTCAATCCATACGTAATGGCCTTCCTTATGCTTATAACGTACTGTAATGACTTCTTGATCCTTTAATAACCTTTTTTCTGCATCTTTTTTATCTTCTGGGTGAACAAACTCAATACCTCTTCTTCCTAATAGTTCATCTACCTCATACCCTAACAATGAGCGAATGGCTGGTGACAAATAGGTTAACGTTCCATCAGGAGAACTATATGTAATAACATCTTGTGAATTTTCAGAAATAACCCGGTATAATTCTTCACTTTTTTCGAGTTGTTCCTGTTCTTTTTTTCTTTCTGTTACATCCTTGATAATACCAACAATTTTCGTTATTCGTCCCTCTTCATTTACTAATGTTTCTCCTGTGATTTCTACAAACCTAATATCCCCGTTATCTAGCCTTATTCGGCACTGACAGTTTAACGATTCTCCTTCTGTTGCTCTTGTAAAATGATCTTTTACCTTTTCTATATCAGTTTCTTCAACGATTTGAAGGAAGTCAAGAAACTTCAGTTTCGTTACCTTCAATTGTCTTCCAATTATTGTAGAAACGTTATCCTCCCAATAAAAATAATTATTTTTCAGCTCCAACTCCCAGCTTATGAGCTTTGCAATGGTTAATGCTTGATTTAACCTTGCTTCTCTTTCTTGTCGCTCTTGTTCAATAAGCTTACGATCGGTTATATCTTTAGCAATTCCGTAAACCCCGATTATCTCTTGATCTACGACTATAGGTAGATTAGTCACAGCAACTTCTACTTGATCCCCATCTTTTGTCAGACATGTAACTTCATAGCTTTGAGGGTAACCTCTAGAAGCTTGCTGAAAAAAATAATCTACACTCTCTTTATCCTCAGTAGAAAGCAGAATTCTGTAGTCCATCTTTAGAGCCTCTTGCTTTGAATAACCAAATAATTTCTCAAAACTCTTATTGACCGAAAGATAGTTTCCGTTTAAGTCAAATGAATAAACCGCATCCGGGTGAAAAGTAAATAATGATTCGTAATGTTGTTCTGTCTTCAGTAACGCTTTCTTTGCTTTACTTATACTACGAAAATGTACGACCAATCCTTCATTATTCGGATAGGCCCTTACATCAAACCATTCATTTAGCGGTGGATAGTACTCTTCAAACTCAACAGTAATACCTTCATTTACAGCTCGATGATATTGATGAAAAAATGTTGAGTCAACGGTTTCCTCAAATTCATCCCATACTAGTTTTCCAATGAGGTCAGCCTTTTTTCGAGACAGTAATTCTTCACCAGCCTGGTTTATGTAAATAAAATTCCAATTATTATCCAAGACGAAAAGAGCATCCCTTAAATCGTCAGTAAAGTTGGTATTCATTTTCTCTTATCCCTTCTACAACCAATAGTATTTTCTGTTCGTATTACGGAGACGCTAAAAAGGCCACAACAAATATAAGATTAGAGATACACCTTACACTTTGTTTGGCCTTATGACTAACACTTCTATTGTTTAGTTCATCTGTGCACAATAGCTTTATTCATTTGTTTGAACATAATCTGTATAGAAATGAGCATCACTCTCACTGTCCATCTTAACTATACTCTACCTTATTATTCTTTTCAATTATTTGGAAGTTTCATAGTATGAAACTTCCATCATTGGAGGTTTTCCTCATCCTCCACTGATTGTAGATGTGAGTCTCACAGACGTTGCCACAGGAAGTGGGGGTCTTAGCGCTAGTTAGAGCGAGATAACCTACCTACACAAATATCTTGTTTATGTAGTAACCTTTCAAAAGCAATTGACAGGTTTCGCATACATTCTGATCGAATATTTTCTTCACATATAAAATCAGAAAATATTTCATTTTGCAACCTATTTAATAATATTGAAAGCTTATCCTCCTCTATTTCATTTACACCATTACCATTAATGAAGGAAATAATTTCACTTTGAAAGTATTCAATTGAGCCAAACAAAACCGTCATAATTGCTCCCACCTTTATGAAAAAAATATGTTATGTAAAAAAGCCCACCAAAAAGATTAGTGGACTTTACCGGTGATTGGTTCCAATTAACCAGATAAGTTCATTCTTTTTGGCAGCCCGACTATCATAGCTTATTCAACCTTAGACTCGTAGCTTTGCGTCCTTATTTTTCAATAAGTTTGCCTTTTACCTATTATACTTGAATCATAAAACGGAAGACATATTTCTTCAACAATTTTCAGCAAATTCTACCAAAAATAGTTAAATTATCCCGAGTAAAAAGTACTAGAAAGTATGCTAGAGAGTGTCACTGCGGCCTCAATATCCTTTTTCAATCTTTATGATCTCTCCATGGAGTTGTACTTCTTCTCCATTTACACTAATCCAATCTCCATCTTTACAAGCATATATTGGATGATGACTTTTCAAGTTTTCTAATTGTGAGATCAACCTTGAATCTCCTTCCCAATGTGGCATAAACTCAAAATCAACTAAATGTAAGGAATTAATATTATTGAGTCTGGAAACATTTTCATCGAGAAAGGTTGCCATTTCAATTGTCTTAGACATTAAAATACTGCCGGCACTTTGACCGATTAAAATACCCCCATTTTCCACATATTTTTGGAGCAGTGGAATGAATCCTCGCTTTCTTATATTCTCTAAAAATATAAATGTGTTACCACCTGACAAAAAAATTGCCTCTCTATTAAGCAATTCGTTTGTAAGTGAAGGGGTATACTCTACATCTAATTCAAAATATACAATATCCTTGAACCCGATTTCATTAAAATAGGTACGACCCACATTAAAGTATTTTCTGCTTAAATCAGACTGTGAAGTGATATACCCCAGCTTTGGAATGAAGTGGTAATCCAATCTGCCAATAATCCTCGCAATTCGATTATTTGTTTATGATGTAGGTCACTTAATAAAATTAGTCGTTTCAATCTTCTGTCTCCCTATCTATTTGTCGTTATTTATTTTTCATTGTAGTAAAACGTATGTACTTCTTCCCCTATTCCAATAATTCGGAAGCATTTTCTTCCATACAACGTGAAAGTATTCTAACAAAATTAGTATGAATCATACATAAATACAACACAATAATAGTTAACGAAAAATACTGTTTAAGAAAAGCAATTTTTTAGGAGGAAAAGCATGAGTCATCTACCTGTACTTTTGATGAAATTTATTTCTAGTGTCCTTATCTTTACTATCGCGCTAGATTTATTTTTCGAGGCTTCCTTTGTAGATATATTGTCTTTTAGCTTGCTACTTACCGTCTTTTCATACTTTATAGGTGATCAAATATTATTGCCTCGAATTGGTAATGCTAACGCTATCATTTCTGACTTTTTCCTTGCGTATGTAACTGTTTGGATATTCGGTAGCATTCTTCTTCATAGCTACCTGCAAATTGCATGGGGAAGTATCATTACCGCCAGCTTTGTTGCTGTTTCAGAGCTATTCGTTCATCGATATATGTTGAGAAGAAGTCCTATAGCACAAGAAACGCAAAGGTCTGCTTTTAATGAAAGATTAGCTTATGGAATGGAGATGGCTGAAGAGCAGAATCCAAGGGATAAAAAATAAATAAATAGCCCCAAAATCCTGAGGCTATTTATTTAATCCCACGTAAACCTTTGTTCTTTCCAAGGATTCCCATACATATGATACCCGTTCTTTTCCCAAAAACCTGGTTTGTCTTCCTTAACAAACTCAATGGCTCTGATCCATTTTGCACTTTTCCAAAAGTATAAATGTGGAACGACAAGCCTTAACGGATATCCATGCTCAGGCGTGAGACTGTTACCATTGTGGGAGTGTGCCACAAGACTCGTCTCATGTAAAAAATCCTGAATCGGCAAATTCGTTGTCCAGCCTTCTTCTGCATGGATGATTACATGTTTTGCTTCTGCTAATGGTTTTGCCTCTTTCGTAAGAATCTCCGTTGACACACCTTCCCATCCGTTATCAAGCTTTGACCAGCCTGTCACACAATGTATATCATTCTTTGTCATTACGGACGGAAAGTCTAGTATTTTTTCAAAGGTATACGTGATTGGGCACTCAACCAATCCAAAGATTTTGAGGTTCCAGTCTGATAAATCAGCTTTATAATATGGCACATTCCCATGATGTAGGACGGGAAATGTTGTCGTTACGTTTTGATTGGGAGGGACACGCCCTGAAGTTTGTGGTTTTGATTTTCCAAAATACATTGCTTGTTCCTCCTAAAAAGTAATCTCTTCATAGGTTGGGGGATTCCACTTCCCGATTTTCTTGCCATTAACACTAAAAATTTGTCCTGATTCAAGTTGTTCACGCTTTTCAAGCAATCTCGCAATAAAAGCTGCCACATCCTCAGTACTTCCTATTTTCCAATAGTCAGGCAATGGTTCCATGCGGACTCTCGCTCGTTCTTCAGCCTTTTCTATATAAGGTCTTGTCATATCTGTTAAAGCAGCAGGAGCAATAGCAAATACTCCAATTCCCGCTTTTTTTAACTCTTTAGAAAGCGTCCATGTCAATCCTAGTATACCCGACTTTGCCGCACTGTAATTGCTTTGACCAACGGTCCCTTCTAAACCAGCAGTTGATGTCATATTTAAGATGGTTCCTTTTATTCCATGCTCGATCATATATGGCACAACTGCTGAGGTCGTACAAAAAGCTCCTCTCAAATGACACGAAATTACATCATCCCATTCATTTTCGGTCATCTTGATAAAAAGGCGATCTCGAATAATTCCAGCATTATTTACTACAACCGTAATCCGCCCAAAACAGTCGTGAGCTGCTTTTACAAGCTTTCTACCCGTTTCAATATCCTCTACTTTTCCGGCAGCCCCAGTGGCTCTACCACCAAATGAAATGATTTCTTGAACGACTTTTTTGACATCCTCTTCATTTCTAGCGTTAATTACAACAGCTGCACCAAGTTTCGCAAGCTGAATGGCTATACTTCGTCCTATCCCTTTCGTAGAACCAGTTACGATGACAACTTCGTCTTTAAAAACCATGATAACAACCTTTCTCTATATTGAGTGTATGTTTATTACTCTATCCGTCTGATTAAGGTAGCGACGCCCAGTCCTCCGCCTATTCCAAGTGTAGCTAGCCCTAATCGTTGTTCACTATTTTTTAGTTCACTACACAATCGCGTGATAAGTATAGCTCCTGAAGCACCATACGGGTGTCCAAGTGCAATTGCACCTCCTCCTTTATTCACTCGATCAAACGGAATATCTAGTTCCTGTAAGGAAGCTAAAACTTGTGAAGCAAATGCTTCATTGAATTCTACTAGGTCAATTTCATGAATTGACAGAGAGTTTCTATTTAATAACTTTTTCACGGCGGGAACAGGTCCAATTCCTAATAAATTTGGATCCACTCCTGCACTTGTTGAATCCATATATTGAGCTAGTGGTGTTATGCCGAGCTCTTTACACTTATCTTCTGACATCAATAGAACCATTGCTGCCCCGTCATTAATAGGACATGCATTACCTGCCGTCACGGTCCCATTTTCCACAAAAGCAGGCTTCAGTGCACCTAAAGCTTCTAAGCTGGTATGGAGTCTAGGGCATTCGTCCTCTCCGATTCCATTTATGGATACAATTTCATCTTTGAATAATCCATTTCTTTGGGCATATACCGCTTTTTGATGACTATTCAAAGCATAAAGATCCTGGTCATCACGCGTAATCTTGTAAACTCGTGCCACATTTTCTGCTGCCACTCCCATATCAGGATCTCCTATTGTGCCTGGTGAAAATTTTGCCCTTGAATAAAAAGATGGTAAGTGACTCGAATAAATGGAGGATGGTTTTTCGACTTTCCAAGGAGCTAGGCTAGTGCTCTCAACCCCTCCAGCCAAATAAATGTCCCCAGCACCAGCTTGGATATGTCTAGCTGCAATATTAATGGCTTCTAAACCGGAACCGCACTGCCGATCTATCGTAACCCCAGGAACCTCATAAGGAAATCCAGCGGTTAATAATGACAAACGCGCTAGGTTACCACCAGGGCCAATCGTGTTTCCTACTATGACCTCATCAATTTCTTGTGGGTTTAACTGTAAGCTTCCGACGATATTTTGCAATAGAGCAGCAACTAGTTGTTCTGGTGGAATATCCTTGAGTATTCCTCCTATCTTTCCTATCGGTGTTCGTTTTGCGGCAACAATCATTACATTTTTCATAGAATTTCACTCCCTATACTGACGTCCAATTGCGTTCTTGCGATCTTTCCACTAGACGTATAAGGAAAGTCTTGGACTGAATAAAACACTTTTGGACATTTATAAGAGGATAAGCCCGATTTACAAAACGATACAATATCCTCTTTCGACAGAGCTTGACGACTCTTTATTTTAATTAGGGCTACCACCTTCTCCCCCCAATATTCATCAGGAACTCCTACCACTGCTGCTTCTTCAACGCATGTATGTTTTTTTAGAAAAGCTTCAATTTCCTCAGGGTAAATATTGAGACCACCACTAATGATCATGTTTTTTTGCCTTCCAACTAATGTTAGATATCCATCCTCACTTATATATCCTAAATCTCCTACTGTAAGTTCATTTAATGCCGAATCAATTTGATCTTCAAGATAACCAGAAAATAGCATTGTACTATTTACAAAGATCAACCCTATCTCATTTGCTCTTAATTTATGACCATTTTGTCCTTTAATAGTAACCGTTACGCCTGGAAAAACCTTACCTACTGAGTTCGGATAACGGTTAAATCCTTCCTCATTTAAATACGAAATATAGCTTGTCTCGGAAGCACCGTAAAATTCAATACGCTCACTGTTTGGGAATAATCTTCTAATCTCCTGTTTTTGGGTAGGAAGCCATTTAGCACCAGATGATAAGATTTTGGCTATGGACAACACTTCATCGTATTTTTGATCTAACATTGCCTTTAACATCGTTGGAACGACAAACATAGTAGTAGCGTTATATTTTTGTAGAGATGCTATGACTCCTTGCCCTTCAAAATGTCTATGTAAGATAAAGGTAGCCCCAATATGAATAGCATAAACAGCAGCAAACAATGATAACGAATGACATAGTGGACCAGGCGCTGCAATAATATCATGTTCAGATATTTGAAACGCTTCGTTACTTCCGTTGAAGCTATCGATCCATGATTGTTGATTTCGCATAAATCCTTTTGGTCTACCGGTAGAACCTGACGTATAGCCTATGTAAAACAAATCACCTAGTTTCGCGAATGATCTTAATGAACAGGATGTTACCTGGAGCATTTCTTGATATAGATCATTTGTTACAATAAGGTCTGGTTTACTATTCTTCAATACATAATCTAGCTGTTCATCCGTCCACTTCGGATCAAGAGGTATACAGCTGTAGCCAAGCATAACCGATGCAAAAAATACTTCAATAAAGCTCGGTTCATTGCCAAGTTTTAAGGCAATTCTCCTTGTCTTCTCCTGTGTTCCAAGTGTGTCTAGTAAATATTGTTGAATAGAACCGATATGCTGAACAAGTTGTTCGTAGCTTAACGTTTTTTCTTCATAAATTAGACCAATTTTTTGTCGGTCTTTTTCAATAATTTGAGTGAAGTTATTTCCAATACACATCAAACTTATCTCCTTTAATTCGATAAAGTGAAACTTCAATCAGTGGGGGTTTTCCTCATCCCCCACTGATTGTTAATTGAACCAATCGGGTTCTTACTGGCGCTTATCCCCCACTTAAACTTCTCGATTCATCTAAAGTTTTGAAGTGGGGGTCTTAGCGCCAGTTGGAGCGGGATAAACTAATTGTAAGCTGAATATATAAAAAAAACTAGGCAAGTACTATGTCAAAAGACATGAGCAATTACTTAGTTTTTTTAATAGAACATATGATAAACAAGATGGTAGACCCTTATGCTGCTTTAGCTCCTTGATCCTTTTGGATCATTGGATAGGATTTCTTTATTTGAAGAGCAATAATGCCTGAGAATACAGCCTTTAGAATATCACCTGGTATGTAAGCAAGTGAATATGACGCAGCAACATACCATGCTACATCTGTTACAATCGATTGGAACGTGATTCCGATTGCATACACGATTAGGACTCCACCGATTATATTAAAAATAACGATTTTAGAAAGGTTTAACTTCCCCCAATATTTTTCTACTAGAAAGCCGATTACAAAAGCGGCTATCGGCCAGCTTAAAACAAATCCACCACTCGGTCCAACTAGAATACCTAATCCGCCTCGTCCGCCTGATAAAACAGGAGCTCCAACGGCAACTAAAAGAACAAAGATTAATAGACTCATTCCACCTCTTCTAGCACCTAATACGGCTCCTGCTAACATTACCCCAAACGTTTGTGCTGTAATAGGAACTGGCGTAAAAGGTAGAGTAATAGGTGGTAATAACCCAAGTGCAGCAACGATGGCAGCAAACATTGCGACGTACATCATGTCTTTTAATTTCATAGTATGTATGACTCCTTCTTGTAAGAATTATTTCTATTATGAATATAAATAAAGCTAACACATATGTCAACCTAATTAACAAACTTGTTAACATATAGTTGTTTTTTGTTAGTTTAGATATAAGGAATTTATTTTTTGAGGGAAGATGGGACAAATCATGTAAGCATATTCGCTTGAAAAGAATAAGAAAAAATGAAAAAATTAGCTTGGGCTGAACTTTACTCATAGAGACAATTCAATTAGTAAAGTGAAGCAATCGAAAACTAATTGTAGTTTTCTAATATAGATTGACCATTTAAATAAAACAAAGTTTGGTCATGTAGAAAATAAAGTATGATTAAAATCATCTTTCTCTTTCTTAGAGCTAGGGTGATTTTTTGTTGTAAATTTATGTTAATCCTACTTTTAATAAGATTGTGAAATAATACACTTAAACTATAGGGTCGTATAGTTGTGCGAAATGTTCCTAGTTTAAATGGAGGATGGTAACATTTCTCTAGTAAAGACTAGGCAGTTCCTTTCGGAACTGAAGGGTTATATCGAAGAATCAAATGATAGGGTAACGCCTTGAAGGGTTCTCTCTTAGTTGAATAGCATTAAAGTTGGTAAGAATGATAATGTTATAAGCTCGGTGAAAAGGCGTAAGAAATTACCGTACCAGTTCGGCTGACGAAAGCCTACTCGAAGGAGAGGTGTAATTCATGATGCTTGAGTTGATTGAATATGGTGAGTATGCGATAAAGCCTATAAAAAGGGGCTAAGCTGACAAACTTCCGAATGTACGGGTCTAAACCGACAATACATAGAAATGTGTATATCACCAAATTGTGAGGTTAGATGTGGGTGAGTAAAACTAACT
>NZ_JBHUEM010000007.1:0-127308 GCF_042680805.1 Bacillus salitolerans | reverse complement strand
TGGTAATAATACACTGATCTTTGCACCTCCAAAGCTTTTGTTGCTTTGATTATAGGAAACCCCTCTGATACCCACAGTTCTATTTCAAGTAAACGTTCCTCTAGTGGTATTCGTTTTTTTTTAGGAGATTCTTTAACATCGCAACTTCAAGCTCTTTTTCACCCAACAATCTCATTGCTTGTTCATATTTATCTAAAAGTTCATTTTTAGTCGGATTTTCTGATAGGGTGGTAGTGCCTTCTTGTTCCATCATCTCTAAAATTTCATCTTGATATTCTGTCATCCATTTTCTAAATGTATCTTTTGAAATACCAGCTTTTCTAGCAGTAGATGAATGGTTTCCAGTTTCCAATGCCATTCTTACATATTTCTTTTTCACATCTTCAATAACATCGATCTTCTTCTTCACTCTAACCACCTCCTATTCACCAGAATCGACACTTTTAGTGTACTTTTATAACCTAGTTCGTGTCCAAATGAATAAGGGGGCTTAAAAGAATGTTGATGATAAAGTAGAAAGTTGATGATAAATTCTAAATGTTGATGATAAATGAAGAAAGTTGCTGTTATCTTTTCAGAAGTCGCTGATAAAATTTACAAAGTTGATGATAGATTCACTAGAAATGATAGAAAAATGGCATCCTGCATCTTGTTTAGGCGATATCTTCCTCATCAAAACGTGCACCATACATAAAATTCTCAACTTGAGTAAAAAAATGAGCATTATTTCATAAAAAATGCCAAGTTTCTAAACAATATCATACCTACCTTCTATTTGAGTAAGGGGATAGTGACTTTGTGTTCAGCAAATTCTCTAATTTCTTTCTTTATATTTGGATATAGAACGATTGAATCTAATTCATCAATTGATATCCATTTTACACCCGTTTGATTTGGATCTGGATTAGTCGGTAAACTTGCTGTTCCACCTGTTACTTTGCAGTCGAAAAACAAACCTAATGAATGCTTTTTATTTACCGTATCTAAAAATTCATAGGTGAATGCTAACTCTCCAACCTCTACATCTATTGAAGTTTCCTCTTTTACTTCTCTTTTAGCTGCAGACTTTATTTCTTCATAATCATTGACTCCACCTGCTGGTAGATTATAATGAAGTCCACTTTCATCATGAAACTCAACAAGTAGGATAGCGTTATTTTGGATAATTACACAACCTGCTCTTATACGAGTGTTATACATACATTCCCTCCTCCAATGGTAGTAACAAAGGATATCATAAACTCATGCGTAGTGGCTAATATTTCTATTTCGGGAATTTGGAATTGCAAGTTTTAAAAAAAGTTAAAATTAGTCATTATCTTTTAACACCCTCAATTTTCTTCTCTTTTCTCTAAAATGTAATGTATTTTGATTTTGACAAAAAAAATATATTTTGCATAAACATCAATATGTAGTGTTGTCGAAAATAATGTATATACAATATATTGATATTTTATATCCGAATATGTTACGGTAACATTATCAAAAATTCGAGGGTATATTACATAGCTTCTACTAGATTACTCGAATAAAAAAAAGATAGTTTTTATGTATAAGGGAGATGTTTTAGTTGACAGTTGCGCTTGAAAAAAAACTAAATATTGATGTGAACAAACTAAATGATGACATACGAGCTTTCCCACAAGTTCATCCAATAACTAGAGACATGAAGATGACACACAAAGGGGTATCACGTTTAGTTATGCTTGATCGTTATTCCTTTAAAGATACCGAGAAAATTACCCTTAGTGTAGGAGATTTTGTGGTTCTAACGATCAAGGAGGATCCTAAGTTTCCGGCAAGGGGACTTGGTCACATCAAGACGATTGACTGGGAAAACAAAACCGCCGATGTCCTTGTTGAGGAAGATTACCGCGGCGTGTTGGACAAGCCATCTGAAGTCGAGACAGGTATAGTTAAACGTTCATTAGATATAATTGAAAAACCACTTGAAGTGTTTTACGAGCAAATTGCCAAGCGAAATGCGACTGGCCTTGCCTCGGTAGAAACCACACCTGAAAAGCGTCAAGAATGGTATGAAAAATTCTATCATGAGCTTGTCTCACTTAACTTTGTTCCAGCCGGGCGCGTTCTTTATGGAGCTGGAGCTGATACAGATGTAACGTACTTCAACTGTTATGTGATGCCATTCGTACAAGATTCCCGTGAAGGCATTTCTGAACACCGTAAACAAGTAATGGAAATCATGAGTAGAGGCGGTGGAGTAGGAACGAACGGTTCTACCTTAAGGCCACGAAACACGTTAGCTAAAGGTGTTAATGGTAAATCATCGGGTTCCGTGTCTTGGCTCGATGATATTGCGAAGTTAACTCATTTAGTGGAGCAGGGTGGATCGCGTAGAGGTGCACAAATGATTATGTTGGCCGACTGGCATCCAGACGTAATCGAATTCATCATTTCAAAAATGCAAAACCCACGAATTCTAAGATTCTTAATTGAAAATATTAATGACGAACAAATTAGAAAAGTAGCACAGGATAAGCTGAAGTTCACGCCATTAAGTGAAAGTGAGCGAATGATGTATCAAGGAATTACTTATTACAAGCATATTCCCGGACTAGGTGGATTTACAGAAAAGGTTATCCGTGATGCAGAAGAAAAGCTCAAAACAGGTGGAACTTATACAGTCCATAACTCTGAATTTTTAACAGGAGCAAATATCTCTATTTGCTTAACAAAGGAATTTATGAAAGCTGTTGAACAAGACCTTGAATACGAGCTTCGCTTCCCTGATGTTGAAAGCTATGACGAAGCTGAAATGAACATATATAACGAAACATGGCATGAAGTTGGTGATGTTCGTGAGTGGGAAAAGATGGGACATAAAATACGAGTATATCGCCGTGTTAAAGCGAAGGAGCTTTGGAATTTAATTAACATCTGTGCAACCTACTCAGCGGAACCAGGGATATTCTTTATTGATAATGCAAACGAAATGACGAATGCGAAAGCATATGGACAAAAAGTAGTTGCAACAAACCCATGTGGAGAACAACCACTCGCACCGTATTCGGTTTGTAACCTTGCCGCGGTTAATCTGGCTGAAATGGCAGATAAAGAAACAAAAACAGTGAACTTTGAAAAATTAAAGAATACAGTAGAAGTTGGTGTTCGTATGCAAGATAACGTTATCGACGCAACACCATACTTTCTCGAAGCAAACAAAAAACAAGCACTTGGTGAACGACGTGTTGGTTTGGGCGTTATGGGATTACATGATTTGCTCATTTATTGTGAAACCGAATACGGTTCAGATAAAGGAAATCAGCTAATAGACCAAGTGTTTGAAACAATTGCTGTTACAGCCTATAGAGCGTCAGTTGAACTTGCAAAGGAGAAGGGAAGCTTCCCATTCCTTCAAGGCGAGTCTGATCTTGAAACAAATCGCTTACGTCATGCATTTATTAAAACGGGCTTCATGGAAAAGATGCCAGAAGATGTTAAAGAAGACATAAAATCGTATGGGATTAGAAATTCCCATTTGCTAACTGTTGCTCCGACTGGAAGCACAGGAACAATGGTTGGGGTATCAACAGGATTAGAACCTTATTTCTCATTCTCCTACTTCCGTAGTGGACGATTAGGAAAATTCATTGAAGTAAAGGCAGATATCGTTCAAGAATATCTAGACAAATATCCAGATGCTGATCCAGATAATCTGCCGCATTGGTTCATATCCGCAATGGAGCTCACGCCAGAAGCTCATGCGGATGTTCAGTGTATAATCCAACGCTGGATCGATAGCTCTATTAGTAAAACGGTAAATGCTCCTCGTGGCTACACCGTTGAACAAGTTGAAAAAGTGTATGAGCGCTTATATAAAGGCGGTGCAAAAGGTGGAACGGTTTATGTTGATGGAAGCCGTGATGCTCAAGTACTAACATTAAAGGCAGAAGAAAATACATTTGAGGAGCAACAAGAATTATTGCCACCAGAGGAGGAAAAGAAACCTGTCGTTCTCGTAGATACGATTCATGATCTACGTTCAACGAATGTTAACTTTGGATCAGAGGTTGGAGATACTTGTCCTGTATGTAGGCAAGGTACAGTAGAAGATATTGGAGGCTGCAACACTTGTACGGACTGCGGCGCTCAGTTAAAATGTGGTCTATAAAACATAGATGAAAAAAATGATAAGGATGGAATCCATGAATTGGTTCCATCCTTTTTCAATGATTTCTACACTACTTGCGAATACTAACAAACAAATGCTATTGAATGAGGTGAAGAGATGAAAGCATTTGTGCCTCAGTTAGTATATTTTGAACCGAAGGCGCTTGACTATCCATTAGGAAAAGAGCTAAAAGAAAAGTTTGAGAAGATGGGGTTAGAAATTAGAGAAACAACCTCCCATAATCAAGTAAGAGGGATTCCAGGCGATACGGAATTGCAGCAGTACCGTAATGCGAAATCAACCTTAGTTGTTGGTATTCGAAAGACTCTTAAGTTTGATACATCCAAACCTTCAGCTGAGTATGCGATTCCACTTGCAACGGGCTGTATGGGTCACTGTCATTACTGCTATCTGCAAACAACCTTAGGGAGCAAGCCATACATACGGACGTATGTAAACTTAGACGACATTTTTGAACAGGCTGAGAAATATATGTTGGAACGTGCTCCTGAACTGACACGTTTCGAAGCGGCATGTACGTCCGATATTGTGGGAATTGACCATTTAACCCATTCTTTAAAGAAGACCATTGAGTTTATGGGACAAACAGAATTTGGCCAGCTTCGATTTGTCACAAAGTATCAGCATGTTGATCATTTATTAGATGCAAAACATAATGGTCGTACACGTTTTAGGTTTAGTGTTAATTCACGTTATGTGATACAACATTTTGAACCTGGAACCTCTTCATTTGAAGAGAGAATAGATGCAGCTAGAAAAGTAGCCAACGCAAACTATCCACTTGGTTTTATTGTAGCGCCAATTTATATGCATGAGGGCTGGAAAGAAGGATATTTCGAACTGTTTCAACGGTTGTACGATTCCCTTCAAGGAATATCAATCCGTAACTTAACTTTTGAGCTTATCCAGCATCGTTTCACAAAACCTGCAAAGAATGTCATTCAAAAGAGGTATCCGAAAACAAAACTAGAGATGGATGAGTCAAAACGAAAGTATAAATGGGGCAGATATGGCATCGGTAAATATGTTTATCAAACAGAAGAAGCAGCAGATTTGGAAAAGACATTACGGGGTTACATTCACGAATTTTTCCCGGAAGCAGAAATACAATACTTCACATAATTAAGGGTGAATGGCGTTGTTTAAAGAGAGAAGCTTGTTTCACTTTATATTCTATTGTAAGATGATAGAAGGCAATTCTCGGATATTTAGAGTGAAATGAGGTAGATGATTGATGCCAACGCCAAGTATGGAAGATTATATTGAACAAATTTATATTTTAATCGAAGAAAAAGGGTATGCAAGAGTATCGGATATTGCTGAAGCGTTATCGGTTCATCCCTCATCAGTTACCAAAATGGTTCAAAAACTGGATAAAGATCAATATCTCATATATGAGAAATACAGAGGACTTGTATTAACGACAAAAGGCAAAAAAATTGGCAAACGACTTGTATATCGCCATGACCTACTAGAGCAATTTATGAGACTAATTGGTGTTGAGGAAGAGCTTATCTATAATGATGTCGAAGGAATTGAACATCACCTTAGCTGGAACGCTATTGATCGAATTGGCGATCTTGTTCAATTCTTTGAGGAAGATGAAAGCAGAGTTGAAATGTTAAGAAGTATACAAAAAAGTAATGAAGAAAATGGAGATTCATAAAGAAGACTTAGTATTTCGCTAAAGTCTTTTTTTATTGTTCTTCTCAGCTACTAATCAGGTACTATTTACCCCTTCGGACGATTAAGATGTAATAAGACAATAGAGTCTAGGGGTGAGAAGGTGAAAATAGATCTTGTATTTTCTGGTGGAGGCATAAGGGGGTATGCCCTTATAGGAGCGATTAAAGCACTTGAAGAAAAAGGTTATTCTTTTGGTCGAGTAGCTGGAACAAGTGCTGGAGCTTGCCTTGCAGCATTTGTTGCTGCTGGATACAAAGGAGAAGAAATTCAACAAATGATGGATGAGGTAGACCTTCAAAAATTTTTAGACACTAGAAAGAATTTTCTTCCCTCCATGATTAGCAAATGGTTCCTTCTGTATTGGAGGCTAGGCTTGTACAGGGGACTTATTCTAGAACAATGGATTGAAGCACACTTACAGAAAAAAGGTGTGCGAGTATTTGGTGATCTGCCAGAAGGTGTCCTTAGAGTGGTTGCTTCTGATTTAACGAATAGTAGAATGATGGTGATACCAGATGATTTAAATAGGTATGGATACGATCCACAAGAGTTTTCAGTTGCTAAAGCTGTCAGAATGAGCGCGGGAATTCCTTATTTCTTTGAACCTGCTAAATTAGAACAAGTAGGAAACAAAAGAAGTAGGCAACCCATTATTGTGGATGGGGGAGTGCTTAGTAATTTTCCTATCTGGTTATTTGAGCAAGTAAGAAAAGAACACAAACGTCCATTACTTGGCATCCAGTTAAGTCCCAAGCTAGAAAATAGACCACCAAATAAAATAAAAAATGCCATTGATTTGTTTAAAGCCCTGTTTGAAACAATGATGGATGCTCATGATTTACGGTATATTTCAAGGTCTGTTGAGAAAAATATAATCTTTATCCCTGTTGAAAATGTGTTATCAAGAGACTTTGAAGTTACAAAGGAGAAGCGACAAGAGGTAGTAAATGTCGGCTATGCAAAAGCCACTGAATTTTTAAAGACATGGAGCTTTTAAAGAATAAATGAATTGATAGATAGAAAAAAATAAAAAAACCGATAACTTAGTGAAAAGCTCGGTTTTTCTTTTTATTATTTTTCTTTCCTTCAATAACGGTCAAATGTGTATTACTACTTTTTCTTTTTAAGGTTGTAGGGGATACTGGTTTTTTAGCCAGAGTAGATACATTATTTGATTGATAACGTTTTCTAGATTGCCTTACAGCCTTGCGATATTGTGAGTTGTTTTTCCAATTACCGCCAGCACGCTTTTGCAGGAATCGAAAAATTAAATAGAAGGCAAAAGCAAACAGAACAGCTATTCCAATCATCTGAAGTAACTTTAGTGGATTTGTTGTTAACAAACCTATAGCTGCTAAGCCAATTGTGAGTATAAGAATAATTTGACCTGTTTGACGTTTCAACAGCAGCACCTCCCAAAGAAAAAGTAAGGGTTATTAATTACATTATGTGCATTCGTAAAGGATGTTGTCACAATTATTAAACAATTTTTGGAGAGTCTTGTGATTCATTTTCCAGTCTTAATAATTCATTAAATGAGGCAATTGCTACTTCTACTTGATCATCCTTGGGTTCTTTCGTTGTTAAGAGTTGAAGCCATAAACCAGGATATCCAAGAAGCTTGAGAACAGGAACATTTCGAAGTGCATTTGTTAACTGTAATACTTCGAAAGATATTCCTAATACGACAGGTATTAACGCAAGTCGATTTAGTACTCGAACATATATCGGTTCTGTCGGAACGAGCATATATACGAACACACCAATAATGACTGTAAACAAAATAAAACTACTACCACAACGGTAATGAAGTCTCGATTCTGCTTGTACGTTTTCTACAGTTAATTCGTTACCTTTTTCAAAGCAATTTATGACTTTATGTTCAGCTCCGTGATATTGAAATACCCGTTTAATAATGGGTGTAAACGAAATAGCATAAATATAGGCTAAGAGTAAGATTAATTTAAACAATCCTTCGACTAGAATTTGGCCCATGTCACTTGAAATAATTGGTCTTGTTAATTCAGCTAAAAAGACGGGAATGAGTGTAAATACAAACTTTCCAAACAGAAATGAAATGATTCCAACAGCAGCTACTCCTAAAATCATCGTTAACTTAGACTCTTTCTGTTCTTGTAACACATGATCTTCATTTGGATCAAGGTCATATCGCTCGGTTGAAAAATTTAAATGCTTTGTTCCATTTGCACTTGCCTCTAGTATGGCCACAATCCCTCGCAGGAAAGGAATCTTTTTGAGTTTTTGTGCGAGTGGGTTTACTTTTCTTGGTAACCGAAAATACTCAAGTGATTGATCTTTTCTTCGAATCGCTGTCACATAATGATATTTACCACCAAACATGACACCTTCTACTACTGCTTGCCCTCCATAAACGGGCTTTTTTTCATCTGACATGTTTCCACCAACCTATAATCATCTTTGTTGTTATATATGCTTTCTATTGTACTAGAAAGTGAGGAAAACCTCTAGGATGATGTGCAGGTTTGTAAACTATATTGCTATCATAGACAGAAAAGTGAAATGTTAGACGAGTTTTAAAAAAGTTCTTCATATTAATGAATATCATGGAAACACTACATAATGGAGGTGCATAATAGTGGAAGAAGAGAAGAAACTAGAACAAAATAAAAAAGAAGAACCTATGTCACCTGCGACAAGAACGGCTTTAACGGGATTTTTTGGAGGAGTATTTTGGAGCTTTATTGGTTATATGACCTATCTATTTCATTTCACGAAGATTCCTCCTAACGTCATTTTAGACCCTTGGGCAGTCGGTGACTGGAAAGACGGAACATTGGGACAATTCATTTCGATCTTTATTTATGGTTTATTATCCATTCTCGTTGCTTTTGCGTACCATATGACATTAAGAAGATTGGATAAATTTTGGATTAGTATATTATTTGGTTTAGTATTATGGGGAATTGTATTCATTATATTAAATCCAATCTTTGCAAATATTGAGCCTATTCAGGAGATGGATCGGAATACATTGGTTACGACTCTTTGTCTTTACACCCTATTAGGAACTTTTATTGCCTATTCTATATCATATGAATACACAGAGCTTAAATTACAAAATGAACCAAACTATTCAAACGAATGATCATTATGATAGAATGTTCTTTGAACATTCTTTTTTTTAATATGTTTACGTAGAGTGAGGAGATGCCAGGATGAAGCGCATTCTCTTGTTAAACGGACCAAACCTAAATCGGCTTGGCCTAAGAGAACCAGACATTTATGGTCAGATAACATTAATAGAACTTGAAAGCTCTTTAGGAGATTTTGCTAAAGATTATGGATTAGAGCTTACCTGTTATCAATCAAATCATGAGGGGAACATCATCGATAAAATCCATGAAGCAGATAGTAATGTTGATGGGATCATCATAAACCCAGGGGCTTTTACGCATTATAGCTATGCAATAAGAGATGCCATCGCGAGTATATCTAAACCAGTCATCGAAATACATATATCTAATATACACGCTCGTGAGGAATTCCGTCACACCTCTGTCATAGCACCTGTAACGATTGGTCAAATTGTTGGGTTAGGTTTGAACGGTTACAAATTAGCAATAATAGCACTTAGAGATTTTTTTGGAGAGGATGAAAGGTTATGACAAAAATTGATCAATTGAGAAATCGCTTTCAAGAATTAAACGTTGACGGAATGCTGGTAACAAGTAAATACAATCGAAGGTTTATTTCAGGATTCACAGGATCTGCTGGAGTTGCTTTGATATCAGAAGATAAAGCTCTGTTTATTACAGACTTCCGTTATGTGGAACAAGCAACAAAGCAATTAGATGGATTTGAGGTTGTTCAACATAAAGCATCGATTATTGAAGAAATTGCATCTCAAGTGGAGAAGCTAGGAATAAAGAAATTAGGCTTTGAGGAAGATCACGTTACATTTAGTACTTTTAGGGCGTATCGTGATCAAATAAAGGCAGAATTAGTACCGATCACAGGTGTTATAGAAAAGTTACGCTTGATAAAGAGTGAAGCGGAGATTAAGATATTAAAAGAAGCAACAGAGATTGCTGACGCAGCGTTTAAACATATTCTTACCTTTATTCGTCCTGGTAAGTCAGAATTGGAAGTATCAAATGAGCTTGAGTTCTTTATGAGAAAACAAGGAGCAGCTTCTTCTTCTTTTGATATTATTGTTGCTTCAGGTTACAGATCAGCATTGCCACATGGAGTTGCTTCAGACAAAATCATTGAATCAGGGGACTTTGTTACGCTAGATTTTGGTGCATACTATAAAGGTTACTGCTCTGATATTACTAGAACCATATCAGTAGGACAACCAAAAGATGAACTTAAAAATATTTACGATGTTGTTCTTGAAGCACAATTACGTGGAATGGCAGGAATTAAGCCAGGTATTACAGGAAAACAGGCCGATGCTTTAACTCGTGATTACATCACTGAAAAAGGTTTCGGGGAATACTTCGGACATTCTACTGGTCATGGAATCGGTTTAGAGGTTCACGAAGGGCCAGGATTATCCTTTAAGTCTGACGTTGTTCTAGAGCCAGGTATGGTCGTAACAGTTGAACCTGGAATTTACATTGCCGGCTTAGGTGGGGTTCGTATTGAAGATGATACGGTTATTACGAAAGATGGAAATGAGTCTCTTTCCCATTCATCAAAGGAATTAATTATTCTATAATTCAAGCATCTGATGTAAACGAACTCAGGTGATTGTCTACACTAACATATTTTATTGCATTTAGGAGGATTTTTGAACATGATTTCTGTAAACGATTTTCGTACAGGTTTAACAATTGAGGTAGACGGAGGCATTTGGCGTGTACTTGATTTCCAACACGTTAAACCAGGTAAAGGTGCAGCGTTTGTTCGTTCAAAGCTTCGTAACTTACGTACTGGAGCTATTCAAGAAAAAACGTTCCGTGGTGGAGAGAAGGTAGCAAAGGCTCAAATTGAAAACCGTACGATGCAATATTTATATGCAAACGGTGATCAACATGTATTTATGGATACACAATCATATGAGCAAACAGAACTTCCAGCTTCATCTATTGAATATGAATTAAAGTTCTTAAAGGAAAATATGAATGTTGCTATTCAAACCTATCAAGGTGAAACAATTGGAGTTGACCTACCTACAACTGTTGAACTAAAGGTTGTTGAAACAGAACCAGGAATAAAAGGAGATACAGCATCAGGTGGTACAAAGCCTGCAACGCTAGAAACTGGATTAACAGTCCAAGTTCCTTTCTTTATAAATGAAGGTGATGTTTTAATTATCAATACGGAAGAAGCTAAATATATTTCACGTGCTTAATGAAAAAGGATTGTCCTAACTTAGGGCAATCCTTTTATTAATTATAAGGAAGTATAAAAGTTTTCAGCAAGAGAATGGGCTAGTGACTAGGAATCAAGCTCCAGCACCCAGTCACTCGAGGTCAAATGTTCCTAAATGTGTAAAAGGGGAAAAGCACCTTTTTATCATTTAGGAACATTTGCTCTGCCTGAGGCTAAACGGGGCGCCCTGAGCCTTTTGTACTTTTTCCTCGGAATACCACTTTTCTACCTCGAGTATTCATAACTACAATAATCACAAAAACACTATTCTTAAATCATTATTCCAAGCATAGGTTGTACTACCACACTAAATTAACAAGGGGAATAAATATGAAAAAATGGATGGCAGGGATTGATACAACCGTTTTATCCATGGCAGGGCTTAGATTTTTGTCTGCGTCTATTGAGCTAACAGCGGCAATCATCATGCTGCTTCTTAATGATGTGAAAAAAGCAGTAGCGGTAAATGCTGTACTTGCTATGGTTGGACCGTTAATTTTTATTGCCACAATGACGATTGGGTTATTAAGTCTGACTGATGAATTATCATTTTCAAAATTATTATTCATTGGAATTGGAGTAGGGTTTATTTTACTTGGAATCTATAAATGATTAAACGACTGCTCACTTGTAAGCAGTCATAATATGTCCAAGCCTGCATACATTGGAGTATAAAGTGAAACTACGATATATGAGAGCATGATAAGAGACATTAAATGATCGAATAGGAGGGGTAAAGTGAATGAGATTTTAGAAATGTTGTCACCGAATATAAGATCCATAATCGAAAGCTTCCCTCCTCATTTACAAGAAAGAATGGAAGAAATTCGAATTCGGCTAAATCGACCGTTAGAAGTTATGATCGGTAGCAAGTATCAGTTTCCAAGAAGCTATATAGTGACAGCTGAGGATACTATATTTTTGTTAAACCGACTAAGTCAACATTCCATATATACATTAGAGGAAGAGTTAAAAAGAGGGTACATTACGGTTCAAGGTGGCCATCGAGTTGGACTAGCTGGCAAAGTAATTACGGAGAAAGGTGAAGTCAAAGCAATAAGGGATGTCACTTTTTTTAATATACGAATAGCAAGGCAATGTAAAGGTGTTGCCGTCCCACTAATTCCATACCTTTCAACTTCAGATCACTGGGAAAACTCCATCATAATCGGGCCTCCACAATCAGGAAAGACAACATTGTTAAGAGATATCGCAAGATTAATAAGTATTGGTGATGAAGAAAGAAATCTTCCCTCCTATAAGGTTGGGATTGTTGATGAACGATCAGAGATTGCCGGTTGTGTAAAAGGTGTTCCCCAGCACGACCTTGGCTTCAGAGTGGATATACTAGATAGCTGCCCTAAGGCAGAAGGGATGATGATGCTCATTCGGTCTATGAGTCCAGATGTCATTATTGTTGATGAGATTGGTAGTAAGGAAGATAGTGAGGCCATTATGGAAGCAGTTAATGCTGGTGTTAGGTTAGTGGTAACTGCTCATGGTTTTAACTTCTCTGATTTATTAAAAAGACCGAGTATAAAACCATTAATAGATGCCCAAATTTTTTCAAGGTTTGTCATTCTTTCAAGGGAAGAAGGTCCCGGTACGTTTCAGAAGATTTTAGATGGATCGGGGAAGTTAATTGGTCATAGTATGGAGGTATTTACATGATCAAAATATTAGGAGCACTTTTTATCCTACTGGCTACAACTTGGACAGGTTTTGAATCAGCAAAACAGTTTAGTGAAAGACCACGCCAACTCAGGCAATTAAAGGCTGCTTTGCAATCTCTCGAAGCGGAAATCATGTACGGGCACTTACCACTATACGATGCATGTACGAATATTGCGAAGCAGATGAACAAGCCATTATCTTGGTTTTTTGAAGATTTTGCTAAAAGGCTTAAAACGGGAAACCAAAATGTACGAGATGCCTGGGTAGAGAGCTTGCATGATATCAAGCGATTAACGGCTTTTAAGCAAGGGGAAATTGAAGTCCTAAAGCAATTCGGTGAGACGTTAGGACAGCATGATCGAGCTTCCCAGCAAAAACACATTCTTCTTGCATTAACTCATCTAGACAGGGAAGAAAAGGATGCACAAGAGAAGCAAGCAAAGTATGAAAAAATGATAAAGAGCTTAGGATTTCTATCAGGTCTTTTACTAATTGTTTTGCTGATGTAAAGGAATGAGGGGAGAAGTTGAAATGCCAATAGATGTCAGTACCATTTTTCAAATTGCTGGTGTTGGAATAGTCGTTGCCTTTCTTCACACTGTATTGAAGCAAATGGGAAAGGAAGACTATGCACACTGGGTCACGCTCGTTGGATTTGTATATATCATTTTTCGCGTCGTGACCATCATGGATGAGTTATTCCAAAAAATAAAGGCTGTATTCCTCTTTCAAGGTTAGGGGGGATTTCTATTCAAATCTTACAAATTGTTGGTATCGGATTAATTACTACTTTTCTTGCCCTAATTGTGAAAGAACAAAAGCCAACGTTTGCTTTTATGCTCGTGGTTTTTGTGGGTTGTACGATTTTTCTATTTTTAATTGGCCAAATTCAAGGAATCATTCAAATGTTAGAAAGAATAGCTGTTAACGCTAACGTGAATTTGATGTATGTAGAGACCATTTTAAAAATTATTGGAATTGCCTATATAGCAGAGTTTGGGGCTCAAATCACGAGGGATGCTGGACAAGGTGCTATTGCATCTAAAATTGAGCTGGCTGGAAAAATTCTAATCATGGCAATGGCCATTCCGATTTTAACCGTTATCATTGAAACAATCTTAGATTTATTACCTGCGTAAGTACTTTTCAAAAGAGGGGTGAATGGATGAAATACCATTTATTATTTGGATTAATCGTTAGTGTTTTCATTTTTTTACCTACTAATGTACAAGCTTCTCCATCCATCCAAGACAAAGTGCTTGATGAACAATTAGATCGTTTAGGTATAGAAGAAATAAGTAAATTTTGGGATGAAATTGTGAGTAAATATGGTGGATATCTACCTGAAAGCCAAAAAGGTAGTTTTATAGATTTTGTAAAAGGTGATAAGAAATTTTCACCTGAAGAATGGTTAAAAGGAATTCTGCGCTTTTTATTTCATGAACTGATTGCGAATGGAAAGCTTCTAGGAACGCTAATCATGCTCACCATTTTTTGTATGATTTTACAGTCTCTGCAAAGTGCATTTGAACAAAGCACAGTTAGTAAAGTCGCCTACGCATTAATTTATATGGTACTAATTATTCTAGCTCTTAATAGTTTTCGAGTGGCAATTACGTATACAGAGGAAGCCATACAATCAATGATTAGTTTTATTATAGCATTAATACCTTTATTGCTTGCTCTCATCTCAGTATCGGGTGGAGTTATATCAGCAGCTTTCTTTCACCCTATCATTATTTTTTTAATGAATACAAGTGGGTTGTTAATCCAATATGTGATCCTGCCACTTTTATTTTTAGCAGCATTGTTAAGTATTGTGAGTACACTTTCGGACCAATACAAAGTCACACAACTTGCAGACTTATTGCGTAAGACAAGCATTGCATTACTCGGTGTGTTTTTGACTGTTTTTTTAGGGGTTATCTCAGTCCAGGGAGCTTCAAGCGCTGTAGCAGATGGAATTACCGTTCGAACTGCTAAATTTGTAACTGGAAACTTCATACCTGTCGTCGGCAGAATGTTTACAGATGCCACAGATACGGTAATAAGTGCTTCTGCGTTATTAAAAAATACAGTTGGAATTGTAGGAGTTGTCATATTACTACTCATTGCAGCCTTTCCAGCAATTAAAGTATTGTCATTAGCATTCATTTATAAATTTGCTGCAGCTATATTACAGCCTCTTGGTGGTGGTCCAGTTATTCAATGCCTAGATATTATTGGGAAGAGTGTCATCTATATTTTTGCTGCTCTTGCCATCGTCTCGATGATGTTTTTTCTTAGTTTAACAATTATTATCGCAGCAGGTAATATCACACTGATGATGAGGTGAAAAAGTATGGTGTAAGGGGGAGAAGGATGGACTTCTTAACGGGTTGGATTGCGAATATTATCCTATTTATTTTATTAGCAATCATAATGGATATGTTACTACCAAACTCGAATTTACAGAGATACGTAAAAATGGTGACAGGGCTTTTGCTCATTATCATAATTTTAACTCCTTTATTAAAATTTTTCAGTCACAGTTTTGAGGAAATCGTTGCTACAGCAACACCTACGAGCACTTTTGAAAAAAAAAATATAGAAAATTCAATAGAATTTAAGAAAAAAGAAATACAAGCCTCACATCGTGCATATATTTTAGAACAGATGGCTGTCCAAATGAAAGAAGAGGTAGAGGACGAGGTGAAGAACAGATATGGTTTAACGGTTGTTCATGTGTCCATTGATGTTGATGAAAGCAAAGTGGTTGATGCTGAATCAACGGAGCAATTCTCCGTAAGTGTAGAGCTATCAGAAGAAGTTACAAATGAAGAAGACGCCATTCCAGCAGTTGCAAAGGTGACAATCGATACGAACAAACCGATTGAAAAAAAATCTGCTACAAGTAGTAGAGAAAAAGAAATTGTAACGTATCTAGCAAATACCTGGCAACTAAAAAATGAACAAATTATGGTAGCGATGGAAGGGGGGAGAGCTGATTAGATGGAGAAAAAGAATAAAAGTTTCTTTCAATGGCTTCAGTCCTTATTAAAACCGACTGGTGAACAGTCCAATTCTGAAAAGAAACTGACGAAATACCACTATGCCATATTAGTTGGGATAGTCGGAATTACCTTTATGCTGTTTAGCAATTCATTTATAAATTCTTCTTCATCTAACAAGCAAGAGGATCTTGCAGTTTTTAATCAGGAGAAGGAAAATGAACCGGCTTTTAATCAAAAAGAGGATGACACAGCTAGACTTCTTCAAGAGATTGAAAACCAGTATGAAAGCGACCTGAAGGAAGTACTGCAGACAATTGTTGGTGTAGATGAGGTAGAAATCATGATAAACCTAGATGCAACAGAAGCAAAAGTATACGAAAAAAATACGATCACTCATACGCAAATAACAGATGAAACCGATCGGGAAGGGGGGAGGCGGAAAGTAGAAGATACTTCTAAAGACGAACAACTAGTCATTATCCGAAATGGAGATACAGAAAATCCAGTCGTGGTTAAAGTAAAAAAGCCAGAAGTTAGAGGTGTTTTAGTTTCAGCAAAAGGTGCTGACAACATTCAAGTTAAAAAGTGGATTATAGAAGCAGTAACACGTGTATTGGATGTGCCAAGTCACCGTGTATCCGTATTACCAAAGAAAAATCCTAAGGGGGAATCATAGATGTTATTGAAAAAGCAAACAGTTTGGTTATTAACAATGTTGAGTTTAGTAGTGGTACTATCAGTTTATTATGTAACGTCACCTGAAAATGGTGAAGATTATGCGTTTGTTGATGAAGAAAATCAAGAGGCTGCAGCAGATGAAATGAATACTGACACAACGAGCGAAGAAGGAGTAGAGTCTGAAGGTGAAGTTGTAACAGAAGGTGCTACTGAATCAACAGAAGAGGACACTGTAATCTCGAGTATTTCAAGTGATGAATTATTTACAGCACTTCGTTTAGAGATGGAAGACCAACGCAGTAAATTAGTTTCTGACTTACAAGACATGGTGGCTTCTAGTGAAGTTTCTCCAGAACAAAAGAGTCAAGCCTATGACAAAATGATCGAAGTTCAAACAGTCTCTTCAAAAGAGAGAGTGCTAGAAACATTGATTTTGGCAGAATCTCCTGAATATAAAGATGTATTAGTTCGCGCAGATGGTGAGACGGTTCAAATCATTGTAAAAGCTAATGATCATTCTCCAGCTGAAGCTAACAAGATTATTCAACTTGTAAGAGGTGAATTAGGAACAAAGCAAGTAGCAGTTGAGTTTTCTACAAAATAAATACAAAGATTTACACGGTGTAGAGATTAAACATACTGCATCGTGTTTTTTTTGCCTTCCTCATTAATATATTTGGAAAAAATGGAATATACATAATAAAAAACTTTAAGGACGGTAACTTGTGAGAAATAATAGTTTAAAAAATAGCAGGGTACGAACTCCGATTTTTTTTATCATACCAATTATTTATATTTTGATGATGTTTATCATTGCTTCAAGTATTGTAATGGTGAAAGAAGATAGTTTCACATTTCATCCTGTAAAACAGAATGTACAAAAGGCGCCTATAGAGTTTTTGGTAGAAATCATAAGCCTTCAAAATACCTATTTTAAACAAGACCTCCTTGAAGACATGAGTCCGATTTCTTTCTCAAAAGTGGCATTTGAAACGACCCTACAAATTCAACTCGGAGATATAAGGACCTTGATAGGTAATGAATTACCAGGGTATGCCTTCTTTGATACAAAAATTCTTGTACCGGGATTAGGAACAAACTATACAAACATTCCATATGAGTCTTCACCACCTCTCGAAGATCTTTTACAAGAAAGAGAATTATCAAAAATAGAATTGGAGAAATTAGAAACAATTAGAGAATCAGAAACAATAACACCACCAGTAAGCACCTCTATAAAGAAAAGGGTACTCATTTATCATACTCATAGCTATGAATCCTATTTGCCGTTAATCGGACTTACTGGCGATCCGGATGAAAACAAAGCGGTGGATGCGAAAACGAATATAACGCTAGTAGGTGAAATGCTTGGTAAACAATTAGAACAGAAAGGGATTGGCGTAACGGTTGATCAAACAAATATAGGGCAAGAATTAAATAGAAGAAACTGGGGAGTGACGAGGGCGTACGAAGTATCTAGAACAATCGTCGAATCTGCTATGGAAAACAATGATAATATCGAGTATTTAATTGACATTCATAGAGACTCTGCTAGAAGGAAGACTACAACGATCACGATTAACAACATGCCCTATGCAAGAGTGTATTTTATAGTGGGGCAAGCAAGTGAAAACTACGAGAAAAGCTTTCTATTTGCTAACAAAATACATGAAGAGTTAGAATTACAATACCCTGGGATTAGTAGAGGAGTATTTGAAAAGGGACTTACTGAAGGAAACGGTCATTATAACCAAGATTTATCCGATAATTCGATTCTTATTGAAGTGGGCGGGGTTGATAATGACATGGTGGAAATAAAAAATACCGTTGATGCACTAGCAAATGTAATAAGTAATTACTTATTGAATGAAGAAAAAGAGAATAATAATGGCTAAAGAATTATATTTCTGGCTTTTCTGGACACTAATTTCGTCGTATATAAGTTTAATTCTGTTTCCTGTTACATTTTTAATTGCTTCTCTATTTGCTGGATTTATTATGTGTTGTAAGGTACTCATTACGATTCATATAAACAATCATGATGGATCTCGAAAAAGATAGTTTCTAAGAAATTACATTTTTTACTTGTTTTTTGAGAAAAATTGGCTATAATGATAAGAAATATTCAAATCATCAATGACAAAGAGAGTAGTTATTTGTGAAGGCAAAAGCGAATCAGGGATGGTGGGAGCCTGATGCTGGATCAATAATGAACCGCACTTTTGAGATGCTACCTGAATGAAGTAGGGTTAGCCGGGGGAATCCTCGTTAACAAAGGAAAGTGGCTTTATCTATCGTTGATAAAACAAGTAGAGTGGTACCACGGGATTTGTTAACTCTCGTCTCTTTTTTAAGAGATGGGAGTTTTTTTATTTTTATAGGAGGAGATAAACATGAACTACAAACAAGACTTAAGTAAAATGATTGTCGAAGTTCTAGATGGACAGGTAGATCAGCCTAAAGTCCTTAACATGATTGAGAAGCCAAAATTCTCACATATGGGAGACTTTGCTTTCCCCTGTTTTGAATTAGCAAAGATGTATCGAAAGTCCCCGCAAATTATTGCACAGGAAATAGCTGTTAAAATAGAATCCCCATTGATAAGCAAGATAGAGGTAATGAGTGGATACTTAAATATTTTTCTAAACAAGAGAATGGTTGCCATGAATGTCATCAACGAAATTATCTCAAAACAGCATCACTATGGGGGACATCAAATTGGTAATGGTGAAGTTGTAACGATTGATTTCTCATCTCCGAATATAGCTAAACCATTTTCGATGGGACACTTAAGATCGACAGTGATAGGAAATGCGCTAGCTCTTATCTCAGAAAAATGTGGATACCGTCCATTTCGTATTAATCATTTAGGAGACTTTGGAACACAGTTTGGAAAACTAATCGTCGCATATAAGTTGTGGGGAGACGAACAAAAAGTAAAGGAAAATCCAATTAAAGAGCTATTGGCACTGTATGTAAAATTTCATGATGAAGCAGAGAAGAATTTACAACTTGATGATCAAGCACGTGAATGGTTTAAACGTTTAGAAGAAGGTGACGGAGAAGCGTTAAGATTGTGGAACTGGTTTAAGGAAGAATCGTTGAAGGAGTTTTCCAAAATCTATGATCTTCTAGGTATTAAGTTCGATTCCTATCATGGTGAAGCATTTTATAATGATAAAATGGAAAACATTGTCCAAACATTAAAAGATATGAACCTGCTTGAAGAATCAGAGGGAGCACAGGTTGTTTCACTTCAACAATACGATTTACCCCCTTGTTTAATCAAGAAACGTGATGGAACTTCATTGTATGCTACACGTGACCTAGCAGCTGCAACGTATCGACATGACACCTATCATTTTGCAAAGTCCATATATGTAGTAGGTAATGAGCAAACCCTCCACTTTAAACAAGTGTTTTCAGTAGTAGAAAAAATGGGCTATCAGTGGCATGATGGACTCATCCATATTCCCTTTGGCATGATTCTAAAAGATGGGAAAAAAATGTCGACGCGTAAAGGCAAGGTTGTGTTGTTAGAAGAGGTTTTATATGAGGCTATTGAGCTTGCCAAAAAAAATATTTCAACTAAAAATCCAGAATTGTTCCATAAGGAGAAGGTCGCTCGAGAGGTAGGTGTTGGTGCCGTCATTTTTCATGATTTAAAACATTACCGAATGAACGATATTGAGTTTTCTTTACATGACATGCTGAAGTTCGAAGGAGAAACAGGTCCTTATGTACAATATACACATGCGCGAGCTTCGTCTCTTCTAAGAAAGGGGAAGTATTCCGCAGGAAATACCGAAATTATGCTGGAGGAGGATGAGGCATGGAAAATCATTACGAATCTAATGGATTTTCCAGAAATCGTTGAGCGTGCCATGAAAGAGTATGACCCTTCACTACTTGCAAAATACGTATTAGATCTTTCGAAGGAATTTAATAAATATTATGGTGCCGTCAGAATATTAGAGGATACTCCAGGTAAAGAAAGTCGACTGTCTCTAGTTTATACAGTAACGGTTGTTTTAAAAGAAGGCTTACGTTTGTTGGGGCTACAGGCACCAGAAGAGATGTAGGAGGAAGCAAATATGATCGTGTCAGATCCATTATATGGTGATTTTCAGTTGGAGGATGTATTCGAAGAGCTTATAAATAGTAAGCCTATTCAAAGGTTGAAAGGAGTACATCAAGGGGGAGCAAGTTATTTAGTTAATGAAAAATGGAAGGTTACCAGATATGATCACTCTATTGGAGTAATGCTTCTCATTAGGAGACTCGGTGGAACGATAGAGGAACAAATTGCAGGATTACTTCATGATGTTTCACATACAGCTTTCTCACATGTCATAGATTTTGTCTATACAAATATGGAAGAGGACTATCATGAAAAGATTTTTCATTCAGTAGTAACTAATTCTGAGATCCCTACTATTCTCGCAAAATACCATTACAATTATAGAGAAATTCTGTTTGCTGATGAGAGATGGACTTTGTTAGAAAGGTCAGCACCAGAATTATGCGCTGATCGAGTGGATTATACACTCCGTGATATGTATCAATATGGACATATAACCCTTTCAGAGGTAGTAGATTTTTTAGAGAATCTACTTGTATACAATAGAAAGATGTACCTTAAATCGGTCAAATCAGCAGAATGGTTCGTGAAAGTGTATTATCAGGAAGTTATTGATTTTTTTATGGACCCTTTAAACATCTACGGTTACGATATGTTAGCAAAAATATTAAAAATTCCCATTGAGAGAGGATTGCTGAGTCATGCTGACTTATTAGGTCAAGATGAGGAAGTTATCCAAAAAATAAAAACGTCTAAGGATGTAGAGATCTTAGCATTATTAGATCAACTTAATCCCACCGTAAAAGTGATTCAGGATACACACCATTTTCACATACACCGAAAAAATAAAATTCGACTCATTGATCCTACTGTTTTTCAAGATCACGAATTCTTAAGGGCATCTTCTTTATCAATGGAAGTTAGCAAAATGAACAAAATAGCCTTAGAAAAAGCCAAACAAGGTATGCACGTGAGAATCATATCACCTAATAGACAATATAATTAAAATGAGATAAAGGGGAATTCTGGATTTTTGGCTCATAATCGAAACTTCTTTGTAATTTACTCGTATTTATGTATTAATCTAGAAAAGACAGGCATACATCCTGCATTCGGTGAGGTAAAGGTAAGAGAGCTTCTATCTACATGGGTTGTACACGATTTAACACACATTTCCCAAATTGTTCGGATTATGGCTGATAGATATAGAGAGGACGTTGGTCCATGGGTAGAGTACTTAGGGATATTAAATAAAAAATAACACATGCAACGTGAAAAAAGAGAAAGCGGATAACGCTTTCTCTTTTTTCATTCCTTTTTATATAACTTTAATAAGTTATGGATGACATCATTTGTTGAGGAAATCGAATGAACTAAATGACTATGCTCATCTGATTGCTGTTGAACACTAGCAGACAATTGATTTAATGCATGACTTGATTGTTCGATAGCAGTTGAAAATTCATTAACGGAACTGCCTATACTTCTAGAGGAAGAAAGAATGGTTTCAGTAAGATGATCAAATTGAGTAATATTTTCAGTAAGTTCATTTACAGAATCCCGAATCTCTCGAAATGCATCACTTGTTTCTTTGACAGCTTCCACATTTTCTATCATTTGAACAGTTGTATCTTGAATGTCTTCGCGCGTTTTATCGGTTTGTTCTGTGACCTCAGCTAGATTAGTTGAGATTTGGAGTGCTGACTTTCTAGCTAGTTCTGCCAATTTGCGAACTTCTTCTGCTACCACTGCAAAACCTTTTCCAGATTCTCCAGCACGAGCTGCCTCTATGGATGCATTTAAGGCTAATAGATTTGTTTGAGTCGCAATATCTTGAATTGTATTTGAGAAATTAGTTGTTTCGGTTACTTTAGCAGTTAGCTCATTCATATTCACTACCACTTGTTTCAACTGCTGTTGGAAATGTGACATTTTTGAAAGTAAATCGTTGATTCTATTTTCTCCTACTTCAGAAATCGATCTCGTTTTATTTGAATGAGATTTTAAATGATTAACAGATTTTACGAGCTGTTCTACCATCGTATTCGTTTCAGCTAATGTGTGATGAATGTCAACGATGTTATGACTTTGAGCTTGCATAGTAGACGCCATCTCTTGGATATTCGCTGTCATATTTAGGGATGCAGCATGATTTTCTTCACTTTGCTCCAATACTTTCTGAAAATTCTTCGATAAGACTGTTGTGTTTTTTTCAAGTATTTCTTTTCTCTCTTCATTTTCAATATTCATATTCTCTGCTTTTTCTTGGGCGGAGACGATATTCTGAGATAATAATTTAGAGAGTCTCAGTTGAAAGAAAAGTAGAGCCGATACAAGAGTATATAATAAGAAAATAGTACCGTAATTCTTTGTTTCAAGTGGAATAATAGACGAATATAAGTACGTATATAAAATAAGTAGGATAAGACCAAGAAAAGACCCTGTTAATAAAACGTTTCTATCCATATAAAGAGCTGATGCTGCAACAATAAAATAGACGAGGAAGTACGCTGTTGGAGAAATATTTCCTGTCATAATAACAAACATAACGATTGTTACAAGACTAATAGCTATATAGGGAATTGCTCTTGTTAGCTTTTTGGTGTAATGTAAAATACCGACCAATAAAACACTGAGCCCTCCCCCAATAATTATAGATAAAATAATCATTAATTCTTTCTTTAAGACAATATCCACAATCGTACCTAGCAGTACTGAAAAAAAGGTTGCCTTTAACATTAATCCATTTTTTCGGTGTAAATCTTCTTCAAACAATTGTTTCACTGAATGAGTCTCCACCCAAGTAAACCTCCTTTGTTAATATAAAGATATGGCAATAAAATAAATTTCTTCAAAGGTTAAGAAAATCCTTCTAATTTTGAAAATTATAGGAATATTCTATTAAATAACGCATTCAAAAAAAGTGGAGTTTTCAGTAGCCATACATTATCATTTTCTTATAGAATAATGCATATGAACCTAAATTAGTAGCAGGATATAATTCCTCCTATTAATAGTTCATTTTAGAATTAGTAGAAGTATTGTATAATATATACATACTCATTAGGTAAAGGAGAGTTTAGAATGTTAAAAATTCAAGAGATTCGCGAATTAATAAAGTTAGTTGACCAATCGACTATTGATGAGTTTAGCTATGAGCATGATGGCTCAAAGATTAAAATGAAAAAGCACAATGGGGTTACAAATGTTGTAAATCAAGCACAACAGGCACCTGCACCAGTACAAGTTGCACCACCTGTTCAATCGGCTGCCGTTCCGACTGTTCCTGCAGTAGAGCCAGTAAAGGCTGAAAAATTGGAAGATGTACCAGCTAGTAAGGTAGAAGATGCAAATTTACATAAAATTACGTCTCCAATGGTAGGGACATTTTATGCTTCTCCAAATCCAGAAGCGAAGCCTTACGTTTCTATAGGAGATAAAGTGAAAGCAGATAGTGTTGTTTGTATTGTAGAAGCAATGAAACTATTTAACGAAATTGAAGCCGAAGTAAATGGAGAAATCGTTGAGATACTAGTTGAAAATGGCCAATTAGTTGAGTATGGACAACCAATGTTTCTTGTAAAGCCGGAATAAGGAGCGATTTTGATGATAAAAAAATTACTAATCGCAAATAGAGGGGAAATTGCGGTTCGAATTATTCGAGCTTGTCGTGAAATGGATATCGAAACGGTCGCTGTATTTTCAGAAGCAGACCGAGATGCACTTCATGTCCAACTTGCAGACGAAGCTTATTGTATCGGGCCAACACCTTCAAAGGAAAGCTACTTAAATTTCACTAACATTATCAGTGTTGCAACACTGACAGGATGTGATGCGATACATCCAGGATACGGATTCCTTGCCGAGAATGCTGATTTTGCAGAGATCTGTAAAGAATGTAATATTATTTTTGTCGGACCAAGTGCAGAAGCCATCACCAAGATGGGTACGAAAGATATTGCAAGGGAAACAATGAGAGAAGCAGGAGTTCCGATAGTTCCAGGTTCAAGAGGAATCATTAAAGACGAAGAAGAAGCTATCGCTCTTGCCAATGAAATGGGATATCCTGTTATAATTAAAGCAACAGCTGGTGGTGGTGGTAAGGGAATTCGTGTAGCAAAGAATGAACAAGAGCTGACAAAGGGAATTCGAATTACACAACAAGAGGCTGCAACTGCTTTTGGAAACCCAGGAGTTTATATTGAAAAATATATTGAGGATTTTAGACACGTAGAAATTCAAATTATGGCAGACAATCATGGAAATGTCATTCACCTAGGTGAACGTGATTGTACCATCCAACGTCGTCTCCAAAAGCTTGTAGAGGAAACTCCTTCCCCCGCTTTAACAAGTGAAATCCGTGAGCAAATGGGGAATGCAGCGGTAAAGGCTGCACAGGCAGTAAACTATTCTGGTGCTGGTACTATTGAATTTATTTTTGACCACCGTAATCAAAAGTTTTATTTCATGGAAATGAATACCCGTATTCAAGTGGAACATCCTGTAACAGAAATGGTTACTGGTGTTGATTTGATTAAAGAGATGATTAACGTTGCTTCTGGAGAGAAGCTTTCCTTAAATCAGGAGGATGTAACTTTTACAGGCTGGTCCATTGAGTGTCGTATCAATGCAGAAAACCCTGCTAAAAATTTCATGCCGTCTGCTGGAAAGATTCAAATGTATTTGCCACCTGGTGGCTTAGGAGTAAGGGTAGATTCAGCTGCATACCCTGGTTACACGATTCCGCCTTATTATGATTCCATGATCGCAAAGCTGATCACATATGGTGCTACGAGAGAAGAAGCAATCTCTCGAATGAAGAGGGCTTTAAGTGAATTTGTCATTGAGGGTATACACACGACGATTCCATTCCATTTGCAACTAATGGATCATGAGAAATTTGTAGATGGTGACTTCAATACAAAGTTTCTAGAAATATATGAAGTCATGAAGTAGTAAACTATATTCAGGAGGTGTTTTCATGACTGAAAACAAAGTATTAGAGATGAATCAGGGGCATACTGGTTTAGGTAAAGTAGAAATCGCACCAGAAGTAATTGAAGTAATTGCAAGTATTGCTGCTTCTGAAGTTGATGGAGTTGCATCAATGCGTGGGAATTTTGCTACAGGTGTAGTTGAGAAGTTAGGCCGAAAGAACCACGGTAAAGGTGTAAAAGTAGAACTAACGGAAGAAGGTATTATTGTAGATGTGTATGTAGTAATGAACTTTGGTGTATCTATCCCATCTTGTGCCCAAAATATTCAAGATAATATTCGTCAAGCATTAGCGACCATGACTGCACTTGAAGTGGATGAAGTGAACATTCATGTTGTAGGAGTTCAGTTTGAAAGTCAAAAGGTTGATGTTGAGCTTGACCAAGAATACTAAGAATACATTTATTATATAAAACCAGAGGAAATTCCTTTGGTTTTTTTCTTTTGCTTCATTTAATATATAATGAGGTAAAGAAGTTTAATAAAGAAGTTAAATATAGGAGTTAACTTTTAATAAAACGATAAACATACATGTAATGAATAATAAAGGAGTAATTGACATGAACCGTAGAACTGCTAGAGAAAAAGCAATCCAAACATTATTTCAGTTAGACTTAAATGAATTAGACCCCCGCGAGGCTATTCAAAATGTGCTAGAGGAAGAACAATCAAATCAATTTTTAGAGCAGCTTGTACTGGGTACTTTAGAACAACAAACTGATATTGATCATTTAATTAAAAATAACCTTGAGAAATGGTCAATGGAGAGAATTGGTAAAATCGATCGTGCTATTTTGCGTATGGCTGTGTATGAAATGAAATATTTGGATGAGATACCAGTGAATGTAAGTATGAACGAAGCCATTGAATTAGCTAAAGTATTTGGGGATGATGACTCGTCGAAATTTATAAATAGTGTACTGTCAAAAATTAAAGATAATCTAAACGCTTAAATACGATCCAATCATAGGGGGAGGAAAATGACGAAGATTCGATATTTAACCGTTACAGCTTTAACGAAATACATAAAGAAAAAGTTCGATGTAGACCCACATATGCAAGAAGTATTCCTAAAAGGAGAAATTTCAAACTTTAAACTACATAGCAGAGGACATATGTATTTTACAATAAAAGATGAAAATTCTCGTATTCAAGCAGTCATGTTCTCCGTAAATAATCGAAATCTCCCATTTACCCCAGAGAACGGTATGCGTGTCTTAATAAGAGGTGAGGTATCGGTATTTGAATCAACGGGGAACTATCAAATATACGTTGCTGAAATGCAGCCTGATGGAATCGGTAGTCTTTATTTAGCCTTTGAGGAATTAAAAAAGAGACTCGAACGGGAAGGTTTATTTTCACCTGTGCATAAAAAGAATATTCCAAAGTTCCCGCAAAAAATCGGTGTCATTACTTCACCTACTGGTGCTGCCGTTCGAGACATTTTAACAACTATTCATAGGCGCTATCCCATCGGACAAGTTCTAATCATTCCTACACTTGTACAAGGTGAACATGCACCTTCTTCTATCGTTCGCTCTATTCAGAAAGCTAATGAGCAAACTGACTTAGATGTTCTAATTGTCGGAAGGGGTGGAGGATCTATTGAGGAACTGTGGGCATTTAATGAAGAAGAAGTTGCTAGAGCGATTTTCCAATCAAACATACCGATCATTTCTGCTGTTGGGCATGAAACCGATTTTACCATTGCCGATTTTGTAGCCGATTTAAGAGCCCCGACACCTACGGGAGCTGCTGAGTTAGCAGTACCTCACATATTAGAACTACAAGAGAGATTACAACAAAGGAAAACGAGATTAGTAAGAGCAACAAAGGAGAAAATGGCTTTTGAAAGAACTCGATTACAATCCATACAGAAATCTTATGCCTTTAGGTATCCAAAACAATTGCATAAACAAAAAGAGCAGCAATTAGATCGGTTAATAGATGACTTACAGAAAAATACAAAGCACGTTCTGGAAAGAAAAATGAGCAACTTAATAAAAACAGAGACAAAGTTAGCTGGCTACCATCCTGCAAATCAAGTTCGAAATCAAAAGGAGCGTTTCAAAAGACTTTCAAAACATTTTCAAAAATCTACACAAACGTTACTCAAACAAAAGGAACAGCAATTTAGTGGTGTTATTTCAAAATTAGAAGCGTTAAGTCCTCTGAAAATTATGGATCGGGGATTTAGTATTGTATATAAGGATGACAAGCAATCCATTTTGAAATCTGTTCAAGATGTAATATCAGGAGATCAAATAGAAGTTCAATTAAAGGATGGAAAATTAGAGTGTAAGGTAATGGGACAAGCGGGAGGAGAAAAGAATGAGTGAAAAAAAAGAATTATCATTTGAAGAAGCAATGGAACAGCTTGAAGTTTTAGTTGAAAAACTAGAAGAGGGAGATGTTCCGTTAGAACAAGCAATTGAATACTTTCAAGAAGGCATGTCATTATCGAAGCTATGCCATGACAAGTTAAAAAACATTGAGAAAAAGATGGATCAAATGTTATTAGATAATGGCGAGTTGCAGCCTTTTCAAATACAGGAGGATGAGGGGTAAGTGGGCAGGATGACATTTCAAGAGTTTTCCATGAAAAATAAAATAAAGGTAGAATTTGCCCTGTCCCAAGCGCTAAAAGAACTTTCGAGTCCTAATGATTTACTAGCTGCCATGAATTACTCATTGCAAGCTGGGGGAAAAAGACTGCGTCCACTTCTGTTATTTGCAACTCTCAAAGGGTTTAATAAAGAGATGGAGCTAGGATTACCTGTTGCGACTGCCATTGAAATGATCCATACTTATTCTCTTATCCATGATGATTTGCCTAGTATGGACAATGATGATTTAAGAAGAGGCAAGCCTACAAATCATAAGGTATATGGAGAAGCTTTAGCGATATTAGCTGGTGACGCTCTATTAACTTATAGCTTCCAGGTTATGGCGGAAATGCAGCATTCAGCTATCACTGATGAAATGAAAATAAGATTAATTCGGGAGCTTGCAATTGCATCAGGTCCAGAAGGAATGGTCGGAGGACAGGTCGCCGACATGCAAGGAGAAAATCAAGAACTTAGGCTAGAAGAAATGGAGTATATCCACACACGTAAAACAGGGAAATTGCTCAGCTTTTCTGTTGTTGCTGGTGCTATCCTTTCGAATGCAACGCCTGAACAATATTTAAACCTTAAAAAATTCTCGGAACACCTAGGCTTAGCCTTTCAAATTCGAGATGATATTTTAGATATAGAAGGAACAGAAGCTGAAATTGGGAAACCAGTAGGAAGCGATCAAGGAAATATGAAAAGTACGTATCCATCTGTGCTGACTCTTGATGGTGCAAAGCAGAAATTGTCTGAACACATTCATTTCGCCAAGCAACATCTTTATGATTGCCAAATAATGCATGATTATTTAGAGGAAATTTGCGAACTTATTGCAACTAGAACTCATTAGTCGATCTAATCATGGCGATAGTTATATATGTAGTGGTTCATTGAGCAAAACGTGAGAATATGATATATTAAGCTTATCATGGAGTGGTGCAGTATTCTAGTCGGTCTCACGTTCTTGAGGGCGGGCCTAAAAATCCGCCAAAGGGCACATCGATGAAGTTTCTTGTGTCGGCTCGAGGCGCCCAGCCTTGGGTTGATGCTGGAAGTAAAGGTAGTAGGGCGATCCACAATGGCATGTGGGCGTTGACCCTGCTACCGCGGAGGCCCAGCTTAACGGGCATTTTGCTTTTAAGCTGGTGATAAACCTACTTCGTATTAATAAGCAATGGGGAATAATACAAGTAGCGTAGCCTGCCTTGAGTGGTGCTTGAGGGGATTATGGTTTAGGGACATCAGTCAAAAGGCCATTGGCAGATGTTTTTACTAGTTTTAGCCCTTCGCCCATATGAAATCATCACTGCAAAAGAGGCTAAGGAGCGTTTAGAGACTGCTCGAGGAAAACTCCTAGACTGTTCAACGCATGACAAGTAAAGAGGATTATAGTGCGGACTAAGTGGTAATCCAGTCTAGCTTTTGGCGACAAGGCTAAAATGGGTTTAAAGGGAAACCGCCAGAGTGGCGACGCTTGGTACTCATTTGGGAAAACCTACTGGACCTAAGCCGCAGTTTTTACTCTTTACTTGGCCACTCCTTTATACATATGAATCGGAATGAGAATCATAAGCCAGGTTTAAGGTGACGATAATGATAAAAGATACTTTTCGTAAATCGATACATTGGAGTGTAGGGATTGCCGTTATCACATTCGTGCTAGCGGCTATTTTTTCAATCGTTTCCACTTACCTTTTAAATGGGGTAACATGGGCGGTTGGGATGGTTATTGTTTTCGTCATCGTGCTAATAGGTGTTTTCTTTGATATGCTAGGGGTCGCTGCAACTGCAGCAGAAGAAGCGCCTTTCCATGCAATGGCCTCTGAGAAAGTAAAAGGAGCGAAGCAATCAATCCTCATTATAAGAAACGCCGATCGTTTTGCTAATTTTTGTAATGATGTGATTGGTGATATTTCAGGTATAATTAGTGGGACTGCCTCAGCCATTGTTCTGATCCAATTGTCAATAAGATTGAATCTAAAAGAAGATGGCATATATCAATTTATCATCTCTATTCTATTTACAAGTATTGTTGCTGCATTAACAGTAGGTGGTAAGTCAATTGGTAAAACAATAGCTATTCAACTATCGACTTATATTATTTTCCAGGTTGGAAAAGTGTTTTATTTTCTAGAGAGCCGATTTAACATAAAAATAATAAAAGATAATCGAGAAAAGAAAAAGAAAAAAACGAAACGAAAGTGAGTGATTCGTTCATGGATCTCACAACTATTAAAGACCCTACTTTCTTGAAAAATTTATCCGTACATGAATTACAACAATTAAGTGCAGACATCAGACAGTTCTTAATTGAAGTTACATCAAGAACTGGAGGACATATAGGCCCAAATCTAGGTGTAGTTGAGTTAACCATTGCTCTACATAAAATTTTTGACAGTCCAAAGGACAAATTTATTTGGGATGTTGGTCATCAAGCCTATGTCCACAAAATATTAACCGGGCGAACGAAACAATTTGACACGTTAAAGAAATACAAAGGCTTAAGTGGATTTCCAAAAATGGCCGAAAGTGAGCATGATGTATGGGAAACTGGCCATAGTTCTACGTCTCTTTCTGCCGCAATGGGCATGGCTATCGCTCGAGATATGAAACAAACAGGCGAATATATTATTCCTATTATCGGAGATGGAGCTATAACGGGTGGGATGGCCCTAGAGGCATTAAACCATATTGGACATGAAAAGAAAGATATGATTGTTATTTTAAACGATAACGAAATGTCCATCGCACCAAATGTTGGTGCGCTTCATAACATTTTAGGAAGATTACGTACAGCTGGAAAATATCATTGGGTTAAAGATGAATTAGAATATATTTTACGTAAAATCCCAGCAGTCGGTGGAAAGCTTGCAGATGCGGCTGAAAAAATAAAGGACAGTCTAAAATATTTGCTAGTCTCAGGGGTGTTCTTTGAAGAGCTAGGTTATACGTACCTAGGACCAGTTGATGGTCATAACTTTGATGATTTATTTGAGAATCTTCAATATGCTAAGAAAATGAAGGGACCTGTACTTGTTCACGTCCTTACGAAAAAAGGAAAGGGTTATCATCCTGCTGAATCAGATCGGTTAGGTACATGGCATGGGCCAGGACCATATAAGATTGAATCTGGTGATTTTATTAAGCCAGTAAGTTCACCGCCTGCCTGGAGTAAGGTAGTAAGTGAAACGGTAAGAAAAATGGCACGTACAGATGACCGTATTGTTGCCATTACTCCTGCGATGATACCTGGTTCAAAACTAGAGGGATTTGGACAAGAATTCCCCGATCGTTTGTTTGATGTAGGGATTGCTGAACAACACGCGACGACAATGGCTGCCGGATTAGCAACGCAAGGGATGAAACCATTTCTAGCGATTTATTCAACCTTCCTCCAAAGAGGATATGATCAAGTCGTACATGATGTTTGTAGACAAAACTTAAATGTATTCTTTGGAATTGATCGCTCCGGATTAGTAGGAGCTGATGGAGAAACTCATCATGGTGTTTTTGATATCTCTTTCCTACGTCACGTACCAAATTTAGTTTTAATGATGCCTAAAGATGAAAATGAAGGACAGCATATGGTATATTCTGCGCTAGAGTATGACGCAGGGCCTATTGCTGTCAGATACCCACGTGGAAATGGATTAGGTGTTCCAATGGACGAAGAGTTAAAGGCAATTCCAATTGGTACATGGGAAGTTTTAAAAGAAGGTACTGATTACGCAATATTAACTTTTGGTACTACAATTCCTATGGCATTAGAAGCTGCTCAAAAACTTGGAGAAATAGGAATTTCCGTGAAAGTAGTCAATGCACGATTCATTAAACCACTAGATGAATCAATGATAGTAAAATTACTTGATGACGCAATGCCAATTCTGACAATTGAAGAAGCGACGCTCGCAGGTGGATTTGGAAGCTCGATATTAGAATATGCTCATGATCATGGTTATCATGAAGCAAAAATAGACCGAATGGGCATACCAGACCGTTTTATAGAACATGGAAGTGTGAATGAGTTATTTGAAGAAATTGGCTTAACTGTTGAAACAGCGGTACTAAAAATACAAGCTATGCATCTAAAAAAACAACAAAGGGCCTAAAAAAATGAGTGCTAAAAAAGAACGTATAGACGTTTTACTTGTTGAACGAGGATTAATAGAAACAAGGGAGAAAGCCAAACGAGCCATTATGGCTGGGTTAGTTTATTCAAGTGATGGGAGAATTGACAAACCTGGTGAAAAAGTCGATAGAGATACTCATCTAGAAGTTAAAGGCAAGGTTATGCCATATGTTAGTCGTGGTGGTTTAAAGCTAGAGAAAGCGCTAAAAGAATTTGATATATCTGTTGAAGGAAAAGTAATGATTGATATAGGCTCCTCAACGGGTGGTTTCACTGATTGTGCCCTTCAAAATGGTGCAAAGCTTTCCTATGCTCTAGATGTAGGCTATAATCAGCTTGCATGGAAATTAAGACAGGATGAGCGAGTTGTCGTAATGGAACGAACTAACTTCCGTTATGCAAAACCAGAGGATTTTCAAAGAGGGTTGCCACAATTTGCATCAATTGATGTATCCTTTATCTCGTTAAGGCTTATTTTCCCAGTTCTAAAAACCATTCTTATACCAGGTAGTGATATTATTGCACTAGTAAAGCCGCAATTCGAAGCTGGGAAAGAACAAGTAGGAAAGAAAGGGATTGTTCGTGATCCGAAGGTCCACGAAGAAGTTATCCAAGGTATGATTGATTATACTTTGCAATTAGGCTATACATTAAAACACTTAACGTACTCTCCTATTACCGGTGGGGATGGGAACATTGAATTTCTTCTCCACCTTCATTGGAACGGTGAAGAAACAGGTCAAAACAACTTAAAGATGTCTGCAAAGCAAGTGGTTCAAAACGCTCATTATGATTTAAAGCAAGGACAAAAAGAACAACCAATCGATTAATCCCACTCAGTTTAAATAGAAACTGAGTGTTTTTTTTTAGAAATGGCTTGTACATGAAATACTACTTCATATAACATAGTGCTTAGAGAGAGTTCGATTAGAAAGAGGTGCCAATTTTGAATAAAGGGCAAAGACACATAAAAATACGTGAATTTATTACAAATAATGAGATAGAAACACAGGATGAATTAGTAGACATCCTAAAGGAATCTGGGTTTAATGTTACTCAGGCAACCGTCTCAAGAGATATAAAAGAACTCCACCTTGTTAAGGTCCCAATGCTAGATGGGAGATATAAGTACAGTCTTCCAGCCGATCAGCGTTTTAATCCGCTTCAAAAATTAAAAAGAGCCTTAATGGATGCCTTTGTTAAAATAGACTCAGCAGGACATATGCTTGTGATGAAGACACTACCAGGAAATGCTAACGCAATTGGCGCTCTCATCGATAATCTCGACTGGGATGAAATATTAGGGACAATTTGTGGTGATGACACCATATTAATCATATGTAAAACTCCAGAAGAAACTGATATCATTACAAAACGATTTTTAGATATGCTATAAAACAGAGGTGAATGCTCCTTGCTAGCTGAACTTTCAATACGTAATTTTGCCATAATTGAAGAACTTTCCGTCTCATTTCAAAAGGGACTAACAGTGTTAACAGGAGAAACGGGAGCTGGAAAATCAATCATCATTGACGCAATTGGATTGTTAGTCGGTGGTAGAGGGTCTTCTGAATTTGTACGATTTGGGATGGAGAAGGCCGAGATTGAAGGTCTTTTTATTATGGAAGAAAAAACACATTCTTGCTTTGATAAGCTTTCTGATTTTGGAATAGATACAAGTGAAGATATGATTGTGCTTAGAAGGGACATTCTCTCCAATGGAAAGAGTGTTTGCCGGGTTAATGGAAAGCTTGTAACCCTTGGGATATTAAGAGAGATTGGTCAAACATTATTAGATATTCATGGTCAACATGAACATCAACAATTAATGGATAGTGATCAGCATATCAAGCTGCTTGACCAATTTAGTGAGGAAGTAATAAGACCCGCCTTTGAAGAGTATTCACATCTTTTTAAACAATACCAAAATTTATCCTATCAATTGAAAAACTTAACTGAAAATGAGCAGCAATTGGCACATAGGCTTGATTTACTACAGTTTCAATATCAAGAAATTGAACAAGCAAAGCTTGAGCCAGGTGAAGATGAACTGTTGATGGAGGAGAAGTTAAAAATCTCCAACTATCAGAAGGTTTATAAGGCTTTACATTCTTCTTATCACTCCTTACATGGAGAACAAAAAGGCTTAGACTGGATAAGTTTGGCCATGAGTCAATTGGAAGACATTGCGTCAATTGACGCTCATTATAAGGAATTGTATGAAACGATATCAAGTACATTTTATCAGTTGGAAGATGCCATTTATTCCTTGAGAGATCAATTAGATGGGCTTGAGCATGATCCTGAGCGGCTAAACATGATTGAAAGTAGATTGAATGAGATTAATCAATTAAAGAGAAAATATGGACAAACCGTCATGGAGATTTTGGAGTATGCCTCCAAAATTGAAGAGGAAATTGATGAACTTGTAAATCGTGATTCACATATTTTAAAGGTGAAAAAGCAGCTTTCAGAAGTAATGGAAGATCTCCTTGTAGAGGCAGAAAATTTATCCGTCATTCGCAAAAAGTCTGCAAAATCTCTAGAGAAGGCGGTTCTAAAAGAATTAGCTGAAGTCTACATGGATAAAGCAGATTTTAGTATAAACTTTTCTCGAAAAGAGGGAACTCATACAGACCCTGTTGTAAATGGAGTGAATACGAAACTTCAAAAGGACGGTTTGGATATCATTGAATTTTTTATTTCTGCTAATCCGGGTGAACCATTAAAACCAATATCTAAGATTGCATCTGGCGGAGAACTTTCAAGAATCATGCTTGCGATGAAGACAATTTTTTCCAAACATCAAGGGGTAACGTCGATTATTTTTGATGAAGTAGATACTGGAGTTAGCGGGCGTGTTGCACAAGCAATAGCTGAAAAAATATATCGGGTTTCTACAAACTCACAAGTGCTATGTATTTCCCATCTTCCCCAAGTTGCTGCAATGGCTGATACTCATTTGTTTATTAGTAAAGAGATAACAGGTGATCGTACTAAAACGTCAGTAAGAACTTTAACAATTGAAGAAAAAACAACAGAAATTGCCAGAATGATTTCAGGTGTAGAAGTAACTTCGCTAACGCTTCAACATTCAAAAGAGCTTCTAATCCTAGCAGAGCAGTTGAAAAAGATATCATCTTGAAAAGCTATCCAAAATGGGTAGCTTTTTTTATTGACTTAAGGTTATAAATGACGGGTCGAAAGGTAAAATTATATATGTAGCCAACAAAGGTTATGGTGTGGGTAGGAGCGAGGAGAGTGAAAACATGACAAGAGATAAAATTAGAAAGATAATAGGTGCATTTCTCCTTGTTTCACTAGTGGCGATGGGTTTTTCACAGACGATTCAACATTATGTATTTATTCCAAACCAGCTTGTTCTGTTTGAAAACCAATCGGAACAAGTAGCTATTCCAGCTTCCACAACGATTCAATCAGAAAACGAGAACATTAAGCTAGAAAAAGGTAACGACACGCTTTCTATAGAGGGAAAAGAAAGCGGTGATAGTAGTATGATTCTTGAAATGGCAGGATTACCGATTAAGAAAGTCGATGTAAAAGTCCTATCGGATTTCAAAGTGATTCCTGGTGGACAATCAATAGGGGTAAAGCTTAATTCTTTAGGTGTATTAGTTGTGGGACATCATCAAATTGAAACTTCCAAAGGCAAGCAATCTCCTGGAGAAATAGCAGGAGTTCAGGTAGGGGACATTATTAAAAAAATTAACGGAAAATCCATTGAAAAGATGAGTGATGTCACTCCATTTGTTCAAGAAGCAGGGAGAACTGGAGACCCGCTTGATCTTGTCCTTATTAGAGATGAAAAAGAAATTAAAACAAAATTAATACCTCTAAAGGATAAAAATGAACCTTCTTACAGAATTGGCTTGTATATTCGGGATTCAGCAGCAGGTATTGGAACAATGACATTTTATCATCCCGAATCAAAAAGATATGGAGCATTAGGGCATGTTATTTCAGATATGGATACGAAAAAGCCAATTGTAGTGGATGATGGGCAAATTATAAGATCTACTGTAACATCCATTCAAAAAGGTGCTAACGGGACGCCCGGTGAGAAGCATGCAAGATTTTCTTCAGAAAAAGAAATCATCGGTGATATTTCTAGAAACAGTCCATTCGGTATTTTTGGAAAGCTTTCAAAAGATATGACAAATGGTATTATGGATGAGCCAATGCCAGTAGCTCTATCCCATCAGGTTAAAGAAGGACCAGCGAAAATCTTAACAGTTGTCGATAATGACGAGGTTCAACTGTTTGATATTGAGGTCGTTAGTACTGTCCCTCAAAAGTTTCCAGCAACAAAAGGAATGGTTATTAAAGTAACGGATCCTGAGTTGTTAGAAAAAACGGGTGGTATTGTACAGGGAATGAGTGGTAGTCCAATCATCCAGGATGGAAAAATCATCGGTGCCGTTACCCATGTATTCGTCAATGATCCTACCTCAGGTTACGGGGTCCACATTGAATGGATGCTTAATGAGGCAGGTTTAGATATATATGAAAAAGGTAGTGAAGAGCGTAAAGCGAGCTAGAAATAGCTCCTTATGCTCTTTTTTTCTTTCGGAAATAGGTTATAATGAGAGTAAGGTAAAGATTTTTCGACAAACACTATAGATTATGACACATTTCGTCGAAAATAGAAGAAAATCGGAGATATTAAGAGAAAATAGCTCATTTTTATTATTTTTTTCAAAAAAAAGAGGAAATTTGGTTGCATTGTCGAAAATCTCAATTAGAATAGAAATAGAACTTATTGTATTCCTATTTTTAATCCCTATTAAGATCGAACAATTTTTAAAATCGTGTTATTAACATGCTTTCGATTTTAAGGTAAGGTACATGGACTAATTAACGAACTGTAGGAGGAAATTCAGTGAAGAAAATCAAAGTTTGTTTAGTGGATGACAATCGTGAACTTATTGGGTTACTTGAGGATTATATGTCAGCACAGGAAGATATCGAAGTAATCGGGGTTGCTTACAATGGTCAGGATTGCTTAAATTTGTTAACTGATAAAGATCCAGATGTATTAGTCTTAGATATAATTATGCCACATCTAGACGGTCTGGCTGTATTAGAAAAAATGCGTGAACTAAATAAAGATAAGCAACCTAACGTTATTATGCTAACTGCCTTCGGTCAAGAAGATGTAACAAAAAAGGCGGTGGATTTAGGTGCTTCTTATTTTATCCTAAAGCCTTTTGATATGGAGAATTTAACAAGTATTATCCGCCAAGTAAGTGGTAAGGGTGTTTCACCAAAAAGAGCTGCGGTAAATACATATAGACCACAAGCTGAGAATAAGGGTAAAAACTTAGATGCAAATATTACAAGTATCATTCACGAAATTGGCGTTCCTGCTCATATAAAAGGTTATCTCTACCTTCGTGAAGCAATTTCAATGGTTTACAAAGATATTGAATTATTAGGCTCTATTACAAAAGTCCTTTATCCTGATATTGCAAAAAAATATAACACAACTGCTAGCCGCGTTGAACGTGCGATTCGTCATGCGATTGAGGTTGCGTGGAGCCGTGGGAATATCGATAGCATCTCGTCTTTATTTGGATATACTGTTTCCATGTCAAAAGCAAAACCAACAAATTCTGAATTTATTGCAATGGTAGCTGATAAGCTTCGCTTGGAGCATAAGGCTTCATGAGAGGGTAAGGAATAAGGGATTGGCATGAACTTAAACCAACCAATATTCTAAAACCTAATTTGAAGTACGGATTTATACCAATAAACTTTTCCCATCTCACCCAATAAATCAAAATGATTTATTGGGTTTTGTATTTGACTGGATGGGGAGGTTAAGTATGAAATTATCTGAATTAGAGTTTTTCCTTGAAGATTTTTTATTAGCATGTCAAAGCAAAAATCTTTCACCCAAAACGTTATCATCTTATGAACAATCATTAAAACTGTTTATTCTTTATTTGAAGAATGAACATGGTTTGGAAGATGTAAAACGGGTCAAGGCTGGTCATATTCGTCAATATGTGGCTTATGTTCAAGAGAGAGGCAAATATACAGTAGTAAATAAAGAAACATCAAAGAACATCAATCACCCTCAAAATAGAAGGGATTACAAGAAAAGAGTTTCAAATGTCACAATCAATAACTATATCCGTAATATCAAGGTGTTTTTTAATTGGTTAGAGCAAGAAGGGGAACTGCATAAGAATCCAGTACAAACAATAGAGCAAATAAAAACAGAAAGAAGACAAAAATTAGGAATAACTCAAGAGGAATTTAGCCAATTACTTTCACAGTTTGATTATACAAAGTTTCATGGTTATCGAAATAAAGTAGTAACTATGCTCCTTCAAGACACTGGTATGAGAATTAGTGAATGTTTAGCTTTAACAGTTGAAGCTATTGACTTTAAACATCGTATGATTTTAGTTACTAAGACAAAAGGAAGAAAAGAAAGGTATGTTTATTTCTCTCAAGTAATGTCGAGGGAATTAAAACATCACCTTAAGTTTAAGGACAGATATAGCGAAACAGACTTACTATTTCCAACAACAAGAAATACAGAACTTACTATTCAATCTTTTGAAAAACAATTAAAACAAGTAGGAAGACAAGTGGGGTTAAATATACATCCTCACCAAATTAGAAATAATTTTGCAAGACATTATTTGTTGAATGGTGGAGATTTTTACACTCTTTCGAGGATTCTTGGTCATAGTTCGGTTACAGTGACTGAACAATCTTACATGGACTTAACAAGAGAAGAAATTGCTAAAAAGTATCAACAACACAGCCCGTTAGCCAAATGGAATATAAAGTAGAATTTATTAGAATGGAAGCGGGTATCTGCTTCCTTTTTTCGTGTTAAAAATGGTAGTAGATATACCATGTAAATTATAAAAATTTGATAGTGCTTAGAAACGAGGGGTTTCAAATGAAAAAAGATACATTTACAGAAGAAGAAGCAATAAAAATCACTATTCAACATGGTTATAACGGCTCTGAATTTAAAACAAAGGTCTGGAAAGATAGAGGGTGTTTGTCAACTAACAGAACGCTGGATGCTCTAATCGGTAAATTAGAAACCATATATCATATTGTTGAAGTAAATGGGAAAGGAAAAAAGCGTAAATACACCCTTAAAAATAAAAAGGAAGAAATGACCGAGAGGGAGTACGATTACAAAGGCACTGTTCCAACTGAAGAAGAAGAAACGATGAAAGAATATTTCTTTCATAATCTTTTAAAGGATGGTTTAGGTTTCGCACGACCATACAGTGCATGGATTAAAGAATTTAAATTGTTTCAACGAAATCCATTCTCTAGTGAGGACTTAATGGATGAAATTAAAGAACTTCATATGGGTGTTCTTGTTAACCCTAAGGAAATTGTGAGCGAGTTTCATAAAGCCATTAACAATTATAACAAATCACTTATAGAGAACTCATTTAGAAGATTAGAAAGGGAAGGAAGAATCACTAGGTCAATAAGTTACATGTTTAGGACTATTGACGGTAACTATGAGGAAGTTGACGAAGAAAGATATGAAGAAGCAACAACTTTTAAAAAGGAATTAGTAGAATCATTTGACATAGAATATACCCAGTATATTCAAGCAAGTTTTCCTTTTGCTCATAGAAGTGAAAGAATGAAGGAAATCATTGAAGAAGTAAATAAACAAATGGAGATGGAGTTTGGCATTAAGTATATGTACCAAGCGATAGGCATTTCAGTCATAGATGAAAAAGTAATAAAAGAAGTATCGAAAGAAGATTTTGACCAAGCTTATTTTAAGAAGTTTATAAAGTTAGCACAAAATAGGCAAGAAAGCAAAAAATATAAAGAAACTAAATCTTTCTGGAGAAGGACATATCTCATGAATACGTTGAAAATCCTATCAATAATCTTAAAGGACAAATCAGTATTTGATGGATTAGAAGAATTATTACGTAAAGAACTGAAGAAGAAATCCAAAGAAGAATTTCTAGATTATGTTGGAGATTATGATGATGACTTTGAGTTTTGATATATGAAAGATAATAAGGAATCAATTTTGTACACATCCCAAACTAGTAATAATATTTATATATACTATAGTGGGTTGTGTACAAATATGATGATAGAAAGAATCTATATAAGTATTACATTTTGTCGATGTGAGGGGGGTTCGGGGGGTGGTGCATCGACAGCGTTGCATTTCATTTTGGGGCGAAGCCACAAAATAAATGCAATGTTTGTGGTAGCACCCCCCGAGTGATTAAGAAGATTTATTAAACATGAACTCCGCTCTGCTCCGTTCATGTGGTCGCTTCACTCCCAGCATTGACAACTAAAAATAAATATCATTCCAAGTGTAAAGGTGGCACTCACAAATTTCTGTGGGTGTTTTTTTTATATAACACTTCTAGTCAGCAACTCTTGTTATAAATCTACGATTCGAAAGCATTATTGTATTGATAAAGCCATATATTATCAGCTTTCACTCGAAAATATAGAGAAAATAAGGAATAGGCAAGATCCGTTGTAAACAAAGGGAAAACTCATTAGTGCCGAAAACGTCTTCGATAAACAACAATCATGAATATTCTTTGTGGTTTATAATTTTGTAAACCTTCACATTACTATCATCTATGGATAGAAAGTGATTTGATTCCCTTGTATCTAATCCTCTTGTATTACCGTTGATACTACCTATTAGTTGTGGACGGTTTTTGCCAATTTCCCAACAATAAAGTTCTCCATGGGAGTTATATCTATCAAAAAAGTAAGCGAATTTTCCCCTTACACAGACACCATTTGACCCATGTAAGACTTTTGGAACTTTGTAAGATTCAATAGTTCTTTTAAAAGGATTGACATTAAGTAAAGGAAAGTCTGTATAAGGAAAAAGCCAAAGTGAAGGGGACTTGCCTTTACAAATCGCATAACAATCAACAATAGGTGGTCTGTCTAATAAATCGCTATGGTATCTAAATAAAGGAGTGCCTTCATGAGAAAAAAGGACAAGTCCCTCAGTTGAAATACCTCTTCCAAATACTCCTTCATCAAAATAACTAATCCAAATACCTTCGTTACTAACTACTATGTCCTCAATAGCATCCCCACAGTTAAATGAATTAAGTAAAGTTCCATCAAGGTTAAGTATAAAAACATTGTCTGTTTTGCTATCATTACGTGCGTCAGCAATTAAGAAACGGTTATAGTCAATCCATCTAACTAAAGGATAAGGACAAGTAATACTAAGATTGGATAGCATAATTTGATTTTCTCCAATTTGAACTATGATATTTCTATTATCTTTATAGACTAATATCAATCCATAGTTGTCTGTCCAATCACAATCAATTAATTTAACATTGTCATCATCAGATTGTTTTGAGTACAGAATGGTTTCAATAATGTCCATTAAATCAACTCCAAAAATACCGTTTGTAAATATTATACAACAGATAAGAGTATCAAAAACGAATGTTTATGACACTATCCTTAAATCTCATAGAAATCATATGAATATAGTTGAAATGTAGTATCAAAAACCGTTTCAAAAACATTGTATCTTTATTTACTTATATAACCCTTTTTAATACAATATAAGTAACAAATAATAATGGATGGTGATACATAAATGAAAATTGGTTATGCAAGAGTAAGCACTCAAGACCAATCGTTAGACCTTCAATTAGATGCTTTAGAGAAAGTTGGATGTGAAAAGATTTATGAAGAGAAAGTAAGTGGCATGAAGGATGATAGACCACAGCTACTTGATTTATTGAAGTATGCAAGAGAAGGTGATGTACTTGTGGTGTACAAGTTAGACCGTTTAGGAAGGTCTACAAAAAGGTTGATTGAACTTTCAGACGAACTTCAAGATAAAGGGATAGAATTAGTAAGTATTAGAGATAGCATAGACACCACCACCGCAGTCGGTAAAGCCATGTTTAGAATGTTAGCTGTCTTATCTGAAATGGAGCGGGATTTAATCTCAGAACGTACGAGAGCGGGTCTAGAGAGTGCTAGAGCAAGAGGTAGAAGTGGTGGAAGACCTAAGAAAGATAAAAAGGATATTGAGAAGGCTTTGAAGCTATATGATACAGAACAGTACACGGTAAAAGAAATAGAGGAAATGACAAATGTTTCGAAAGCTACATTGTATAGAGAGATAAGGAAGCGGAAAAGTAATAAGGCAATTGTGTAGGCACTCACTAATCAAGGTGAGTGTCTTGTTTATAGTGGGGGATAGTTTACATCAAAATCATTGATTGGTGTTCTGTGCGAGGTGCTAATACACTTTTAGACAGACTATGACTTAATTTTGAAGCGAGTGAATAGAACATAATGGTATAATAAGGAAAACTTGTAGAATGCAAATGAGCAAAATTAAACAAATGGATGTGAAGGAATGTATAATTTTGTACATGAAGTCGGAAGTATCAAAAATAGAGAGTTACGATATTTTATTGGTAATGATTATTTTCATGATGGGGCAATACATAAAATCGAGTTTGTTAATGAAGAGGTACTTGAAATCGTGGTGTCGTGCGAAAGGGAATGGGTAGCAGACTACAATTTAACAGAAGGGTATTCACCAGAAAGTATTGGTTATGACCAAAGATTTAATGAAAAATATATGTATCGTCTAAAGTTCTTGGATTGTAAGTTATTTGAAACAAACATATCTGAAAATGGACTTGAGTATATCAATGGAAGGTTTAAAGATACAGCTAGGCTTCAACAGATTAAGAGAGTAGAAAAAAAGGAACACTTCCATTTTAGAATGCAACTTAGTGGAGGATATGTGGATATTATTTTTGGTGACTTTACGATAGAAAAGGTAAATGGAGAAGGAATACCTCTTATTGATATTGGAGATATTATTCCTTTTTCTCATGCTCTAAATACGTTTAAGGATGTTCCCATTGAAGAAGTTAGAAATGAAAGTTTAAATGGAGATTGGTTAGACAGATATTTAGCAATCCAGTATCTTAGTGAGGTAGATGATACATATGCACTTGTGTCGGCAATGAAGTCACTTAATCATGAAGATGATGAAGTAAAGCTATCAGCAGTTCATGTGCTGGGGAAATATGCAAATAGAGATGTAGTTCCTACGTTATTCCAAATGTGGTTAAAAAGTGATGAGGTACTGTTTAAAAAGCATATTATGGATAACATTGAAAAGATACATTACAGAACTAATCTAAGTATATAAAACATGGAATTTAAAATTAGAAGGTGTGATTATTCTGGATAGATTAGATAGGAAAGTTTATTGTAATAAATGTAATCATGATACGAATCATGAAGTAATATCAAAACATGAAGAAAGAAGTAGTTCTACAGACGATTTCCAATGGCAAAGTCAATATTTCATAGTACGTTGTCTTGGATGTGACAATATATCATTTGTGAGTATTTATGGAGATGAGGACTGTTGGGAATATGATGAAACTGGGAATAGAAACTGGACTGACACTTGCACAGTTCATCATAAAGATGGTGGGTCTATTTCTTATTCAACTTCTAAAGAAGAAGTACCCCCTCTCAAAGATTATTCACCTAGATTGCCAATGGAGTTCTCAAATGTACCGCCTAAGCTAGAAGGCTTATATAACCAAGTTGTAGATGTATATAACTTTGATTATTTATTGCTATGTTCAGCTGGGATAAGAACATTAATAGAAGCTATATGTAGGGAGTTATCAATTACAGTAGGAAACTTATATAATAATGATGGTGAAATTAGATTAAATAAAAAAGGGGAAGAAATTAAATCTTCATCTCTAGAAGGAAAAATTTTTGGACTTTATGAGAAGGGATATATCGTTTGGGAACAAGTGAAAATTCTACAGACTATAAGAGAAATAGGAAATACAGCTGTACATGAAATAATTGAACCTCAAAGGTCTGATTTGAAGAACTCAATTATAATAATTGAGAAAGTGTTAGATTTAATATATGAGGTGAAAAACACAAGGTTTCATAACATTAAGTAATTTAAGTGGACTTGTTATGATTGATTTTTCAACTTTTTAAAATTATAATTAATTTGTACCAACAAATTCAAATCGAAAACCAACAAATACATATGAGATGATAAAGTTTAATTGCTTAAATCCGAATAGAATTACTCTTAGAAAATTAGCCGTGTTGAACGTGCGATTCGTCATGCGATTGAGGTTGCATGGAGCCGTGGGAATATCGATAGCATCTCGTCTTTATTTGGATATACGGTTTCCATGTCAAAAGCAAAACCAACAAATTCTGAATTTATTGCAATGGTAGCTGATAAGCTTCGCTTGGAGCATAAGGCTTCATGAGAGGGTAAGGAATAAAAAACGCCTCATAAGCTAATTATGAGGCGTTTTTACTGGGAATCTTTTTTGGAGCGATAAAACATTTGGCTATTCTCTCCTTATATACGAGGAAAAATAATGGGTCCTATGTTTAGATTATGAAGATTCCTGGCTACTTGTCCTTTTCTAATTCCATGAGCTTTTGTATTAAAATATGTTGAGGCATATGCATGATCTGTTCTAAAGGAACGCCAAGTTTTTTTGAAAGCATTTGCGCCGTTTCTGCAGATATTTGTAGAGGCTTCATAATATTCTCCTTTATATTTTGTTCATTTGTAGGATATATCATTATCAGCATTTTCACAAGGTAGTTGTATTTGAAATTATATTTTGTTAGGAGAAACAAAGATGACACAAATATTTGGTCATAGAGGGTCTGCTGGAACACATCCTGAAAATACAATGATGTCTTTTCAAGAGGCAGAGCGTGTTGGTGCTGATGGAATTGAATTAGATGTTCAGTTATCAAAAGACGGAGAAATGGTCATCATCCATGATGAAAAGGTAGATCGCACAACAGATGGTAAAGGTTGGGTGAAGGACCTGACCTTAAAGGAGCTAAGACAGTTAGATGCAAGTTACAAATTCTCCTATAATGAAAGATGTATAATTCCAAGTCTTGAGGAACTCTTTAGTTGGGCTTCGCCGAATTCTTTGCTAATCAATGTGGAACTGAAAAATACCGTTGTTCTTTATGAGGGGCTTGAAGAGAAGGTCATCCAACTTATTCGAAATTATCATATGGAGAATCGAGTCATTATCTCTTCATTCAATCATTATAGTTTAGTAAAATGTAGGAACATTGCCCCAGACATAGAGATAGGTGCCTTATATAGTGATGGACTATTTGAACCATGGCACTACGCTACACGAATTGGGGCGGGTGCCCTTCATCCTAACTATAAAGCAGCACCCCCAGAAATTATTTCTCAGTCCCAACTAAATGGAATCAAAATGCGTCCATATACAGTCAATAAAGTTGAAGATATGAAAAAGCTTTTTTCAGTTAACTGTTCTGGCTTTTTCACTGATTTTCCAGAGCGAGCAGTATTACTAAAACCAAAAAATAGACCTCAATGAGAGGTCTATTTTTTTGGTTGGAAACGTTGTTGGACTTTATTTCTTTTTTTGTCACGATAAAAGACAAATCCCCCAACTAACCACAATCCCCCACCTATGAGAGCCAGTCCAATGAAAAATTGTAACCATAAAAATGGGATAGGCGGTTGCAAAATTCCAAAAGTTAAATCACGAATTAGTTTTATCCCCATAACAGCCATTATGACTGGAATCACTACAACGATAAGTGCAAGGTATCTTTGCATAAAAAATTCCTTTCCCTAAAGTATTCATTTTTTTATTATACACCATTATAGCAAATAGAGATTTGTCAAATTAGGCAATAACCTGTAAGATAAATATGCAATAGTTTGCAAACGGGAGTGTATAATATGCAAAAATTGTTAATTATTGGTGCTGGAAAAGGGGGCACTGCTATACTTAAGCATTTGAGAGAGACAAGTACGATGGAAATCGTCGCTATTGTTGATATCAATGAGTCAGCGCCTGGGATAGCTTATGCCAAATCAAATGGAATATTGACAGGTAAAGACTGGTCTGAGTTATTGGATTATGATCTTGATATTATTATTGAGGCAACTGGAAATGATGCTGTTTTTGAACAAATAAGAGAAAAGAAGCAGAAAAAAACAATTCTAATCCCTGGCTCAGTAGCACATACTCTCTCAAATTTGATGGAAGAAAAAGAGCTTTTAATTAATGAACTCAAAAATCAATCGTATAAATATGATTTGATATTAAACTCAACCCATGACGGAATGGTTGTTGTTGATATTGATGGAACTGTTGTCTTGTTTAATAAAAGTGCCGAAAGAATGACCGGAAAAAACAGAGATTTTGTTTTAGGAAAGCATATATTAAAAATCATTCCAGGAAGCCAGCTTCCACGTGTGTTAAAGCACCGTGAGTTAGAGATTAATAAGGAATTAGAACTTGAAAATGGCAAGAAAATCATTACGACTCGAATACCCATTGTAACAGAAACAGGGACTCTGCTCGGTGCATTTGCAGTTTTTAAGGATATTACAGAAGTAGTAAACTTAGCCGAAGAGCTAACGAATTTGAAAGATATTCAAATACAACTAGAAGCAATTATTCAATCCTCAGAAGAAGCAATTTCCGTTGTTGACGAAGAAGGGAAAGGGATTTTAATTAATCCTGCCTATACGAGAATTACAGGTTTGTCTAGGGAAGAGGTAGTTGGACAGCCTGCCACTGCGGATATTTCTGAAGGGGAAAGCATGCATATGCAGGTGCTTCAAACTAGAAGACCAGTTCGTGGTGTGAGAATGAAGGTTGGTCCTCATCATCGTGACGTCATAGTAAATGTAGCTCCTATTATCGTTGACGGAAAGCTAAAAGGTAGTGTTGGTGTTATTCACGATGTATCAGAAATCCAGTCGTTAACAAATGAACTGAAAAGAGCTAGACAAATTATTAGAACCTTAGAAGCAAAGTATTCCTTTGACGATATTATTGGGACATCAGAAGAAATGATGTTTGCCATTGAACAGGCAAAATTAGGGGCTAAAACTCCTGCTACTGTATTGCTCCGAGGGGAATCGGGGACAGGTAAAGAGTTATTTGCTCATGCTATACATAATGGAAGTGATCGAAAGTATAACAAGTTTATTCGAGTGAATTGCGCAGCTATATCAGAATCACTATTAGAGAGTGAATTGTTTGGATATGAAGAAGGTGCCTTCTCTGGAGCAAAGAGGGGGGGTAAAAGAGGATTTTTTGAAGAAGCTAATAATGGAAGTATATTTTTAGATGAAATAGGCGAACTTTCAGCGAGTATGCAAGCTAAACTCTTGAGAGTACTTCAAGAGCATGAGATTGTGAGGGTCGGAGGTACTAAACCGATTGCAGTCAATGTAAGAGTGATTGCAGCTACAAATGTGAATTTAGAAAAAGGAATTGCAAACGGTACCTTCAGGGAAGATCTCTACTATCGTCTAAATCGCCTGCCTATTCATATTCCGCCATTACGTCAACGTAAACAAGATATACCTGGATTGTGTTCTCATCTATTGCAAAAAATTAATAGGGATTATGGACGTATCATTGAGGGGTTGACATCACATAGTTTGGAATACCTATCAAGCTATGATTGGCCAGGAAATGTTAGGGAATTAGAAAATATTCTTGGACGAGCCGTTATTTTTATGAAACACACAGAAAATAAAATTGATATACATCACATTCCTAAATTAGAAAAAGAGGGGCAAACTAAAAGTAAAACTGAGATAAGGACAGCTAGTATGCAGCCATTATCTGAAATGGTTGAGGAATTTGAAGCAAAGCTGCTTAGACAAGTCTTAAATGAAAATCAAGGTAACAAAACCATTACAGCAAAACAGCTTAAAATCTCACTAAGAAGTTTGTACTATAAGCTAGAAAAATACAGGATCATGCAAAATTAAGCGTGCAAAAAAATGCATAACTTGCAAAAAGTTGCATCACTTAGACAGATCACATGTGTATGAATAAAGCGTTTTCAATAATATTAAATTGGCACGATTCTTGCATGTAATATAATGTGAGAAATATTTTAAAAAGAAATGGGGTTGAGAGCCAATCATGAAGCTAGATACACTCATAAAAAAAGCAACCCAATATTCTGGTAAGGTCGTTGCAGTCGCTGCTGCTGAAGATGATGAAGTAATCGAATCGATAGCCCTAGCAATTGAAAACAACTTAGCTACTTTTCAACTATTTGGAAATGAACCAGAAATCAGGAGATTGTTATCAAGTAAAGGATTAGAAAATCATGAATCCATCAAAATCCATCATGCTAACACAAAAGAAAGAGCGGCAGAATTAGCAGTTAAAGCTGTTAGTTCTAAAGACGCAGATGTATTGATGAAAGGAAATTTACCAACCTCAACAATTCTTAAAGCCGTATTAAATAAAGAGTATGGGTTAAGGAGTGGTAGTGTATTATCACATGTAGCTGTTTTTGAAGTACCTGGTTTTGAACGATTTACAATTGTAACGGATGCAGCAATGAATATTTCACCGGATTTGGTTGAAAAGTCACAGATTGTTACAAATGCTGTAAAAGTAGCAAAATCAATTGGAATCCAAGTCCCAAAGGTTGCTCCACTTGCAGCAGTTGAAGTAGTAAATCCAGCAATGCAAGCAACGTTAGACGCAGCAGCATTAACTCAGATGCAGTCTAGAGGACAACTAGTAGATTGTATCGTTGATGGTCCACTAGCCCTTGATAATGCAGTTTCTCATGATGCAGCAGAACATAAAGGAATTACCGGACAAGTTGCAGGCCAAGCAGATATATTACTAGTACCGACAATTGAAGTTGGGAATGTTTTATATAAATCACTGATTTATTTTGCGAAAGCGAAGGTAGGAGCTATTATAGCTGGAGCCAAAGCACCAATCGTATTAACATCTAGAGCTGATACTGCGGAAAGTAAATTATATTCACTTGCATTAGCAGTTTGCTCTGCTTCTAATAAATAAAGGATAAATGGGGAGGAAAATTACAATGGAAATTTTCAAGTATATGGAGACTTATGATTACGAGCAGTTAGTTTTATGTCAGGATAAGGAATCAGGATTGAAAGCAATTATCTGTATCCATGACACTACTTTAGGACCTGCATTGGGCGGTACTCGCATGTGGACATACGAATCTGAGGCTGCTGCTATTGAAGATGCTCTTAGATTAGCAAAAGGTATGACTTATAAGAATGCAGCGGCAGGATTAAATCTTGGTGGTGGAAAGACCGTTATTATTGGAGATCCACGTAAAGATAAAAATGAAGCGATGTTCCGTGCATTTGGACGCTATATCCAAGGATTAAATGGTCGATACATCACTGCTGAGGATGTAGGGACAACTGTTGCTGATATGGATTTAATTCATGAAGAAACTGATTATGTAACAGGAATCTCACCTGCTTTCGGTTCATCTGGTAATCCATCACCTGTAACAGCTTATGGGGTTTACCGTGGAATGAAGGCAGCAGCAAAGGAAGCATTTGGTTCTGACTCACTTGAAGGGAAAGTTATTGCTGTACAAGGTGTTGGAAATGTTGCTTATACACTTTGCCGTTACTTACATGAAGAAGGCGCTCAATTAATAGTTACTGATATTAACAAAGAAGCTGTAGCAAAGGCTGTCGAAGAATTTGGTGCAAAAGCTGTAGATGTAAATGATATTTACAGTGTTGACTGTGACATATATGCACCATGTGCACTTGGTGCAACAATTAATGATGATACAATTCCACAGCTTAAGGCGAAGGTAGTTGCTGGAGCTGCAAACAATCAATTAAAAGAGACTCGTCACGGCGACATGCTGCATGAAATGGGTATCGTATATGCTCCAGATTATGTTATTAATGCTGGTGGGGTAATTAATGTAGCAGATGAACTTTACGGTTACAACCGTGATCGTGCTATGAAGAAAGTAGAAACTATCTATGACAACATTGAACAAGTAATCAACATTTCTAAACGTGATGGGGTTCCAACTTATGTTGCAGCTGACCGTTTAGCTGAAGAGAGAATTGCTACAATGAGAAACTCTAGAAGTCAATTCTTACAAAACGGAAGACATATTTTAAGTCGTCGTAATGGACGTTAAAAGTAATCAAAAAAATAAGTATTAACAGAGGTAAGTCCGAGGTGTGGGAGGTATGTCATCATAGTAGCTATCAGCATCCCACCTCTCACCTCATAGCTAACTCACCTCTAAAATGGAGGTTTCAACATTGCAAGAAAATGAACACCGCATTCTAGTCATTAATCCAGGTTCCACTTCCACTAAAATAGGGGTTTTTTCAAATGAAGTTTCAATCTTTGAAAAAACAATCAGACATGATGCAGAAATCATTTCTTCTTTTTCAAACATTATTGATCAATATGAGTTTAGAAAGAAAACAATATTAGAAGCTTTAGATCATGAAGGCATTAACATATCTAAATTAAGTGCTGTTTGCGGTCGTGGCGGATTACTTCGTCCAATTGAGGGCGGAACCTATGACGTAAACGATTTAATGCTGAAAGATTTAAGAAAAGGATATTCAGGACAACACGCTTCGAACCTTGGCGGTATTCTTGCTTTTGAAATTGCTTCTGGTCTAAATATACCTTCCTTTATCGTTGATCCGGTCGTTGTTGATGAACTAGATCCAATTGCTCGTATTTCTGGTGTATCAGAAATAGAACGTAAAAGTATATTTCATGCACTCAATCAAAAAGCAGTCGCAAGAAGAGTGGCGAAGGATTTAGGGAAGAAATATGAAGAGCTCCATTTGATTGTTACTCATATGGGTGGAGGTATAACAGTCGGAGCTCATAAAAATGGAAGAGTTATTGATGTGAATAATGGCTTGCACGGAGATGGCCCTTTTAGTCCAGAACGTGCAGGAACAGTTCCAGCTGGTGACCTAGTTTCTCTTTGTTTTTCGGGTGAATATTATCGAGATGAAATTATGAAGAGGTTAGTAGGGCAAGGTGGACTTGTCGGTTACCTAGGTACAAACGATGCTGTAAAAGTGGAAAAAATGATTGAAGCAGGTAATAAAGAAGCGAAACTTGTCTACGATGCAATGGCTTATCAAGTGGCTAAAGAGATTGGGTCTGCAGCGGCAGTTTTGTCGGGGAAGATAGACGCAATTATTCTAACAGGTGGCTTAGCCTATGGGAAAGAATTCGTTGAATCTATAACCGAAAGAGTAAAGTGGATTGCGGATGTCATTGTACAGCCCGGAGAAAATGAACTTCAAGCATTAGCAGAAGGAGCATTGCGTGTGCTTCGCGGAGAAGAAAAAGCAAAAGAATACCCTGGGAAACCCATGCAACAGGTTGTTCGAGTATAGGTTCGAAAGGAGAGATATAAATGGCAACAGAATATGATGTAGTGGTACTTGGTGGTGGAACGGGTGGTTATGTAGCTGCTATTCGTGCATCACAATTAGGATTAAAAGTTGCAATTGTAGAAAAGGGTAAATTAGGTGGAACTTGCTTGCATAAAGGTTGTATTCCAAGTAAAGCCTTACTACGAAGTGCAGAGGTTTATGCTACGACAAAAAATAGTGAAGAATTTGGGGTTATTGCAAAAGAAGTAGCTCTAGATTTTTCAAAAGTACAACAGAGAAAAGCAAAAATTGTTGATCAGCTTCATAAGGGTGTTCAGCACTTAATGAAACAAGGGAAAATTGATGTGTATGAAGGGTTAGGTCGAATTCTTGGACCTTCCATCTTTTCACCGATGCCGGGTACAATATCTGTAGAAATGAATAACGGTGAAGAAAATCAAATGCTTATTCCTAAGAATGTCGTAATTGCTACTGGTTCACGTCCTAGAACACTACCGGGGCTAGAGATTGATGGCGAGTATGTATTATCATCTGATGAAGCATTAGAATTAGAAAACCTACCGAAATCAATCGTTATTGTCGGTGGTGGTGTCATTGGGATTGAATGGGCTTCCATGCTTTCTGATTTTGGTGTAGACGTAACAGTTATTGAATATGCTGACCGAATTGTTCCCACAGAAGATAGAGAGGTATCGAAAGAGATGCAGCGTCTAATGAAGAAAAAAGGCGTGAAAATCGTTACTAGTGCAAAAGTATTACCTGAATCTCTTGAAAAAGGAAATGGGATCACAATCAAGGCTGAACATAAAGGCGAAGAAAAGTCATTTTCAGCTGATCGCCTACTAGTCTCAGTAGGACGACAAGCTAATGTTGAAGGTATTGGGATTGAAAACACAGAGATTCAAGTAGAGAAGGGCTTTATTCAAACAAATCAATATTACCAAACGAAAGAATCACATATATATGCAATTGGTGATGTAATTGGTGGTCTGCAGCTAGCTCACGTTGCTTCACATGAAGGGATCGCTGCTGTTGAACACATTGCAGGGGAAGAAACTCATCCAATTGATCCAACTCTAGTTTCCAAATGTATATATAGCAATCCAGAAGCTGCAAGTGTTGGATATACAGAAGAGGAAGCAAAAGAAAAAGGATTTAAGGTAAAGACCGGAAAATTTTCATTCAAGGCAATAGGTAAAGCTTTAGTGTTTGGAGAATCTGATGGTTTTGTAAAATTAGTAGTGGATGAAGAAACGGATGATTTATTAGGTGTTCATATGATTGGGCCACACGTGACAGATATGATTTCTGAAGCAGGCTTAGCTCGCGTTTTAGATGCAACACCTTGGGAAGTAGCACATACGATCCACCCACATCCTACATTGTCAGAAGCAATTGGTGAAGCAGCCCTAGCTGTATTAGGCAGAGCTATTCACTCTTAATATCTCTTTCAAGAGTGAAGGATTTATAGAATCCTTCCTCTAATTATGAATTTAGGGGGTTAAATAAATGGCTGAAAATCGTCATCAAGCATTAGGACTAAGTGATGAAAATGTTTTAGAAATGTATGAAACAATGCTTTTAGCTCGAAAGATTGACGAGCGTATGTGGTTACTTAACCGCGCAGGGAAAATTCCATTTGTTATTTCATGTCAAGGACAAGAGGCAGCACAAGTAGGAGCAGCATTTGCTCTTGATCGTGAGAAAGACTATGTACTTCCATATTATCGTGATATGGGGGTTGTGCTTGCCTTTGGTATGACGGCAACAGAATTAATGTTGTCTGGGTTTGCAAAAGCAGAAGATCCAAACTCTGGTGGTCGTCAAATGCCAGGTCATTTTGGGCAAAAGAAAAATCGCATTGTAACAGGTTCTTCCCCTGTAACTACTCAAGTTCCTCATGCTGTTGGAGTGGCACTTGGTGGAAGATTAGAAGGAAAAGACTTAGTTACATTTGTAACATTTGGAGAAGGGTCTTCAAACCAGGGCGATTTCCATGAGGGTGCAAACTATGCAGCTGTACATAAGCTTCCTGTAATTTTTATGTGTGAAAATAACAAATACGCCATTTCTGTTCCATATGAAAAGCAAGTAGCATGTGAAAAGATTTCTGATCGTGCAATCGGTTATGGAATGCCTGGTGTAACAGTTGATGGAAATGATGTATTAGAGGTATATAAAGCAGTTAAGGAAGCAGCTGACAGAGGCCGCCGCGGCGAGGGTCCTACATTAGTTGAAACTATTTCATATCGCTTAACGGCTCACTCCTCTGATGATGATGATCGCGCGTATCGTTCAAAAGAAGAAGTCGAAGAAGCAAAGAAAAAAGATGGATTATTTGCATTTGAAATGTATTTAAGAGAAATTGGGTTATTAACAGAAGAGAAGCATAAAGAGTTATTAGATAAAATTGCGAAAGAAGTAAACGACGCAACTGACTATGCTGAAAATGCTCCGTACGCAGAGCCAGAATATGCTCTTAAGCATGTATATGCTGAGTAAGTGAGGGGGAAAAAATAATGCCAGTAATTTCATATATCGATGCTGTAACAATGGCAATCCGTGAAGAAATGGAAAGAGATTCAAAAGTATTCATCCTTGGTGAAGATGTTGGACTAAAGGGTGGAGTTTTCAAAGCGACTCATGGTCTTTATGATCAATTTGGTGAAGACCGCGTTATCGATACTCCTTTAGCTGAATCAGCCATCGCTGGTGTAGCGATTGGAGCTGCAATGTATGGGATGAGACCAATTGCAGAAATGCAGTTTGCTGACTTTATTATGCCTGCGGTTAACCAAATTATTTCTGAAGCAGCTAGAATTCGTTACCGTTCAAACAATGACTGGTCATGTCCACTTGTCGTTCGTGCTCCTTACGGTGGTGGCGTTCATGGTGCCCTTTATCATTCTCAATCAGTAGAGGCAGTTTTTGCTAATCAACCAGGTCTTAAAATTGTCATGCCTTCTACTCCGTATGATGTGAAAGGTTTATTGAAGGCGGCAATCCGTGATGAAGACCCAGTATTATTCTTCGAGCATAAACGCGCATACCGACTAATCAAAGGCGAAGTACCGACTGATGATTATGTACTACCTATCGGTAAAGCAGACGTAAAGCGCGAGGGTGAAGATGTTACCGTTATTACTTACGGACTATGCGTACACTTTGCACTTCAAGCGGCAGAGAAGCTAGCAAGTGACGGTATTTCAACACATGTTCTAGATTTACGTACGGTTTATCCACTTGATAAAGAAGCGATTATGGAAGCAGCCTCTAAAACAGGTAAGGTGCTTCTCTTAACAGAGGACAATAAAGAGGGAAGTATCATGGGTGAAGTCTCTGCTATTATCGCTGAAAACTGTTTATTTGACTTAGACGCACCAATTAAGCGTTTGGCTGGACCTGATGTTCCAGCTATGCCATATGCACCTACAATGGAGAAGTATTTCATGATTAATCCAGATAAAGTTGAAAAGGCAATTCGAGAACTAGCTGAATTCTAAAAAATACCGTGAAATAATGGTTGATAAGGAGGTTGTCTCATTGGGTATTGAAAAGATTACGATGCCACAGCTTGGAGAAAGTGTAACCGAGGGTACAATCAGCAAGTGGCTAGTGTCACCAGGAGATAAAGTTAACAAGTATGATCCAATTGCTGAGGTAATGACGGATAAAGTAAATGCAGAAGTTCCATCTTCATTTACTGGAACAATAAAAGAGTTAGTTGCTGGCGAGGATGAAACATTAGCGGTTGGAGAAGTAATTTGTACGATAGAAACTGAGGGTGGTGCAGCCGCACCAGCCGAGGAAGCAGTAAAAGAAGAAACGACTACTAAACAGGCTTCAGAAGCTATTGCTCAAGCTAATGTAGACTCTTCAAATAAACGTCGATACTCACCTGCTGTTTTACGTCTTGCACAAGAGAATAATATTGACCTTGAACAATTAACAGGCACAGGTGCTGGTGGGCGTATCACACGTAAAGATGTCCAAAAGGTAATAGAAACAGGCCAAATTCCAACTGCTGCTCCAGAAAAAGCAGTACAGGAAGCACCAGCAGCACCTCAAGCAGCCGAGACTCCGGTAGCTCCTACTCCAGCTGCCGCAAGTAAACCTGCTGCAGCACCTGTTCAGTCTATGCCAGGTGATATTGAAATTCCTGTATCTGGTGTTCGTAAAGCGATTGCTGCCAACATGCTTCGCAGTAAGCACGAAGCACCACATGCATGGACAATGGTAGAGATAGACGTAACAAATCTAGTGGAATACCGAAACAGTATTAAAGGAGAATTCAAGAAAAAGGAAGGGTTCAACTTAACTTTCTTCGCATTCTTCGTAAAGGCTGTAGCTCAAGCGCTTAAGGAGTACCCGCAAATAAATTCAATGTGGGCTGGTGATAAGATTATCCAGAAAAAAGATATTAACCTTTCGATTGCTGTAGCTACCGATGACGCATTGTTTGTACCAGTTATTAAAAATGCAGATGAAAAGACCATTAAAGGTATTGCTCGTGAAATTACAGAGCTTGCTGGTAAAGTTCGCGACGGCAAGCTAAAGTCAGAAGAGATGCAAGGTGGAACATTTACAGTCAACAATACTGGATCTTTTGGATCGGTTCAATCAATGGGAATTATTAATTACCCACAAGCTGCTATCCTGCAGGTTGAATCAATTGTGAAAAGACCGGTTGTCATGAATGGCGGTATGATTGCTGTACGTGATATGGTCAACCTTTGCTTATCGTTAGACCACCGTGTGCTAGATGGTCTTGTATGTGGTAGATTCTTGGCAAGAGTAAAGGAAATTCTTGAAAATACGTCCAAAGAAAATACATCTGTTTACTAAGAGTTAAAAGGTAGCCAAAGCGGCTACCTTTTTACTTTATACTATCAGATAGTTTAAGTTTTTGGAGTTTACCTTTTAGGATGTTCCTGCATAACCCGGCTCCAGCTTTGCCCTGCACGAGGCTAAACAGGGCGCCCTGAGCCTGTTGTTCGTATCAGAGAGGATAACTCCCTGATATCAGGTTAGTTATGTCTTCTAATATAGATCGGTAGTCATCACCTAATGATATCCGTATCCCATTTAAAGTTGCTGATAAATGCTTTGAAGAAGCTGCTGATAAAATTGGCAAAGTTGCTGATAATCCAAAGAGTGGCTGATAAATACTGAAAGTTGATGAAAAAATGAAAAAGTTGCTGATAAATTTCAATGTTAAAAGAGGCCAAGTCCTCCTAGGTCAAATAAACTGAAGGGAATAAAAGGTAAAATACGCCTACCTCTTCCCTTCAGAACATTTAGCCAGAGGCTATCCAGGGAAATTTGGTTTTTAGAAATATTCGATTGAGAAAAATACGAGTTTGGAAGGTGAAAGTGTGTATTCTACATGGTGAAGATTCCTATCCCTCATCATTGTTAAACAAATGAATTTATACTAATATAAAATTAAGAATCTTCTTATTCATAAGATTACTATGTATTTTTGGAGATGAGTTTGTAAGCGTTTCCGATTAGGGGGAATTAGGTGTGCAAGAAAAACAAGCAATACAAGAGTTGTTTGCAAGTTTAAAAGAATTTAATGTCCCTTCATATGCTGAGTGGGAAGAGGCTGCTCTTGCTTCGCTAAAGGGGAAGCCATTAGAACAGTTATTTACAAATACATATGAAGGTATTAAGTTAAATCCAATATATACAAGGAAAGATCAAAAAACTGATCTTCAAACGGAATATCGAGATTTCTTAAACTATGAAAAACCATGGGAAATTTGTCAGCATGCATCTGGTAATACGATGGAAGAATTGACACAATCCATCCACCAGCTAATCAATAATGGGGTCATGACTGTTATTGTAGAGGCTGAATCTATTCAAACAAAGGAAGATATCGAGAGACTACTAAGGGATGTGCCATTTGATAGAGCCTCTCTTAGAATTAACGAACCAACTAAACGTTTTTTCGAAGAATTAACATCTTATAAAGGTGAAAATAAACAGAACATACACGGTATAATTGGTTTTGATCCGATTGGATACTGGATTACGAATGGATCACTACAAAATTCATTGCAAGTACATTTTGATGAACTTGTAGAAATCGCGAAATCGGCCATTGAACATTTACCAAAAGTGAAAACGATTTTAGTACAAGGCCATGCTTTTCATAACGGTGGAGCAAATGCTGTTCAAGAAATCGCCTACAGCCTAGCGGTTGCTGTCGAGTATATCAACCAATGTTTAGAACGTGGTCTATCGATTGATCACGTAGCATCCCAACTCACCTTCTCCTATTCAATTGGTTCCAATTTGTTTATGGAGATAGCAAAAATAAGGGCCATTAGGTTTTTATGGGCTGCGATCGTAAAAGAATTTGGTGGTAATGAAGAAAGTCAGAAGGCATTTATACATGCTCATACTTCTAAAACAACGAAAACAAAATATGATCCGTACGTAAATATATTAAGGGCGACAGTTGAATCCTTTGCAGCAGTTATTGCAGGAGCAAATAGTATTACAACTTCAACTTTTGATGAACCTTTTAATCGTTCGTCTGCCTTTTCTGAGAGAATTGCCAGAAATGTACAATCCATACTTAAAGATGAAACACACTTGAATAAAGTGTTAGATCCTGCTGGTGGTTCCTGGTACATTGAAAATTTGACAGAGGAACTTTCAAAGACGGCGTGGTCATTATTTCAAGAGATCATGAAGAACGGTGGTATCGTTCCGTCTATAAGGGAAGGTAAAGTACAACAAGATATACAAGCTGTACGGGAAAAAAGATTTGAGAATATCGATTATCGTAAGGAACGCATTGTTGGAACTAATATGTACGCTAACCTTTATGAAGATCCATTATCAACAACTAAGATTGAAAAAAATGTTCTTCAAGGATCCATTGAGGTAATCGAACCCATTCCTTCGATTCGATGGTCAATGAAATTCGAGTTATTAAGGGATCAGGCTTATCGCTTTACTAAACTAACAGGTAACAAACTCTCTGTCCATTTAGTGAACATTGGAAGCTATATTCATCATAAGCCGCGTACCGATTTTATCAAAGGCTTCTTTGAAGTTGGCGGATTCGAAGTAACTCAAAGTTCTAGCTTTCAAACCATTGAAGAAATATCAGAAGAATTACATGAAACAAATCAACAAGTTCTTATTGTGTGCGGGAATGATGAAACGTATGACAGGTTGGGTGTAAAAGTTATTGAGGCACTTCGAAAATTCCATTCAACTAGTAAAATTTACGTAGCGGGTAAATTGAATTCTACTAAAAAAGATGAATATGATAAGGCAGGTCTTTCAGGTACTATTCATACCAATACGAACTGCTACGAGTTTTTATTAACATTGCAAAAGGAAATGGGGGGATATGATGAAAAAGCCTAATTTTGCTGAAATCCCTTTTGAACAGCTTTCTGTAGATTTTACCCACAAAAAGGATTCTTTAAATCAAGCATATGAAACAAATGAAAAGATCACTTTGAAACCCAAATATAATAAAACTGATATTCAGCACCTACCTTTTCTTGATTTTTTACCAGGAATAGCGCCCTTTTCGAGAGGACCGTATCCAACAATGTACGTAACACGTCCATGGACGGTTCGCCAGTATGCGGGATTCTCAACTGCAGAAGAAAGCAATGCTTTTTACCGTAGAAACTTAGCAGCAGGCCAAAAGGGCTTGTCGGTTGCCTTTGACTTAGCAACACATCGCGGGTATGATTCTGATCATTCAAGGGTTATCGGTGATGTTGGCAAAGCAGGAGTTGCGATTGATTCTATTTTGGATATGAAAATACTATTTGATGGAATCCCGTTAGATGAAATGTCTGTATCAATGACCATGAACGGGGCAGTACTTCCTATAATGGCATTTTATATCGTTACCGCTGAAGAACAAGGTGTACCAAAGGAAAAGCTAACAGGGACTATTCAAAATGATATTTTGAAAGAATATATGGTACGTAACACCTATATATATCCACCAGAAACTTCAATGCGGATTATTGCAGATATTTTTGAATACACATCCAAACATATGCCAAAATTTAATTCCATTAGTATTTCAGGTTACCATTTACAAGAAGCAGGTGCTCCGGCTGATATAGAGCTAGCTTATACATTAGCGGATGGTGTAGAGTATGTCCGAACAGGGTTAAAGGCAGGTATTAATATTGATTCATTCGCCCCGCGTTTATCTTTCTTCTGGGCGATTGGGATGAACTATTTCATGGAAGTTGCCAAAATGAGAGCTGCAAGATTACTTTGGGCAAAGCTAATTAAGCCATTTAATCCTAAAAATGAAAAATCTTTAGCATTACGAACTCATTCCCAAACGTCTGGGTGGAGCTTAACTGAGCAAGATCCATTTAATAATGTAGCCAGAACATGCATTGAGGCATTAGCTGCTGCATTAGGACATACACAGTCACTTCATACGAATGCATTAGATGAGGCGATTGCCCTCCCGACAGATTTTTCTGCGCGTATTGCAAGAAATACTCAGTTATACCTGCAGGACGAAACGGGAATCTGTAATGTAATCGATCCATGGGGTGGATCCTATTACGTAGAATCTTTAACAGCGGCCCTTGTGGAAAGAGCTTGGGAGCATATTCAAGAAATTGAAGAGCTTGGTGGAATGGCAAAAGCGATTGAAACAGGCTTACCTAAAATGAGAATTGAAGAAGCGGCAGCAAGAAGACAAGCACATATTGATTCTGGGAAAGAAGCCATTATCGGTGTAAATAAATATAGATTAGATAAAGAAGAAGAAATTGATACGCTAGATATAGATAATACGATGGTTAGGTTAAAGCAAATAGAAAGACTACAACACCTGCGAGCAAACCGGGATGAACAGAAAGTAACGGCCGCATTAGATGCTATTACTAGAGCAACTGAAACAGGTGAAGGAAACTTATTAGAGCTCTCAGTTGAAGCAGCACGCGCACGTGCCTCTTTAGGTGAGATTTCAGATGCTATTGAAAAAGTAGCAAAACGCCATAAGGCAGTGATTCGTTCAATAAGTGGTGTGTACAGCTCAGAATATACAAACGAAGAAGAGATTCAAAAGGTAAGAAATTTGACTGCAGGCTTTGAGGAACACGAAGGTAGACGCCCTCGAATTCTCATTGCCAAAATGGGTCAAGATGGTCATGACCGTGGTGCAAAGGTAATTGCAACTGCTTTCGCTGATTTGGGCTTTGACGTTGATATTGGTCCGTTGTTTCAAACCCCTGAAGAAACCGCACTGCAAGCAGTCGAGAATGATGTTCACGTAATTGGAATGAGCTCATTAGCCGCCGGTCATAAAACATTATTACCACAGCTAGTGGAGGAATTAAAGAAGCATGGTCGAGAAGATATTGTTGTCATCATTGGAGGCGTCATCCCAGCAAAGGACTATGACTATTTATTAAGCCATGGCGCGGCAGCTGTATTTGGTCCAGGAACCGTTATACCAGTAGCGGCTGAAAAAGTTTTACAAGAAGTGTATGATCGACTTGGCTATGAAGAAGTGGTGGACAATAATGACTGATGAAAACCGCCGGATCGTAAGACGGAAGGAAAAATCGGTTAAAGAGCTTGCAGAAGGAATCCTTGATAATAATCGAGCCTTGTTAGCACAAGCTATTACACTTATTGAAAGCAATGCCAGCAAGCATTTTGAAAAGGGACAGAACTTAATAAACGAAATCCTTCCACAAACAGGTAAATCGGTTCGGATTGGAATAACTGGCGTACCTGGAGCTGGGAAGAGCACCTTTATTGAAGCATTTGGTAGCTACTTATGCGATCATGGACATCGTGTTGCTGTTTTAGCGGTCGATCCCTCAAGTAGCTTATCTGGTGGAAGTATTTTAGGTGATAAAACAAGAATGGACCAGCTTTCTAGAAACCCGCAAGCCTTCGTAAGACCTTCACCAGCTTCTGGTACGCTTGGAGGTGTCGCCCGAAAAACAAGGGAAACCATTTTACTATGTGAGGCAGCGGGATATGATGTGATCATCGTCGAAACTGTCGGTGTTGGTCAAAGTGAAGTCGCCGTTAGAAGCATGGTCGATGTATTTTTACTTCTTGCTTTAACCGGAGCTGGAGATGAATTACAGGGTATGAAGAAGGGGATAATGGAGCTTGTCGATATTCTAATTATTAATAAAGCAGATGGAGACAATGAACAGAAAGCTCTTAAAGCAAAAGAGGAATACTCCAAAATCCTACACTTCTTAACCCCTGTAACAAAAGGTTGGGAATCAAAAGCGTTAACGTGTTCTGCCCTACTAGGCAAAGGAATCGAAGAAGCCTGGAAAACGATTGATCATTTTGTTGCAACGACACAAAAGGTAGGATCATTTTCTGAAAGAAGAAATATCCAACGTAAAGACTGGTTTTATGCCTTAATAAAAGACGAGTTAGAAACAGCCTTTTTTTCAGACGAAATAGTTAAAGGACATCTTCCAAAGCTAGAAAGGCAAGTAATTGAAGGGAACGTCCCAGCAAGCCTAGGAGCTCGAAAAATATTCGATTTGTACGCTACTCAAAAAAGGAGGATTGGTCATGACCAATCCTATTAAAGGGGGATTAAGATGAGAAACTTACTATGTAGCTACCCTTTTTACAGTAAGGTAAACATCTGAAACCTGGAATTTGAATAATCGATAGCAGATTGATAAGATGAATGCATGAAGTGAAGGAGGCTAACATATGAACTTTAATTTTTTTATGAATGATGTTGTAGAGCAAGCAAGAAAAGATATGGACGAAGCTGGATATACACACTTAAGATCCCCTGAAGAAGTGGAAGAGGCATTTGCAAAAGAGGGCACAACGCTTGTTATGATAAATTCTGTATGTGGCTGCGCTGGTGGTATTGCACGTCCAGCAGCTGCGCATGCGGTTCATTACGACAAAAGACCAGATCACTTAGTGACCGTTTTTGCAGGACAAGATAAAGAAGCAACAGCAAAAGCACGTGATTATTTTGAAGGCTATCCTCCATCATCACCATCATTTGCACTATTAAAGGATGGTAAGATCCTTACAATGGTAGAGCGCCATGAAATAGAAGGGCATGAACCGGTGCAGGTTATTAATAAACTGCAGCAAGCCTTTGATCAATATTGTGATGAAGTTTAGTGAAGAAAGCCGATATGGCTTTCTTTTTTTTTGCTAATAGCATAAACATGGGACTTTTTTGTTCCTGAAATTTTCCATACATCAGGAAAGTATAAAATTTTTAAGTGAATTAAAAACTACTTATAAGTACTCATTATTACGTTTAAAATAAGACACCCCTGGCGTCCCATAACGTCCTGCCGATGTGCTCTTGCTCAAGAGAAGTTGAGGTTGCTGATAAAATCAGGAAAGTTGCCGATAAAGAATCATAAGTTGCTGATAATCTAAGCATTGTTGCTGATACCGAAGAAAGTTGATGATAAATTTCAAAAGTTGCTGATAAATGAAGGAAGTTGCTGATAAAAATTCAGAAGTCGCTGATAAAATGAACTAAGTTGCTGATATGTGCCGAGAATCATAGCTGGAGAACATCTTTTTTATGTGAATTATGCAATTTTCTCTCAAAATAGTCTAACAAGCTTCGATAAAATGCTCCCATCCAGTAAAAATAAAGAATTGATTATAAAAAATAGTGAGTTTGCATACATTTCTACCGTCTTCACAGGAACACAAGCAAATATATATGAGTATAAACGTGTTCAAAGCTTCATCTACCCATTTTGAACTGTCAATCAAACATCCACTAGCCATGTATTTTACTACATTAAAAGGCATATTAATTAGTTGATGAAAATACAAGAGGCATATGTTTTTGTAGAATATATGTTAGAGAAAATTGCATGGATTGTTTTCCACAATAACTTTATTACGGATCATAAAAGAATATTTAATAATAATATTGCATATTTATTAATATGTGTTAAAATACATTTTGTTGAATATATATGAATTTAGCGGATAGAACTTGAATTTATTTATGCATTAATTCATAATATTTATATAATTTAAAAAAGATAAAAAATTATAAGGGGGAAAATATTAAATGAAGGCTTCAAAATTATTATTTGGTTTAATTATTTCAATATTAACTGTAGGGCTTCTAGCTGCTTGTGGAAATGCTGATGACGGTAAGAAATTAGTAATGGCTACTTCAGCTGATTACCCACCGTATGAGTTCATCGATACAGAAAAAGGTGAAGAAATCATTGGTTTTGATGTGGATATTGCCAAGTATATTACAAACGAATTAGGGTATGAATTAGAAATCGTGGACATGGATTTTACGACACTTATTACGGCTATGAATGGTGGAAAAGCTGATTTTATCCTAGCAGGTATGACTCCTACACCAGAGCGCCTTGAGAATGCTGACTTCTCTGATATTTACTTTACTGCAAAGCACTTAATAGTATCTAAAAAAGACAGTGGAATTAATACAATTGATGATTTAGCAGGTAAAAAGGTTGGGGTTCAAACTGGATCTATCCAAGAAGGAAAAGCAGATGAAATTGCAGAAACAGTTAATATTACAATTGAATCACGTAATCGTGTGCCAGAATTAGTACAGGAAATTCTAGCTGGGCGTTTTGATGCTGCAATCATTGAGGATACAGTAGCGGCTGGACATTTTAAAAACAATCCTGAATTAGTAGGATTTGCAATTGAAGATGGAGAAAGTGATGCAGGTTCAGCAATCGCATTCCCTAAGGATAGTGACCTTACTGAAGAGTTTAACCGTGTTTTAAATGAGATGAAAGAAAACGGTGAACTTGATAAGCTGATTGTAAAATGGTTTGGTGGGGAAGAATAATATTAAAAGTTAATAGAGGGGAATGTAAAAGGGCATGAATTTGGATTTTTCACAAAATCTCGTGCCCTCTATCCCATTTATCTTAAAAGGGATATGGGTCACATTAGGAATTGTAGCTTTAGCTGCATTACTTGGATTTATTCTTGGAATTATTCTTGCGCTATGTAAAATTAGTCGGGTAAAACTATTACATTGGTTAGCCGATGCTTATACTTCAATATTTCGTGGTACACCATTAATCCTTCAATTAATGATTATTTACTATGGGCTACCACAAATGACCGGGTTTGATATACCAGCTTATGCAGCAGCGGTTTCAGCCTTCGCCCTTAATTCTGGAGCCTATATATCTGAGGTTATCCGTGCTGGTATTCAAGCAGTGGATAAGGGACAACGAGAAGCTGCGATGGCATTAGGCGTTCCATATAAGAAAATGATGTGGGACATTGTGATGCCACAAGCGTTTAAAAACATTTTACCCGCTTTGATGAATGAGTTTATTACGTTAACAAAGGAATCTGCTCTCGTTTCTGTAATTGGTGCAATGGATATTATGCGAAGAGCCTACATTGTCGGTGGTAAAACGTATGCATATTTTGAACCAATGCTGTTCGTGGGTCTTATCTATTACCTCTTAATCGTTGGTCTAACATTTGTTGGGAAAGGCATTGAGAGGAGGTTGAGACAAAGTGATTAAGGTTCAAAACCTTTATAAATCATTTGGAAAGCTAGAAGTATTAAAAGACATATCAACTACGATTGAACAAGGTGCAGTTGTAGCCATCGTAGGCCCTTCAGGGTCTGGGAAATCTACCTTTTTACGCTGTATGAATCTACTTGAGGAGCCGACAAGCGGAAAAATTTGGATTGGGCAAGATGAAGTCACAAATCCGAAGGTAGATATTATGAGAGTACGTCAAAATGTTGGAATGGTGTTTCAACATTTTCATCTATTTCCTCATAAAAAGGTATTAGACAACCTCATGTACGCACCTATCAACGTAAAAGGTATGTCAAAAGGCGAAGCAGAAAAGATAGGTCATGAATTACTAAAGAAGGTCGGTTTATCAGAAAAAGCAGACGAGTATCCAACTCGTTTATCTGGAGGACAAAAGCAACGTGTTGCTATTGCCCGTGCATTAGCTATGTCACCTAAAGTGATGTTATTCGATGAACCTACTTCTGCCTTAGATCCTGAGATGGTAAAAGAGGTACTAGAAGTAATGAAATCTCTTGCACATACTGGGATGACAATGGCGATCGTCACTCATGAAATGGGCTTCGCTCGTGAGGTAGCAGATCGCGTGTTATTTTTAGATGATGGAAAACTTGTTGAGGATGCACCTCCGAGTGAATTCTTTACAGCACCGAAAAGTAAACGTGCGCAAGAGTTCTTAGAAAAAATGCTATAATATGAAATGGTGATCAAATGAGATCACCATTTTTGACGTTTAATGTACGTTAAATGTGCTATGTGTTCAAAACACGAGGTAACCATAAACATCAAAGAGGTTGGCCAGTAGCGTACTCATTTCTTCTTAACTTTCACATTCCTTTTGAAGGGGTTTCATTATGTTTAAAATAGGTTATCGCACACTAAAAACAGCAGTAGGTGTAACAGTCTCTATATTTATCGCGCATTTATTGGGGCTTGATTACTATGCATCAGCTGGGATTATTACGATTCTTTGTATACAAGCAACTAAGAAGAAATCCTTACAAAGCTCTTGGTCAAGATTTGTTGCAGGAGCAATTGCTATGGTTTATTCTGTTGTATTCTTTCAATTAATCGGTTATACACCATTAACTATTGGCCTCATTCTTTTATTATTTATCCCAACAACGGTATATTTTAGGATTCAGGAAGGGATTGTAACAAGCAGTGTTGTGATCTTTCATCTTTACGATACACAAACTTTTTCACCTCATTTAATTCTTAATGAGTTTGCGCTCATATTAATTGGGATTGGAGTCGCTCTTATAATGAATTTGTATATGCCGAGTGTGGATAAACAGCTAAAATTATATCAAAAGGAAATAGAAACAAACTTTTCGATCATATTTAAAGAGGTAGCAAATTACTTAAAGCAAAAGGATAGTAATTGGGATGGAAAAGAAATTACAACAGTTCACCAAATCATCCAAAGCGCAAAGAGTTTAGCCTTTAGAGATATTCAAAATCATTTCCTAAGGCATGAAAACATTTATTATTCTTATTTTAAAATTCGGGAGCAACAGCTAGAAATTATCGAAAGAATTCTACCGATTGTCACCTCTTTGGATCAAACCGGGATACAAGGAGAAATGCTAGCTGAATTTATTGAAGATCTTAGTGATTCGATTCATCCTGGCAATACAGCAAAGCGATTTCTCGATAAAGTAGAGGGCCTTAAGAAAGAATTCAGAGAGATGGATCTACCAACAACTCGTGAAGAATTCGAGGCTCGGGCATCCTTGTTTCAATTCCTGAAGGAGATGGAACAATACTTGATTATTAAAAGTTACTTTCGTCCTAACCATGAATGAGAATATGATTCCCTACTAAAACTAAAGGAACCTATAAAACAAGGAGTGAACATCAAATGAAGTTACTTCTTTCATTCTTGATATTGATTTCTCCTATTTGGCCCCTAGGACAAAATCCATTAGTAGGCGACCCTTATTTAATAGTAAATAAGGAAACCAACAAGTTGGCTTATATCCATCATGGTGAAATTCAGGCTATTTATGATGTCTCCACAGGAGTGACAAGTGATTTAACACCAGAGGGAGAATTTACAATTGTGATAAAAGCAGTCAATCCGTATTACCGAAAAAAAGACATTCCTGGTGGTTCAAGGGAAAATCCATTAGGGACTAGATGGATGGGATTTGATGCTGAAGGTACGGACGGTAGAATATTTGGTATTCATGGTAATAATAACCCATCCTTAATTGGTCATTATGTAACACAAGGCTGTGTAAGAATGCATAATGAAAAGGTGGAAGAGCTTTTTAATCTGATACCTATAGGAACTAAGGTGAAAATTCTAAAGAGTAATACTTCATTTGAACAGTTGGCAAAAGAAGCAGGGGCAATTAAATAATGTACTCAATTTAAAAAATAGACAGGATGAAAAATCGATGATTTTATCCAATTTTCCTTTTGCAGGCTATGTAAATGAAACGAGTGCCTACACTTTTAAATGATGGGACAAACCACTATTAAATATTGGAAAAGAGGTGTAAGTAAATGAAAAATAGCTTACAACTGAGAAAGAATGTTATAATAATAAGTAAACGAGGGATTTTATAAGTTTTCATATATTTTTATTTGCTCGTTTTATTTAATATGTTGAGGTGAAGAATTTATGCAAACAGTAGTAAACAACCCTGGATCTGCAAAAGAAGAAGACAACATTGTTCAGACACCTTATTCAAGGACAAATCCATTTCAGGCAAAAGTTTTAACAAATATTAATTTAAATAAAGAAGGTTCTAGTAAAGAAACAAGACATATTGAGTTATCTTTAAAAGGATCTGGGCTTTCATATGAACCAGGTGATTGTCTAGGTATTATCCCTGAAAATGATCCAGAACTCGTTGATATGCTACTTAAAGAAATGAAGTGGGATGAAACCGAGGCTGTAACAATCAATAAACAAGGTGATACTCTCCCGTTAAAGGAAGCGCTAACCGCACATTTTGAAATTACATTATTAACAAAAAAAATCCTTCAGCAAGCTGCACAATTTACTGAGAACGAGGAATTACTAAGACTAAATGAAAATACAGACCAAGTGAAGGAATATATAGACGGTCGCGATTTACTTGATATGTTACGTGATTTTGGTCCGTGGAATGCCTCTGCAGCCGACATCGTGTCGCTGCTGAGAAAGATGCCTCCACGATTATATTCAATTGCAAGTAGCTTTAGAGCTAACCCTGGCGAAGTGCATTTAACAATTGGTGCTGTTCGTTATACTGCTCATGGACGTAATCGAAAGGGAGTATGTTCAGTTCAATGTTCTGAGCGTACAAATGAAGGAGAAACACTTCCAGTATTTATCCAACAAAATAAGCACTTTAATTTGCCAGACTCATCTGAAACTGATGTGATTATGGTTGGACCTGGTACAGGGATTGCACCATTCCGTTCATTTATACAAGAGCGTGCAGTAAATAAAGTAACAGGTAGATCATGGTTATTCTTCGGTGATCAACGCTCTGCAACTGACTTCCTTTATCAAGAGGAATTAGAAGGCTATCGAAACGATGGTATACTAACTAAATTAGATGTTGCTTTCTCTCGTGATACTGAGGAAAAGGTTTATGTTCAGAATAAAATGCTTGAAAACAGCAAGGAATTGTTTGAGTGGTTAAATAATGGAGCCTATTTCTATGTTTGTGGAGACAAACAATATATGGCAAAAGATGTCCACGAAACATTGATTAACATCATTGCTCAAGAAGGAAATATGACTCAAGAAGAAGCTGAAGCGTATTTAAATGATATGCAAAAACAAAAACGCTACCAACGTGATGTATATTAATTTTAGATGAGTTCATTTGTTTAAAGCCCCCTTAGGTAAATAAGGGGCTTTTTCATTGTTAGGAATTTTCGTAATTTGCAATACGCAAGCAATTGAGCCAATTCAATTGATGAGGGTAAATGAGAGGTTCTAAGCGCTTAAAAGACATGAGGCAGTTTTGACTCTTTACAAGTAGACTCCTTTTGATCGAAAGGGGTGTTTGTTGAACAACAATATAATAATGTTGTTGTGGTAAATAAGGTAATTTGTTTCATAAAAAGGATAGATGAACAGGTATTCTTCCTATCCTTTTCTTCTATCCCATTAAATGTGACTTTATATCTAATTCTGTATTTTTAGTCTTACTTAGTTTCATGACTTTTAATTAAAGCAATTATTGGACATTTTTTGTTTCCTTAACAGAATCACCTCTCGGAATATGAATTGTTCAACTACCAGCAAGAATGAATATCCACTTTCCATTACCTATTGCCATTTCCTTAATCTTTTTTGTCATTAAAAACACTCCTTAAGGTTAATCTTGACAAAGTGTATTCTCAATATCTACTTTAAGGGATGCAGCTCAGAACAAGTGGGGCTTTTTTTAGTTTAAAAAATAATGAAGAATTATTAGAGTAATAGATGTCACAAATTTACTTTGTGTGCGACTAATTAGTTAGAAAGAAGGAAGTAGGTGGTGATGGATGAGTTTGAACGATAAAGATAGGGAACTTCGTGTGATGGAGTGGTACGAATTGTATTATGATGACATTTCTCGTTTTATAACGTTTATGATAGGTGATAAACAATGCTGCGAGGATTTAGTTCATGACACCTTTGTACGTGCATACACTGCATATGATCGATTTAATAACCAATCTAAAGTCAAAACATGGTTGTTCAGCATTGCAAAGCATCTGGTCATAGATGAAATTCGTAAAAGAAAGCGAAAAAGAATATTTTCAGTGTTTTCGTTAGATAGGGAGATTCAATCTTCCTTTGATGTAGAACAGTATATTGAAAACAAGGAACTGGTAACCCAACTATTGACAGCTATCCAAAGACTAAAGCCTAATTTTCGACTAGTTATTACTTTGAGGAAAGTCGAGGAATGCTCAACAAAGGAAACTGCTGAGATTCTTGACTGGTCCGAGGAAAAAGTTCGTAAAACATTATCAAGAGCTATACAATCACTAAGAAAAATCCATAGGATTGAAGGTGGTGAACATATTGAACAAACCTTTTAATGACCAGTGGAAGCTGCTTCAACAGGTAAGACCAACAAGGAATCAAAAAGAAGCTTTAAGAACAAGAATTTTAGATTCCATCGCACATTCCCCTACTAGTATCTCTTACAACCGTTTTTTTCAATGGAAAAGTATAGTAGCTACATGTTTGCTCTTTCTTATTTTCGGAAGTTTCTTATTGTTAATCCTGCAGGAAAGCACTCAACGAAATGCCTCAGAAGAACCTTCAGTTGATTATACTCAATTCAGTTGGAAATTGAATGATGTATACAGTGTGAAATCAGGTGACAGCATGCTCCTATATCGGAAAGAGAATCCAGTTGAAGTAGGAACAGTGAAGGAAGTTACGGAAGAGGGGAAAAATGAGCTGGTAAAAAGCTTACCGATGTATGTGGAAAAACCGCTTGAGAATTTTCCTTACCCTATGACTATGTATATTGAGCATGTTAAGATGATGGAGGTATCGTTACGATATCACTTCTTTATTGCATTTACGGATGAGAAATGGATTCACATAACATTTGATTATCCCAAGCTTGAATATGCGGAAATTTTTCACGCAATGTCAACTTTGGAGCTCAAAGCTAAAGAACCATATGTTCATAATAAACAGCTCTATGCTAAACACGGTTATGGCGATTTGTTGTATCCTGTTGGATTGGAGCCAGTTTCCATTTCTCATGAAAAAGAAATTTATCACTGGCCGAACGCTTCGTCTAATGTATATTCTGATTACTTAGGTAAAATAGAAGACGAACTTAATTGGCAACATCAAACTGTCGACGGGCTTACTCATACATTTGTTCATGGAACTTGGGAAACCGAATTAACAATCACCTTAGATGGAAAAGAAATAACCTATGAGTTTGTTTATCATAATCAAGATGAGTAATATAAAAAAATATAACCTTGTATCAACGTGCAGTAGAAAAGGGTACTGCACGTTTCAGTTTGAAAGAAAATGTGCAAATACATATATGAACTATGAAAGTAGTACATTTACTCGTTAATGGCAAGAAGTGTGTCATTTAAAGAATGGTAACAGAGGGATTATTTACTAACAAATTATTCTGGATTAACGTACAATCAGATTGATTTAGTAATAATGAATTTTCATCATACGAGAGAAAAATATATATTTATAGAATTCTCAAAATGGGGGTACATCAGTATGATACAGAAGAATGAACTTCTTATACGGCACATGAATGGCAATGACTTTGGTGCAATGGTTCGATGGTTAAGTGATCCGAAGGTATTGGAATTCTACGAAGAGCAACCTTCTAGTTTAGATACTGTAAGAAAAAAATACACTCCTAGAATTGAAGGGAAACATTACGTTATTCCATGTATAGTAGAATATAGAAATGAACCGATAGGTTACATACAATTCTATGAAATTCAAGAGACCGAATTACTGAATTATGGATATACAGCAAACCAAAATATCTATGGAATAGACCAATTTATTGGAGAAACCCATTTATGGGGTAAAGGGATAGGAACCTCTATGATCCTAATGATGATACAATACCTTAGTAATAATAAAGATGCCTCAACGGTTGTACTAGAGGTGAAAAAAAATAATAATAGAGCATTCTCAAGTTATATGAAGTGTGGTTTTAGGAAGGTAAAAAGCCTTGAAAATGACCTGTTTTTAATGGAGTGGAAAAAGACCATTGACTAATGTCTTACTTTCTAATGAGAACAACTATTTTTTGAAAGGATATTACAACGAGAAAAAGGAGGTATGATACTCACCATTCTCTATTTATTGGCAGTTTATTCTAGTTTCTAGTAATAGAACGTTTATTGTTGAAGTACTAAATTAAAGAGCGTTGAAAAAATACATTTTCTTAGATTGTTGATTAATAATTCTGAAAAGTGTAAAATGATTGGTAGAAAATTGTAAGGAGAATTAGTATGCCAACAAACTTGTAATGGATTAAGAAACACATAACTTATTTGGTTTTAGAATGTAAAACAAGGGAAGAGTATGTCTTTTTTACCGTTACGAGGATGCATAGTTTTGTATGAATTGTACGAACAGAGTTCCTTGTTACGAGGTTACTCTGCTTTTTTTGAGAAATTTATGAACAATGCAACCTTCGTGGCTTTGCGCAGTAACTATACGGAGGTATGTAGTATGAAAATTAAGCAACTCAACCGTTCAAATCATAGAGAAGTACTCCGTCTATTTGGTGAGGAAATAGTGAACTATTACTTCTTACTTGATGGATTGGTATCGAGTAACTATGAGAAAACATTCAAAGTATATGGAGAGTATGATGAGGATCGTTTAGTTTCTATTTTAGTTAATAATTTTGATCGTAATATTACGTATTATTCAAATCAGGATAGAGATATTGGGATATATTCGAGCTTACTGAGGGAATTAAATTATTCAAAACTATCTGGACCAAAAGTGTTGATGGAAAAATTTATTCCTTTTATTAAAGTGAAAGAGAATACAATGTCATATCTTGGCGTCGTAAAAAATATAGTTATCGAACGAAAACTACCAATCTCTATAAAGGTGGCTAAAACAAAGGAAGAAATAGGAATGCAGTATGAATTATTATCATCTACTACTGAATTTTCAAGCAGCCTTCCTAAAACCAAAAGTATCTATATTGCTAATGAATACAAGAGATTACAAGAATCAAGTGATCGGACTGTATATCTCGAAATCAATAATGACATGGTATCTTCATGTGCTACGATTATAGAAGATAAAAACAGTGCTATTATCATAGGTGTAGTTTCCAATCCAAGTTATCGTAATAAAGGCTATGGAACAGAGGTGCTAATAGGATTGTTTGAATTGTTATTAGAAGAAGGGAAACTTCCTTATCTTTTTTATAATAATCCTTCAGCTAGAAGTGTTTATAAGAAAATTGGATGACAGAAGTTTGTGAATGGAGTGTCATTACAGTAGAATAGGTACCATTTTTAGATTCAAGGCACTTAACCCACGAAAGGATTAGTGCCTTTTTTATAGAAGAAAGAGTGGCTGTTATTGGACTTGTAATTAATTTAAAACTAAATGTTGTCAACAACGTTGTCAAAGATATTAATTGAATAATATAGGAAACAGGTGACACATGAATATTTCTCAGCTAGTTTTTGATAAACTGTCAGATCTTGAGATAACTAATCTTTTATTTACTGACATTGATGATGATTGCGAATATGGTGATTGTATCTTAGTTGTAGGCAGCAAGACAGCGGTTAATTACAGATTACCAAAGGCAATCGATTTATATAACCAAGGTAGAGCAGGGAAGATCTTATTTTCTGGGGGAGGTAAACATGATGGAAGTGACATAACTGAGGCAGTTTTATTAAAAAATAAAGCAATTGCATTAGGAATTCCAGAAAAAGATATATTAATCGAAACCCTGTCATTGAACCCCTAGAAAATGTGCTAGCATCTCTATTGGTTCTGGATAGGGAGTTTCACTTATTTAACATAAAGAGGATTTTAGTGGTTACAAATTCCTATCACATGAAAAGGTTGCACCTGACATTAAAAACATATATGCCCAATTGGATAAAGTTTACCCTATGTCCAGCACATGATGGGATTACAAAATTAGATAACTGGTTTCTTAGTGAAAAAGGTAGAATACGAGTTGAGGCTGAGGCAGAAAAAGTGATTAAATATGTTAAACAAGGTGCTCTGTGTGATGATGCATTCAGTTTTCATATTGAAAATTATTAATTGAGAAAGTTAAAGTCTTAAACAAAGAACTATGATGAACTAAGGGTGCGTATCTGATACGTGTAGGTACATACCTTTTAACTGGAAAAAAGATTATGATATAGATGCTGAAGGTGAAAACGTTTATGGCAAAGACACAGGGCTGTTTTACTATTGTTTTTAATAAGGAAGAAAAACTATTATTAGTGAAACGAAAGGACTATCCTATATGGGATTTACCAGGAGGATGGCTTGAGGAAGATGAATTATTAGAGAACTGTGCTGTTAGAGAAACTGAGGAAGAAACTGGATATATCCCTATCCTTAATCAGAAAGTTGGAGAATACTTTCAACCTCAATACGATGATTTGCAGCATTTGTTTGTAGGAGAGGTAAAAAGTGGCTCACCAATCAAAAATGGCATCGAAACAGATAAAGTACAATGGTTTTACCCGGATAGATTACCATATCTTATGGTTCCAAATCGTAAAAAGCAGATAAAGAACTACTTAAAGGATAGAAATAAGCTTATAAAATCATCCATATTTGTTTCACCTATAAGAATCTTTTTCTTAAAAGGATTTTTAACGTTGTTGAAAAAAATACAGTGTGGAATTGGGGAACGAAAGTAGTTCATTCTAAATTATGACCCGGAAACTCTACTCTAGAGTTTCTTTTTTTATGAGTACTTATAGTCTAGAAAAAAGGAATGTGTTTATAAAAGGTTTTATTAGTTACTATGGAGAAATAAAAGTAATGGTAAAAAAAGTATGTAATGGGGGTTATGATGAAAGGAAAAGAGTTAGTAGATGCCATTGATTTTAAAAAACTCACAATCGTTGAGCTACAAATTAAAATTGAACAACTTCAGGAGCGATATCCAGAAAGGAATAAAATAATCTATGTTACACAAATAGGCACAATTGAAGCCGATCTACAGATGCAAATGGCTGAAACATTAAATCAAGAGCCTATTTTAGGAACTGCCTTATCGCAATATGAGCTTAATCCAGCGATTGATATAAATGATAAAGAAATAGTAAATACCACTGCTTGTATTTACTTGAAAAATGTTAAATTAACTCCTTTTTCATCCTTAAATTCCCCTGTTCATTTAGAGGAATTTGTCCTGTTTTCAGACCATTTATTAGGGATCACTACAGCATAAAAGAGAGCTAAAAAAATCCCGAAATGAATAAGATCAGTAAAATAGAGAGATAAGGGGGGAAGAATGTGTCAAATCAAACAGAAATCATACTTCTTGGGACGTTTCATTTTCAACAAGATGAAGAAATGATAATAGAAAAAGAATCTGAGATTATCGAGCTTGTAGAACATTTATCCAGCTTAAAACCTACAAAGATTGCACTTGAATGGGAAAAATCAAAGAATAAGCAACTTAATGAAGCATACAAGAATACAGATCGTGACCTTCGGATTGATGAAATCGAACAGATTGGTTTTCGGTTAGCTAAGAAATTAAATCATGGAAAGATTTATGCAGTAAATTGGGGAGGGCATCTAAAAGATGAAGATGTGATTCTTCTTAATAACACAATAAAAAAATCATACCCGGAGCTTTTAAATAGTATGAGTTCTGTAATGGAAGAAACTCCAGAAATAAATAGAAATACAAATATCATTACTTTATTGTAGCAAAGATAGTGAAATAGGGAATGGAGGTACTATGTCTAAGGAAGAAAGAGAAAGATTAAAAGCTAAGGAACAACAGAAAAATCCTGGAGGTGCTTTGAATAATGCTTGGGCTCAAGCTATAACGGGAGCTCCAAGTGGTGGCTGTGTAGTGAATATAATATCTATCGTTCTCATAGTTGGAATTGTTCTGGTAGTAAGAGCATGTTCAAATTAATAAATGAATATGAAAATAGAAAGAATCTTAAAAATCCTCTTTAAGATCATTCAGAATTGATGGCTAAGCAAATTCATTGGGGGGAAATAGATGGAAAAGAACATGGTGGTTTCATTTATTTGTTTAGGGATATACACATTATTGTTTTTGTTAATAGTTAATCATGTAACCTTCGGTTCATATGGAAAATTGGTAATTATTTCAATGTGTATATCACCTTTAATCGGTATTCTTTTTGGATTAAAAAGTAGAAATCGTCCTAGTAAATGGTTAGTTATAATCCTTAATTCTCTAGCACTTTTCACCATTATCTATCTTCTTGTGCTAGGTTTTGGTATGGGAGAGGCATAAGTCAGGAAATCATACCATTTATCATCTAGGTTGGAAATTATACTGGAACATGTCCTTTATATTCAAATCCAATATTGGCTTAATCATACTATATATAGTAATTTTTTGCGGTGAAGGAAGTTCTCCTCAAAGGGCAATCCAAACTGAAAACACGAACCGTATTAATATATTGAATAGAGGGGGATTGAACATGAATCGAACAGCTGTTGTTGCCGGTGCGACAGGCTTAATAGGAAAAGAACTGGTCAATATGCTGTTGAATGAAACTGCATATTCCGAAATCACACTCATCGTACGGAGGTCAACGGGAATAAAACATCCAAAACTCTCTGAAAAGATTATCAATTTTGACCAGTTAGAAAAAGTCGACATAAATCTCAGTGGGGCAGATGTGTTTTGCACCCTTGGAACAACGATTAAAAAGGCTGGAAGCCAAGAGGCTTTCCGTCTAGTAGACAACATGTATCCCTTATCATTAGGACGAATGGCAAAAAAATTTGGTGCTAGGAGTTTCTTGGTTGTAACATCGATGGGAGCAAATCCTTTATCGCGAATGTTTTATATTCGTGTTAAAGGAGAGACTGAGCAGGCGTTACGGGGACTTGATCTACCAGCACTATACATCTTCCGTCCATCTTTATTGCTTGGGGAACGTGAGGAATTTCGGTTAGGTGAAAGAATTACATCCCTTCTATTTAATGTGCTTTCCCCTCTATTCATAGGACCGCTTCGAAAATACAGTCCCATTATGAGTTTAGCAGTTGCAAAAGCGATGGTTCTTTCCGCAAAGCGTGACCAGCCCGGGATTTATATCTATGAAGCAGAACAAATAAAGAAGATAGCTGACACCAATCAATAATGTGGTTATTTTTATTGGATAAGTTGAAGAAACATATAAGCTCAATTGTTCCGGATACATACTAAGCTAACGAAACAATACCTAATTTAAACAGGTGCTAATCTTATAGATTAGTGCCTATACTTATGAAATGATGATGTAAATGAAAGTACCATGTTTGGCAAAAGGAGCATTCATTCATAAAGTAAATGGAAGAAAATATAGACAAGGTATTACAAGAGATTGCCAATTGGATTACAGTAGCGAAAAAAGGATGATCATTGGGATATCTGGACATGGTGCATCCGGAATGACGACGTTTGTCCATCATCTATTAATGTATTGTCACAGACAGATACAGTTGATTGGTATAAAGTGTAATATAATTTTAGAATTGGGGAGATACGTTGGAAAAGCTATTTCATCATTTAGTACGAGGAATTATTATTCGAGATGATAAAATATTAATAGCACAAGCAAAAGGTCATATAAACACGTTTTTGCCAGGTGGTCATATTGAGTTTGGTGAAAGTGCAAAAGTCGCTTTAAAAAGAGAATTAAATGAAGAATTAGGTGCTAATTGTAATGTAGGCCGTTTTCTTGGCATAGTAGAACATAAGTGGGAGAAAGATGGAATGTTACATTGTGAGATTAACCAAGTTTTTGAGGTGCAGAGCAAAGAGTTGCTTACTTCTCATAACCCAATGTCCTATGAATCTCACCTTGAGTTCCTCTGGTGTAGTGGAAAAGAATTGGACGAAAAGAATTTACAACCGTTCCCATTCAGAAATCTCATTCAACAGTTTTTACTTGGGAAAGAAGATGTTTGGTGGGATACTACATTAAACATTGACAGTAATGATTCAACAAAAAGCTAACTGTTTATGGTATGTAACTTACAGCAAGAGTGAGACATATTCACATTTAGGTGTTCTAAAAATCGGAGGAGGTATTACTTTGGAAGAAATGATGGGCCTCTTGTTGGGATCATTAGATTTATTTTATCCTTTGCTCATTGCATCAATCTTAACTTTTGTATATGCACTAATCAGTCGTTCTTGGTTTTGGATGTTGTTAAGTGCAATTTTACTTTATCCAGATGCATGGTATTTTAGTGGTTATCCGACATTTTTTTGGGTAAACTTCATTCCAGTCATTCAAGTAATTATCGCTATTATTTTTTTTATGAAGACAAGAAAACAAAATAAGAAGGAATGTTGATGATGTAAATAAAGGCGATTCTTCGAGATAGAAGAATCGTTTTCGTTTTTTTTTGTATGTAAATCTTTTATTTGGGTAATCGATGCTTTACGTATTCGATGTTTCTTGTACAATTTTTTACTACAGTGATAGATAAAAATAAGCTGAAAACCAAAACGGGTACATTGACATTGAACATATCTCTTGATGAAAAGTATACAAATGTATACAATGATAATGAAATGTATACAATTGTATACGAAAGGGGGTTTTGTATTGAGAGATAAGAAAGAGGGATATCATCGTGGAGATCATCATAGAGGTGGTAATAATGATGGATCACGTCCTCCTGGGCCAAAAACATTCCGAAGAGGAAGAGCTGTAGCATTTTTAGAGAGGATGAATCTTAGGCGTGCAACAATCAAGAAGCAGTTAGATGAACCAGAATTTCAATCAATTCATCAAATTTTAGTTGGTGAATTGAAGGCCATTGATCTGGTAATCAATGAATTTACTCAACTATTTGACATACACGAGAGTGAAGCAATGGAATTACATAAAGGAAATTCGAATGAAAAAGAAACCTCTATATGAAAAAATAAAGAGTCATTAGTACATGATAAAAAAGGAGACTTTGATAATGAAACAAATTAATAGTTATATTGATTCAGTATTTTATAAGCAAGATTCCCTTTTGGAAGAAGTACTTTCGTCCATAAAAGAAAACGGTATGCCATCTATATCGGTTTCGCCCTCTTCTGGGAAACTTCTTACTATGCTTGTAGCCATTTCAGGGGCTAAGAATGTTCTGGAAATTGGGGCACTAGGAGGATATAGTGGGATTTGCCTATCTAGGGGATTTGGTAGAAATGGTCAATTAACCTCACTTGAACTAGAGGATAAATATGCTCAACTTGCTTATAACAATCTTACTAAAGCGGGTTTTGGCGACCAAGTATCATACATGACAGGTGCAGCCATTGAGAGCCTTGAGAAACTAGTTAACGAAAATAAGCGTTTTGACTTTTTCTTTATTGATGCTGATAAAGGAAATTATGAAAATTATCTCAATTATTGCCTAAAGTTAGCAGAACCTGGGGCAATTATACTTGCTGATAATGTTCTTCAAAGAGGAAGTGTAGCAGATCCATCGATTGAACCAAGACATTCTACTGAAGTCATGAAGAAATTTAATGAAACGGTTGCGAATCACCCCCAACTAGAATCTATTCTTATCCCAATCGGAGACGGGCTAACTGTTTCAAAAGTCAGTAAATAGGATTAGGTGATCAGGCAGTATTAATCACAGAGTCGACGAGCAATCGCCTAATTTGATTGTTTTTTTTGTAAGTAAGGAAGCTTCTGGTGTTTAGTTTATACAATGTTACGGCTAAATCCAACTCCAGTTCCCAGCCAAGATGAATTGGCGACGATCTAAGCCATTTCATCGTACTTGAGGGAAAACGAAAAATCACTTTACCCTTGGTCAAATAACCTGTCATGAATATAAGGGAAAACCACCCTTTTTTTCATGACAGAACATTGCTCTGCCTGAGACTAAACGGGGCGCTTGCTCCTTTTGTTCTATGCCTACTGGAAAGGGATTTGTAACTTTATGTAATATAGTCCGTCTATTGTATAAATGGAGGGAAGTATATGAGCAAATATCTTTTATATGTTATTGTTCTTTTAGCACTTATCGGCTGTTCAAATGAGGTTTTATCAGAGGGAAATCTTCCGATTACTGAAAATAAGATTGTTCATAAAGCAAAGCCTCCTAATGTATATATAGAGACAGGGAACTCAAGGCTGGAAACTACACTTGGAACCTATTGTTGGCATGTAGAAGGAAAGGGAACATGTGTTGATACAGTAGGACCTATTGACCTTCTAAAAGGTAAAAAACCATTAGTAGTCAAAGCTGGTGAAAAGATACATTTCGTTATGGATTATGAACCTAAGCCAAACAAATTTCACCTTTTACAAATTCATAATAATAGTGAAGAAGAGGTTGAAGTGAAAAATGAGCAATTTTTGGCACCTACTGAGAAGGGAATTTATTATTATTCTTATGGTGTTTGGTGGTTAAATCAAAACAATGCTAACGTTTCGAAAGGCGATGCTTTTTATGCTTTTGTTATTGAGGTCAAGTAATCTTTTATTTGAATGTAGGCGTGATCTCTGTAAAAAGCAGAGATCATTTATTATTTTGTAGGGTTTAGATAAGTTTTATCGAATAGGAATGTATAAGTGTTTGTGTGAAATGTCTAATCGAAAAGTAATAAGTAGGGGTTACTTACGTATAACAAATCAGGCAATTTAGAACTATGAGGTGAATAATACCATGAAACAACCTAAAACCAATGCAATGAGGTTGTTGGACAGTAAGAAAATAGCTTATAGATTAATGTTATATGATTCCAATGATGGAAAAATTGATGGGGTTTCAGTAGCAGAGAAGATTGGACGAGACCCAAAACAGGTATATAAAACACTCGTTGCACAAGGGACGAGCAGGCAATTATATGTATTGATGGTATCTGTTGAAAAAGAAGTGAATCTAAAAAAAGCAGCACAATTAACAGGTGAAAAAAAGCTTGAAATGATACCGGTAAAGGATATTCAAAAATGGACGGGTTATATCCGCGGAGGCTGCTCTCCAATAGGGATGAAAAAACTTTATCCGACATATATTGACCAAAGTTCATCTGATTTAGAATTAATAATAGTTAGCGGTGGTAAAATCGGTGTTCAGATGGAGATACTGGTAGAGGATCTTATAGCTGTAACAGATGCTAGAGTTGGAGATATTATTATCTGATTTATAAAGGAAAAAACATTATAGGGAAATATATTTTGAAAACGGTGGAATTTTATATGAAAATGGTAAGTAGATTATTAATCGTGATCTTTAGTATGTTAGTAGCATTCATCTGTTACACAGGATATAGCATTATCACATTCAGTGAGGTCAACGAAACAATTAAAACTGATGCGGCTATTGTATTAGGTGCAGCTATTTGGGAGGATAAACCCTCTCCTGTTTTTCGAGAGAGAATAAATCATGCCATATCCCTCTATCACAATGGAACTGTTGAAAAACTGATTTTTACAGGAGGTAAGGGTGAAGGTGAGAGATATGCAGAATCCGAAATAGCACTAAAGTATGCAATAGAAAATAAAGTCAACCCTGAGGATATTCACATAGAAACAGTCTCTAAAATCACAGAGGAGAATCTATTATACGCTAAACAGATAATAATAGAGAATAAATATAACAATGTACTTATAATCAGTGATCCATTACATATGAAGAGATCTATGCTTATAGCAAAGGATCTAGAAATAGAGGCATACTCTTCACCAACTCCTAGTTCTGTGTATAAATCATGGAAAAGTAAAGCACCCTTTTTCTTTCGAGAGTTGTTCTACTTTATAGGTTATATAGTGGTTATGCCATTTAGATAGCTAGATTTGAATTAAACATGTGAGTTTTGATTCCATTTAGATAAATAAATCCTATGGAGGGAAGCGAAATGAACTATGATGTAATTGTGATCGGTGCAGGTTCAATGGGAATGGCAGCAGGATATTTTTTATCTAAAAGTGGAAAAAAGACCTTACTATTAGATTCATTCACCCCTCCACATAACAAAGGAAGTCATCATGGGGATACGAGGATTATCCGATATGCCTATGCTGAAGGAGAGGAATATGTTCCCTTTATTCTTAGGGCTAAAGAATTATGGACTGAATTAGAGCAAGAGATTGGGAAACAATTGTTTATCCAGACTGGTGTTTTAAGTAGTGGTAATCAAAAGTCTGATTTTATCCAAAATATCATCAATAGCTCAAGGAATTATTCGTTACCCCTTACTTTAATGGAAGCAAATGATATCCGTAAGAAGTGGCCTGGTATTACACTACCAAATGAATATGTAGGCTGCTTTGAACCGACCTCAGGGGTACTAAAAAGCGAGGAAATCATAAAAGCTTACCAAGTGCTTGCTGAATCAAACGGAGCCACGATTCAGACAAACAGTAGAGTAAGAGAAATAAAAATCAATGGTGATAACATAACAATCAAAACAGATACACAAACATTTTACTCAGATTCGTTAGTTGTATCAGCGGGTGCGTGGTCAGGTGACATCCTTTCCATGTTAGAATTAAAACTTCCGCTTAAACCTATTAGAAAGACATTTGCTTGGTTTAATGCAGATGAAGAAATCTATAATCATCATCGATTCCCAGCCTTTGCATTTGCAACCTCAAGAGGACTTTATTATGGTTTTCCAAGTATAGATGGTGCAGGCATTAAAGTAGGTCGACATGACGGAGGAAAGGATATACATCCAGATAAACAAATAGCGGAGTTTGGTGAATTAGTAGAAGACAAAAGAGAATTGGAAGAATTTCTACATACATTTATGCCTAAAATCAATCAATTGAAATATGGTAAAACCTGTATGTATACACTAACTCCTGATGATAAATTTATTATTGACTTGCACCCTAAATATTCGAATGTAGCTATTGCATCAGGATTTTCAGGACATGGATTCAAATTTAGTAGTGCTGTTGGTCAGGCACTAAGTCGTTTAATTGACTCTGGAAAAAACGATGTAGATATATCTCATTTTAAAATTAACAGGTTCTAGAATAACTTAACATATGTAAGTAGTTGAAATAGTCATATTTCGTGCAAATGAAATTGTAATCATATAAGGGCTGTAGTTTAATGCACTACTAACTCAAGCACGAAACACATGATACAGCTGGTAGTTCAAAAACGTTCACCTTATACAATAAATCAGTTATAAAAAGAGTGTAGCTCCTTTAAATAAAGTGCTAAGATTTTAAAACGATACAAAGGTTTTAGTAGGTGAGGGAGATTTCGTTGCAAACACATTGCAACGAAGTTTAATGTCAAAGAACTTGAATCACTTAGTCTATGACTGGATATTCAAAGATACACAGGAAATTGAAAATAATTAGTAATCATCGTAAGGGGGGTAGTTTCTATATTTAACTAATTGGTTGACTATTAGTGTCAGGTGAATTATACTTAACCATGTGGTTAAGTATAAAGGTAAATTTAGGCATTTTTAACAATGACACCCTTACTTTTTGGCAGACTACTTATTAACAGGAGGAGTAGTAGTGAATAGTGATATATTAAAGGAATTTGAAAGATCAAAATCTAAGGATAAACAGGAAGGCTATGAAGCCTATCAAAATATATTAGCAGCAACAGACAGTAAAGTGGACTGGGCTTATGAAGTGTGGGACCAATTATTAGAGGATTTAACACATAAAGACAATCATCAGCGCTCTAGAGCATCACAATACTTAGCCAATTTATCTAAAAGTGACCCTGAAAAAAGAATATTAAATGACTTTCCGATGTTGTGGGAGGTCACAAAAGATGAAAAATTTGTAACCGCGAGACACTGCCTGCAATCTATATGGAAAGTAGGGATTGCGGGTGAGGAACAAAAAAACATGGTGATGAACTATATGGTTGAACGGTTTCAACACTGTCAGGCTGAAAAAAACTATACATTAATTCGTTCAGATATCATACAGAACATGCGGAATTTATATGATATCTTGGATGATGAAAATATAAAAACGATGGCCGAACAATTAATTGAAACGGTCGAAGACATCAAATATAAGAAAAAATACAAAAATATATGGAAATAGATTTTTAATACATACGGACGAAAGAAAGAAGCAACGGATTTGTTCACGTTGCTTCTTTTTTTATTATAAAAGTTGAAAACATTTCTTTTTCTTTTCAATTTTTTTTTAATCATTATACTTTAGATGTAGGCGATTAAACTGAATCAAAGGGGATTTGTATATGGGTTACTTAGAGATTAAAAAAATCGATTCAACTGAAGAATGTATTCATGAGCTTTCAGAACTTTTGATAAAAGTTGTTGATGGAGGTGCCTCGATTGGGTTTCTTCCTCCGATAGATAAAAAGGATGCAAAACATTATTGGGAAAGTGTAATTAATTCTAATGTGATTCTTTTAGTTGCAAAAAAAGAGGAGAGGATTGTGGGAACTGTCCAGCTGCACCTATGTACAAAACAGAATGGGAAGCATAGGGCAGAGGTAGCGAAATTAATGACCGATCCTGACTATCTTAGACTTGGAATTGCTAGAGCTTTAATGAATCAATTAATCGCAGTGGCGATAGAAGCTGAAAGGACTTTATTAGTCTTAGATACTAGAGAGGGGGACCCGTCAAACACTCTCTATTTATCAATGGGATTTGAAAAAGCTGGTAGGATTCCAAATTATGCTTCAAATGCAGAAGGCACACTAGATGCTACAATTATCTATTATAAAACTTTAGTAGAAGGAGGCATCACTATTAAATAGTAGGTAAGGATAACCATGGAAATTAATGATTCCTACCGAAAACATAAAGAAGGTATTTGGATTAACCGGGATATTACTCTATTTTTATCAGCTGGCTTTTTGTTAAGTATTGGAAGCAAACGGTTGTACCAAGCGAATTGTTTGCATCTGCAAATGCGAATATTCATTTGTTGAACCTTTGTCAGTATCATGGGTCCAGTCTTTTTATCACTTGTTCTAATTTTTTTGAATAAAACAGAAGGTTTGCTTTTCACAATTGTCCTGTATACGTTGGTCTATGTCCTTATGGTTCAGCAATCCTACAATGAGAATGAGCAAAAAACAATAAAGCGATCCATTTTCAGAGAGCTACAGGATGGTTGGAATGATTTTAAGAGTAATAAGGTTCTGGTTCATATGACAATCTATGTGATTATATTATACTGCGCAATGACCGTATTTACTACAACTGTCATTATTATTGGAACCATAGAGCTTCACACGTTAAAGCGCCTTAAAATGTCTAAGAGAACCCCGCTCAGAGACATTTCAGTCGTCAAAATTGCACGACTTTTTCAAGTAGAAAATGGACATTACGTTCTTTTAGAGTGATTTTTTTGAAATGTTGAAACTTTTTTATCTGAATATTCGTAAATTCATTCGAGTGCAAAAATTAAGGTATATCCTTAATAGGGGGCTTGAATGAATTGAGAAAAAGTTTTCTTCTGTTTTTGTTGTTATGCTTATTTATTTCTGGATGTTACAGTAATGATATTACAAATTATAAGAAAGAAGTCAGTAATGAAGATTTCAATAATATAACCGCAGAATTAACAGTAGATCATTTACATAATGAAGATATTGACAATTTATTTGTGTTAGGAAAAATTTGGGGATTCTTAAAGTATTATCATCCAAATATTGCAGCTGGACAATATAACTTTGATAAAGAGTTAATGAAGATCTTACCTGAGATACTTCAGGCTAAAAACTCACATGAACGTGACAAAAGTCTGGAAGAGTGGATTATCGAGCTAGGCGAGTTTCAACTATTAGATAACGAGAATAATATATTGATTAATAGTAAAGTAGTTCCTGATTTAGGATGGATTGACAATTTGAATTTAGATAATCATTTAATTGCCAAGCTTAAAGGAGTGAAAAATGGTAGGAGGACAAGTACCCACCGTTATGTATCCTTGCATCGTACTATTGGAAATCCGATTTTTAATAATGAAGATTCCTACTCGACCATGGATTATCCTAGTGCAGAATATAGATTACTTTCATTATATCGCTACTGGAACATTATCGAATATTATTTTCCTTATAAATACTTAATTGGGGAAGATTGGGATCACGTTTTAAAAGAATTTATCCCAAAATTCATTGAAGCATCTGATGAAAAAGAGTATAAAGTGGCTGTATTGGAGCTTATCGCTCGTATTAATGATACTCATGCACAAATTGCGTCAAATGAGCCTGCATTGTATGAGTTTATGGGAATAAACTTCGCTCCTGTAATTGTTGAGTTCATAGAAAACAATCTAGTTATAACCGATTATTATGACGAAAAGCTAGGAGCAGGGTCTGGTTTACAAATAGGGGATGTGATTACGAAAGTTGATCATAAGTCTTTGGAAGAATTAATAAAAGAAAAACTAAAGTATATTTCAGCTTCAAATTATCCAACAAAATTAAGGGAATTAGCTAAAAATTTATTACGAACGAACGGTTCTACTTTGGAAATTGAGATTATCAGGGATGGTGAAGCTAAAAGCATTACAGCCAAAGCTTATGATCCTATAAACTTGCACTTAAATAATTATAATCCTTTCCAGAAGGATAAGAATTACTTTGAGCTGTTAAGTGATGACATCGGTTATATTTATACAGGAAGCTTAAAAAGTGAATATTTACCAGAAATTAAATCAAAACTGGAACATACAAAAGGTGTGATTATTGATTTGCGGAGTTATCCTGCTGAGTTTATCCTTTATAAACTGGGAGAATATTTTATGCCAGAGCCTACAAAATTTTCTAAAATTACAAATGGCAGCATCCAAACACCTGGTTTGTTTAAAGAAAGTGTGGAATTATCAGTTGGAAATTATACGGAGAGCTACTATAAAGGGAAAGTTGTTATCCTTGTGAATGAATATACACAGAGTCAGGCTGAATTTACAGCAATGGCATTTCAAAAAGCACCTAGAGCAACTGTGATAGGTAGCACAACCGCCGCTGCAGATGGGAACATTTCGACAATAACTCTTCCTGGTGGAATCGAAACTACTATCTCAGGGACTGGGATATATTATCCTGATGGAACAGAAACACAAAGAGTAGGAATTGTGCCAAATATGACTGTTCGCCCTACAATAGAAGGAGTAAAAGAAAAGAGAGACGAAGTATTAGAAAAAGCAATAGAACTTATAAATGAAGAGCGTTAAATTATTATTTACTACAAAGTGTTTTACATAATGTATAATTCAGTAAAGACTTCGATATGTAATAGAAGTAATAATTGTATGAATATCTGAAACAGGAAGAACAGAGTAAGGGGTGTTTTATGATTTCTCAGGCAATAATAATCAAAAATAATAGCATCCTTATGGTAAAACAGTATGTTAAAAGGGGAGATATTGTGTGGAATTTCCCAGGCGGAGGTATAGAGGAAAATGAAACTCCTGAACAGGCATGTATAAGAGAAGTGAAAGAAGAAACAGGCTACGATATTAAATTACTAGAGCTGCTATACCATGGTGAACACAAATATACGTACCGGGCTGATGTGATCAATGGTAGCTTATGCTTGGACAAAGAAGTTCCCGGAAATGAAGATATTGTTGATATAGCCTGGATATGTTTGTCTGATAGGGAGAAGTTTGACGATTATACGTATCCAATATTGTCAACTATGATAAAGGAATAAGTTAGTATTGCTTTCTTTAATAAGTAATCGTAACGTACATAAACTAGTTTAATATAATAAGGAATATTATTTAATAGAAAGGAGATTGTCATTTGACTCAATATAAACATATGCCAACTGATTATATTTGTCCTTTTTGTCTTGTTATTGATGGGGTTGAAGATGATGAAAATAAGCTAGTTCAATCCAAACAAAATGATATTATTTATAAAGATGAATATGTGACCGCATTAATTGCAACCTTATGGTGGCCAAACAATAAAGCTCATGTCATCATTATCCCAAACAGACACTTTGAAAATATATTTGATTTACCAATTGAGTATGCTACTAGAATCCATGATTTGTCCCGAAAAATAGCCTATGCTTTAAAGGAATGCTACAACTGTGATGGAATTTCAACACGTCAACATAATGAGCCTGGAGGAAGTCAAGATGTATGGCATTATCATCTCCACGTATATCCACGTTATGTTGAAGATAATTTATACCATACACATGGTTTTTTAAGTGCACCGGAAGATCGTGGATATTACGCTAACCTATTAAGGTCTTGGTTGAAGGAAAAGAGGAAGGAATAAAAGAGTATGGCTTCAAAAAAAAGCAATCAGAGGTTACTATTTTGATAAAATGGCAAGCTCATTAACTCCTACTAGAGAAACATTAATGAGCTTACCAAGTTAATTCATATGCTTTAGTTCACTTTTGCCACAAACACATAAGGAATCAGATTATGATTCCATTCTCCTAATAGAACAATTGTATAATCTCCACTCTCAGTTGGAAGTTGTAATTCTTCCACTGGTCCTGAACGATAAATTTCTCCATCATTTTTCAAAAGTTGATATTCTAGCTTATCGGGTTGTTGATCAAAGGTGACATCTATTTTTGAAAGAGTTGTTACATGAACAGGTTTCAATAATTCTGAAAAGGCCATATATAGATCAATTTCTTTCATTACAGCAGATTCCGATGTATGATCTGAAAGAGAGGGTAATCCGTATTCGAATTCCGCAATATTCCCATCGATTGTAAATGATGGTTTAGGGAGTTGATCCTCATTTGACTGCTGCTTAATCTTATTATGAACATTTTCAATAATTCCTTCTGCAAGTAAGAAATCTTTTAGCAAGACAGGATCTATTTGATCGATTTCAAACCCTTCGCTTGGATTAATCCTGCTTTGCACTAAAATTTTCTCATAGGTCATTAGTGCATCAATATAGATGTCATATTCTTCTGCTGATAATACATCCTTACTTGACCTGTGATCATTTAATTTATTTATGTAGGGCTGAATTTCTATCATGGCATTTCTTATTTCCAAGAGTTTATCTTGTGGTACTAAATCATAGTCTATATTCCCATATTGGTCACCATATATAATTTTTGAACTTGTAATGACCTTAAGACCATCTTTTAGTTCCTCGTATTCTTCCTTTTCTAAATCACCTTTTGCCTGCAATAATTTAGCATGTAATAGCATATAACTTTCCTTTGTTACAGAGCTTATGTGCTTTTTTAGATTTTCAAAGGTTCCATAAAATTCATCAGCCAAATAAGCATTGTACGCGAATGCACTTGTTGGAATAATTAAGATTGCGGTTATTAGGACAATTAATAATCTTTTATTTGGCAAACTTGATCTGTTCTTTGTTTCGATTTTATTCATTATTTTTTGCTTTAGTTCAAGTGGAGGTGTAACTTCTGTTCCTTTTTGTTGAAGAGATCGTCTTAACTGATTTTCAAAGTTCATTGAACATTCCTCCTTTAAAAAGAATTTTATGGTCATAACCTTTTTGACGTAACTTCTTAAGTGAAGCGCCTATACGTGATTTCACTGTACCAAGAGGGATACATAAAACTTGAGCAACCTCTTCTTGAGAAAGTTCATTTAAATAGTGAAGTATAACTATCTGCTTAAGTTTGTAGGGTAATTGATTGATTAACTCTAGTAATTTTTCATTATTAATTTTTTCAATTATTTCACTAGCTGTATCAAACTCATAACGTGCTTGGTGCTGAACCGCTTTATGAATAACTTTTAACATCATCCATTTTTTCCTTCGATATGTATGTAGTTGTTTGATTGCAATACCTGTTACCCAAGGTTTGAAAGTTTTAGTTCTATCAAATTTTGTTAAATTGTTATAAACCTGAATGTAGGTTTCTTGAACAATATCATCTACATCATTTTTTTCGTCCACTAAAAAGTGAATCGTTTTATAGACATCTTGTATTGTATTTTCGTACAATTCTTCAAATGCTTGTATATCCCCGTCAAGAACACGGTCAATATGATTTATATCGATTTCATCTTTCATAATCAATCCTCCTTTTTCGTTTTACATTCTATATTGGTAAGTTTTTAGTTTTTCGTTCGATTTTTTTTATTTGGCTTGAATATAGCTGTCAAAGTACATAGTTGAATGTAAATGTATGAGCATGATAAAGGCACATAGTAAAGAAGCCTAGTGTCGAAAAAAGTAATGTAGTCAAACTAGACATGGATAAATAGTATGATAATATCAAAAATAGTATCATAATTTTTGGTATAAAAGGTAAAATCTGAAATTGTGTTAAGAAAATTGGAATCTATATTTTTTAACTTGAAAAAATGGAGGGGTTATTATCATTTTACATACTACTATCATGGGGAATGGAGAAACGAACATAATCGACAATCCATAGAAGCTATTATTAGTCATAATAGATAGGAAGAGTAAATTCTTTTTGTTCGCAGATAGATTTCATGGTGATTTGATCGTATTTTTTGTTCTGTCTAATTATATATTTCTTTCATTCATAAAGAGAGGATGGATATTTTGAATATAGTTCTTGTATGCATTATCGTTTTTTCTTTCATTCTATCAACGTTTCTTTGCTTATTAGTTTTTGAAAGACAAAAGAATAAATGGTTATGTATGATTATTGCATTTTTTGTAAATACCCTTCTTTTATCATTAATGACCATCATTCTTTATAAAGTAGATGTCCAAACATTTCATAAACAAGCGGAAGGAGTGTTTGGGAGTTTAGGTATTCTTACTTTAGTGTTCTTTATTCCTATACTTACTTGTGGTAACTTTTATATTTTGAAGCTAGTAAAAAAAGAGGCATGACATCCTACCCGACACTTTTGTGCATCAAATGTCGGACAATGAAACTCCTATTTCCTATACATTTAAAAAAGAAAGGAGAGGGAAAATGGATTGGCTAAAAAGAATGAATCTTGCGTTAGACTATATAGAGAATCATATAGAGTCAGAGATTAATTATCGTAAGATGGCACAAATTGCTTGTTGTTCTGAATATCATTTTTCTCGGATGTTTTCATCAATTTCTAGTATATCCCTTTCAGAATATATAAGACGGAGACGTTTAACGCTTGCTGCATTTGAGATACAGAAAAGTGAGAGTCGGATTATTGATATCGCCATGGTTATGAATCGGCGGATTCTTTTTCTCGCGCTTTTCAAAAAACGCTTGGTATTAAACCCTCTGAGGCACGGCATACTGGTGTGAACCTAAAAGCCTATCCAAGAATCTCTTTTCAGATTTCGATTAAAGGAGATGCTGAAATGGAATACCGAATTGAGAATTTAGATTTTGATTTAAGAATTGTTGGTAAAGGTCAAGTAGTAAAAACGAGTAAAGCATTTAGTAACATTCCTACCCTTTGGAACCGTGCTAAAAAGGATGGATTTACACAAAGGCTAATAGATTTGGCATGGGAAGAGCCAAAATGCATTCTCGAAAGTCTACTCGGAGTTTGTGGAAAAGAAGCAGCCATTATGGATGAGGAGTTTATCTATTTTATGGGTGCTCGGTATGATAGAGACATCCCAAGTGATATGGAGACGATTACTATTACTCATAGGACATGGGCTGTATTTCCAAACATTGTAGAAGCATGGCGGCGCTTGTATTCTGAATGGGTCCCTACATCAGGATATGAGCTTGCTGATATTCCATGTATCGAGTGTTACTATCCTCCAAAACACAAACCAAGACATGAATTGTGGGTTCCTGTAGTACCTTAAATAACAAACATTTATTGTATGATGCAATAAGATTTGAACTTCCAAGTTAATGGGTTCCTTTTTTAAAGGTAAGAAAGTTAGGTCTTTAAAAATGTTTATAAGACATGGATACTAGTATGGTAAAAAATGTTTCTTTTGGGAGTGTTTTCTGTGAAGAAATTGTTTGAATATAACTGGCAAGTTCGTGATGAATGGTTTCATTGGTGCAATCAACTTCCGTTAGAAGAATTATTGAAAGCGCGGGTTGGAGGTCCAGGAAGTATTTTATATACTCTCTTTCATATTGTGGATGTGGAATATAGTTGGCTTCGAGGGATCATAGGAAAAGAAGATATTGAATTTCTATATTCTGAATATAATTCTCTTGAAATGGTTAGAGCACTCTCAGAAACATGTAGAAATGAAATTTTAGATTACTTACGAGTAATTATACCTAACAAAGATAATAAGCCTATCCGTGTTTCATGGGACCAAGAAAATTATACAAAAGATGAAATATTACACCATATTATTGCTCACGAAATACATCATATCGGACAACTCTCCGTCTGGGCAAGAGAATTAAACTTGAAGCCTATAACAGCTAATTTTATTGGTAGATCTATACAACCTAGGTTTTAATAGTTTTACAAAAAAAAACCAACTCCCCACTAATCAGTTGAATAAATAACGCTATATGTAATATTTGCTATAGGTGGAACTTATTACATCGCTATACGTAATTAAATAGATAACAATAGAAGTGGAGTGATAGGAATTGAATATTATAAAAGCTCTAATTGTTTATTTATCTATTTTTGGAATTATTATAATTTCATATGTTATAGGCAAAAGTCTCGAAAAAGTGGAAGGATCCTTAAATAAATTAAATTCAATCTTACGAACTGTCATTATCATTTTTATAACTCTAACTGTGGAAATTGGAATTGTACAGCTAATAAGTATACTAATTAATTGGTCTTTCATTGACGCATTGTTTATGTGTTCCTTCTTGTTTTTTGGATTTATTTGGGTATTTACATTGTATTCCAATCGTGAAACAAATAGAGTCAATATTCAAAACAAATATTTGGGTGTAAAAATGGAACCTAATGAAGTAAAAACCTTCAGTTTCAATCTAAACCCATTTTCAATTGGAACGATCATTTTTTCATTAGTAGGTATTGCCAGTAGTATCATCTATTACTTACCTTATTTCATTTGATGATGTATGAAAATCTGCGTAATGATAGTCCATAGGAGTGAGTATATGGAGAATGAAACGTTAAAATTATTTATAAATATTTCAAGGGGAAGGATGTACAATCACTATCTTCCTAAATTACTACAATCTGTTCAATCCATAAAAAATGAAGATTTATGGGAGAAAGAAATGGAATCTTTAAATCCTATTGGCAGTATTGTTCTTCATATTTGTGAACATATTAATAGATTGACTGCACTATATACGAATAAAAACCATGAAGGATTTAAAAGTGGAATAGAGGATTATTTTCCAGTTCCAAATCTTCCAAAGGAAAGGGTAACAGAAATAATCCAACATTCATTTGATGCACTTGATACTGAACTAGGTAACCAAGCGGTGTGCAGTCCAATTAAAATAGATATTCACAATCTCTTTCATTTAGTGGAACATACTGGCTACCATTTAGGTCAAATTGTAGATCGTTCAAAAAGACTTACGAATATTTCCTATCATTTCTGTCAAAACGGGATAAATGAGCGTAATTTAAGACTATTAATAGAAGGAAGAGAATTCTAGGAGCAGATGAAAAAGGTCCATCAAATGAAAGTACTACTAATAGTTTTGAAGGTTTAATAGGATTATAGAATAGGAGCTCAACATGCAACTACAAATTTATTGTAAAAACAACTCAACTAATGAACTAAAAGTAAAAGAAATGTTACTAATGTTTAATAAAAATGAGCATATAGTAAAGTGGATTTTCACACGTAACATCCTAGTTGATGAGCTAGCCTCGATTTCGTATAGTCATCCTGTTTTAACCATGAATACACGGCATGTAAAAAATGAAGGAGTTCTACTTTCCACGTATGTTCATGAACAAATTCATTGGTATGCAGTGCAGAATTTTGACCAATTAATAAGTGTAATTGATGAATTAAAGGAAAATTACCAACAGGTTCCGGTTGGATATCCTTTAGGAGCAAAGGATGAATTTTCTACCTATCTTCATCTCATTATTAACTTCCTAGAAATTCGTGCAATCAAACAACTCTTAGGTCGAGATAAAGCAACTGATGTGATTGAATATCTCATTCAGGATCATTACATTTGGATTTATAAAACAGTAATACAGGATTATCATTCTCTTGAAAAGTTATTAAATCATCACAATCTATTAATATGAAGACTCTAATATGTTAAAAAATAGTCCGATTCATTACTTCTCATATTGGGACTATTTTTTTATTCCCTAAGTAAAGAAAAATTGTTGAACTTGACCACTAGTGAAGAACAATCATCATCTATACTCTTCCTTAAATAATTTCATACTTCTTTAATGCATAATCAATGCCATCTTCACTGGATTTTTTTGTGACGAAATCTGCAACCTTCATAAGATTTTCGCTTCCATTTCCCATAGCGATACCAAGACCGACTAATTCAAGCATATCGATATCATTCTCTCCGTCCCCGAAAGCAATGGCCTCTGCAGGCTGAATGTTAAAGTATCTTAATACCTTTTTGATAGCTAGAGACTTCGACACCTCTTCTTGCAAAACATTTAAAATGAAAGGGTGCCATCTATAAAAGATGAGGTGCGGGAATGTATTCATGTATTTTTGGACGGTATCCTCAGAAGCAAATAAACACATTAAATACACCTCTTCATCGTCTATTCGAAAACGAATTGGAGGATAGTTCCCTATGGATAGCGTTTCCATTAGTGCCTTAAGAATATGAGAATTGTTTACACCATTCATACTAAAGCTTTCCGTATAAAAGGATAATCCATCATTTTCTTTTTGTGCAAAATCAAAGACTTCTTGAATAATAGATTTCTTCATTGGAACTTTATGAATAACATCTTGCTGATGCTTTACATAAGCTCCATTCGCAGTAATAAACGTATCAATACCTAACTCTTCAAGTTCTTTACACATTGATAGCGGCCTACCAGTAGCTGCTACGACTTTTATTCCCTTATGTAGTAAAGATTGAATCGCTTCTTTAGTAGTTGTAGGGATGCTACCATCCTCATGGTGAGTGATTGTTCCATCAACATCAAAAAATACAATTTTATAGTCCATGTGAATCCCCTTTATTCTCAGTAATTATTTTCCACTATAACAATTAATACTTAATAGATGCAATCGGCAAGTGGAAAATATTTCAACATAATGATATAAAAGGTTAGGCTTCTTGAATTGTTACACAATTCCAAAATGAATAATAGTTTGTTAATATTTAGTAGATATATAGTACGTAATAACACCTATTAAAGAGAACACCTTTCTAAAACAATTTAGATGTAAAGAGTATAATTCTTTCCAGTTAAATCGTTTTATTAATAGATAAAGAAAAGGAGGTATATTGTGAGAAATGACATAATTGAGAATGAGCTTGTACAAAGTACGAGGAAAGTGAAAAACGAATTTGATGCCATTGTTTCCACGTATTCACAAGATCTTTGGAGCTTTTGTAAGTACTTAACTGGTTCACCTTGGGACGGTGAAGATCTTTTTCAGGAAACACTTCTGAAGTCATTTGGTCTCCTACCCCTTAGGTGGAGTGAAATTACAGACAAAAAGTATTATTTATTTCGAATCGCAACAAATTCATGGTTAGATCAATGTAAAAAACGAAAGCGGGAAGTCGGGACATTAGATTCAGTCCAGGAAGAAGCTACTGATTCTTCCGACAGTCTAATAATTGAAGAAATTTTATTAGTAATGGAATCAGTGTTAACACCAAAGCAGTTAGCAACATTTCTTCTTTTTGATGTGTTTCAGTTTAGTGCTGATGAAATAGCAGGAATGGTACATAGTACACCAGGAGGAGTGTATGCGGCCGTGCAAAGGGCTAGAAGGAAAGTAAAAACCCTTGACTATGAAAACAAGAAATCACCTAAACATGTTACTAATCCTGTAATAAAAGAATACCTAAAAGCCTTTAATAACGGAGATTTAACTGGATTATTATCATTATTTAGTGAGAATGCCGATAATGAGGCATTTTTAGGGTTTCAAGAGTATTCAAAGGGAGAAATGCTTAAGGGTTCACTCCGCTTTGGCTTACCGGGACATTATGCGAAGGAGTTTATATTATGGGGGAGACCTGTTATTATTGTGTTGGCAGATCAAGAACATGGTCCGGAAATCCATGATATTCAAATTCAAGAAGTAGAAAATAATAAAATTGTCAGTCATAAAAGCTATTTTTTTAGAAAAGAGTTAATCTTTGCTGCAGCAAAAGAATTAGGGATGAGTGCTCAATTAGTAAAGCCACCCGTTAATTGGAGCTAAATCTAAAATGAATTGAAAATATATTATGGAGGTATTGGAATGAAAAACCCTATATTAAATCAAATCGGAACAGTCTTTATACCTGTAAGCAATATTGAAAAGGCTCGAGATTGGTATTGTGATTTACTCGGAATAGAAGCAAATGGAGAAATACTGTTCGGACACCTATATGTACTACCAATGAATGGTACTGGTATTGTGCTTGATAGTAAGATTTATTCTGAAGAAGCAATCATAACCACGCCGCTCTTTCATTTGAATACAGAAGATATTGAAAGGTCTTACCAGTATATGAAAGATAAGAACATTGAATTAGTAGGAGAGATCCAGCATCAGCACTTTTTTAATTTCAAGGATCCTGACGGTAATCATTTAATGATTTGTAAGTGTTAATAAAAGATATTCTTTTCTCGGATTAAAGAACTCGGAACATAGGTAGAAAACAATTAAAAACACACGAATTAGAGATACAAATCGGACTTCGATTAGTATCTCTTTTTTTTGTTGATATATCAATAAAGCGCCAGATGTTGAAGTTAAAACCTTTATTTTTTATTTTATGTTCTAAGTTGAATAGGAACAAAAATGTCCAATTATATATTTTTGTATCCAAAAAAAAGGAATCCTTGAACCTCATAGCGAAGTCATTTTGATGTAAATATTCAAATATACAAATATTGGAGTGAGAAATTTGGCTACTTGGGTTACACACTTTAGAATCGCTGAAGAATTATTAAAAAATGATATTCCTGTTTCACCAATAGAATTTTTGGTTGGTAATATAGGCCCAGACTGTGGACTTATTGGAGAAAATGGTATACCCACACCCCCAAAAGAGATTACGCATTTTGAGGTTGAAGGTAAAATTAACGCTAATTCCTTTTACAATGAGTATCTTAGTGACGAACATGAAAGCTCGTCTCGTAAGTTTTCTTATTATCTAGGATACTATATTCACTTGGTGACTGATGAAGAATGGATTAAGCTCCTCGAGCAAAAGAAAAGGGAAAAAGTGTACCAGGAAATACTAAATACTCCAGAATACTCTAGACTAGTTAAGAGAGATTGGTACGGTTTAGATTTTTTATACCTTAAAAATCATAAAGATAATATTTTCTGGACTGATTTTCAACACATAACCGATTTTCCAGAGTACTTGGATTTTTTTAAAAAAGGGCAGACATTAGAACAGATTGGAAATATTACTAAATTTTATCAGAGTAGCACGATTTCAGATGAACATGAGTTTATCTATCTTTCAGCTGTTGAAGTTGATGAGTTCGTAAAAGATACTGTACAAATGGTCACGGAACTACTAAATCAGAAGTTGAGATACAACTAGTTTAAGAGTAAATTAGTCGTATTATTATGGCTATAAACAATTTTAGAATAGAATAGATTACGATATGTATTTTTACGAGGCTCTAATTAAAAGATTAGAGCTTTTTGCTGATGAAGTATAGGGAAGAGTTAGTTTAAGAAGAAAAAATTCTACCCGCATATATATATAAGATTCCAGTTGGCAACAAGTTGTATTGTTTTAAAATATATGTGTTGAATTGGTTAATTCCTTTAATGGAGGAGGTTATCATGACAAATCTAGACCGAAGGTTATATGAGATAGGCATGAAGATCCTTAATGAGGAGAATATAGATGGAGCTCATGCGGGAAACATAGTTAGAGTTGATGTCCAAGATAAAGACTATCAAAAATTCAGTTATATTTATAAAGAATTTTTAACTGATCGAAATAATGAAGTAGAAATTTATACGAATTTAAAAGACAGTATAATGGCGTTTAATAAAGTTGTAAAAGTTTGGAGTACTTCTCCCCAAGCTATACTAATGTACGATTTTAAATCACCTCTAAAAAATGCATTTGAAAACCTACCAAAAGAGGATAAAAGAATACTAATTGAAAAAATTCTGGGGAGGTTTTTAGAGATACATAGTATAAATCATAGTCAAAATACATTCGAGTTACCAATTCACCAAATAACCTCTGAATGGTATGAATGGTGCTTAGATCAATTAAATAAATTATGCTCACGGAATCAGTGGGCTGATACAGATTGGATTGAGACATTACATTATTCATATAAGCAATTAGATTTAGTAAATTATAATCCAAGGAGCCCATTAGTCTTAACTCACGGAGACCCTCATTTGGATAATATTTTTTACCATGAGGATCAGGTTTGGTTTATTGACTGGGAGTGGACAGCTATTGGCACTCCATTAAGAGATATAACAATTATGTTGCAAGATATATACGATTCTGAACTGATTCAATATGTAAAAAATTTGTATAGAATAATTCTTAATAACAGTAAATTTAACCTTAATACTGAAGATTACAGTCATGATTTTCATTATATGTACATTGACCATACTGCAATGATGTTAGCTTGGGAAATCGAGAAGTATTTTCAAGGATATACTTCGGAAGAGAAAATCCAAAAAATCATAGCGTTTAAAATTGAAGAAATCAAAAGGACAACAAATGAAGAGTTAAAGATAATAAACAAACGGGTGCGCTGATCTAAGAAGGACACTTTGAATTTTTATAGATTGATGCTATTAAAAAAAATTCAAGGCTATTTTGTTAGAGGCGCTATAAATGAAAAAACAGTTCCGTTAAAATAACGAAACTGTCTCTAGTGATTACAAACCACCAAAATTATTCTTATCATTGTTGGAAGCTATTGTTTCGGCGTTATGATTACCTTTATTCGTATCAGGTGGAACTGCACCGGATTTCTTTTCGAAATAGATGGCTATACTGCAAATAATGACTACTGGTATAACGAAGATTAACCAAATCATCGTATCCCCCCATTTAGGTTATTTGATTCTCTAATCTTATTGTACCATATATTTCCAAATGAAGTCATGGTAAAACGAACAAATAGTATGTTTGTTGAATATTGAATAAATAATATCCAACAAAATCTTCAAATAGCCGTTGTGCTACAACAAGCAGATACGCTTTTGACCTAACGAACTGTTAGTTAAACAATGGGATGTACGACACATAAACATAATACATCTGATAATGTGAATTTTTTTCACATTTTTTAATCCTTTTACTTATCTTCAACTTGAACCTCAAAGGAATCTCCATCACTAGGTTTAAACTGTATAGTCCATTCATCTAGTTCTTCATCGTAGTTTATTTGACGAATGGCAAGAATTCCCACATGAGAATGTTCATTTGCCTTTTCAATCGCTCTTGCTACCACATGAGATTCTGATAATTCTGCTGCCGGTGGCTTATACTCTGGCAGAATTTCTACAAATGAAGCAGAGCCTTGACCTGGATATGATTCCAAGATCGGACCGGATGGAACAACCTTAACGCGTTGTCCGACTCGAAGCTTATCAGAGGAATGTGGAAATTGGTAATAGATAGCTGAAAAATATTCACTATCGCCACCAGTTTGACCATAATTCATTGATTGAGCATCAATAACTAAGATTTTATCCTTACTAACCTCTAAGACATAGGAGCCTTCCTTCGTTAATTGCTCTGTATATGTGGAGGATGGATTGATAATATCAGACTCCCCCTCTTTTGGAATCATTGGTCCACTCTGTATAAAATTCACATTCCTATCCTTAAAGAGTTGAACTAGTTTTTGTTGTAAATCTTCGGTTAAAAAGTTATGATCAATATTTATATGACCTGTTATTGTATCCACATTTATACCGAAAGAACCACGTTTAAGAGCCTCATTTTGTTTTACGATTTTTTGAACTTCACTTACTACTTGGTTTGAAAGCTGCTCGTTTTCGTAAGTGGTATACGGCGTGTAGTAAATAAAAATATACTCAGCCCTTATTTCTCCAGCATCTACCTTCTTTTGCATTTTATCTATAAAGGTATGCAATCTTTCATCAGGTGCTTTTATTCCTATCCATAATCCTGATTGTTCTGCACCTTGAGATTGGTTTTCAAAGAAAATGACACCCTCTTTATTAAAAGCAGCATGCCCTCCATACACTTCAATCAGTTCAGGAATGACAATACTTCCCTCGACTTGTTGTATGGAAAGAGATTCTGCTAACTCTTGAGTTGGCTCACCAAATAACCCCTCTTTAAATTCGTTAGATTCCTTAATCTTTTCAATCTCTTTATCGCGTTGAGATGATTTCTTATCGGTTTGTTCTAATTTTGCAATAATCGGTCTGTTGCTAATAACTTCTAGGGTTTCCCAACCCGAGTTATTTTCAATCACAGCTGTATGTGCATTTACATTTTGAACATACATATCCTCTGTACCACAACCGGATAGTATGGCTATTAGAGTTCCTACCATAACCGATTTTTTAAAATTGTTCATAATTTTCCTCCATTTTTACGGGGAGGGGAATACCTTCCCTCTTTTATTAATTGGACGGTTAATGAGGATAAACGTTACATGGTAAAGGTTTCCAAAAAGATACTCGAATTAATAATCATAGGCTAGTATCTATCACATTCAATTTTAATTTTTATTAAGGTTTACTCTTGTCATTTTCAATACTGTTTGTTCATAATTCGAGTTTTATATCTTTTTCAAAATAATTATGATTATTTGATAGGCATAATCGACTCGTCCTCTTAAATGAGACAGTTAATACCTTATGATCACTAAATAGAACATGGAAGAGTTAGTAGAGTTTTACTGAGAGGCATGAATAATGGGACCATTTTTGAAACATTTGTGTTAAGTTAATTCAAGAAGGGGTGATTTGAAATGGAGCAACATTCACTTGTATTGTTCGGAAAAAAAGATCTCAAATGGATTCAGAAAATTCTACCTCCACTCAAAAAAGATGAAATTTTAATTAAAACCATTGCAAGTGCGATTAGTATAGGAGCAGAGCTTCCACAGTATATGGAAACAGACATAACAGAGGAAGTGCCACGTTATCCGAAGGAAACAGGATATGAAAATTATGGGGAAGTAATTGGAATCGGTGGGGAAGTCAATTCTTTAGCAATAGGTGACAGAGTGATCGCATCGTATGGACATAAAGATTATGGAATGATAAAAGCGGATAAAGCAATCCCAGTTCCACATGATATTCATTATTCGAATGCACTCCTTACCATCTTGTCCTGTGACGCTGGAAAAGGGGTTCTTAAACTTAATCCGAAGGAGACAGATAAAGTATTAGTAACCGGAATGGGAACCATGGGCCTTTTAACTGTCTTTTTCTTAAAGGAGTACATGAAAGTAAAGCACGTTGATGTGATAGAACCAAATACATCAAGGAGAGACATAGCCAAATTATTTGGAGCTAACAAAATATATAGTCGTTCAGATGAATGTCCCGAAATCTTTTATGAATATGGATTAGAATGCTCAGGAAGCCATCATGCTTTTAAGACGCTTCAACATTCCCTTGTAAAAGATGGTTCGATTTGTATTCTTTCAGATGGCAATAAAGACAAGCTCCAATTAGAACCAGCTTTTTATGAGAAAGAACTGAAAATAGTTGGATCGAGTGATGGCTATGATTATAGAAAACATGCAGAATGGTTTTTTACTCAAACTAAGAAGACTCCTTTTTTACATAAGCTATTTGAAGAAACAATTTCAAAACAAGACCTTATTCAATGTTTTGAAGATTTGAGTGAAGGTAGGATAAATCCATTAAAAGTCTTGGTTACCTATTAGTAGAGGGCTTATGGGGATTTGTGACAGAAAGTATAGATAACTAGCTTAAAATGATAAAGGGGATGAGGTATAGAAAATGGAAATAACTATTTCATTGGCGCAGTTTAAACCAACACTTAGTGTGGAAGCAAATCTTCAGAAAATGCTAGAATTGGTTTTTTCTTCAAAAAAAGAGAACGATATTATGGTTATGCCAGAAGGGTGTTTATCAGGTTATTCCGATCGCTTTGATTTTCTTACTCAAAAAGTTGCTCGAGATGTTGAAAAGGCTATCGTAAAGCTTCAAGCTGTTTCAAAAAAACATCAGCTACATCTTATTTTTGGCTCTTGTATCTTTGAAGATGGGGATTGGTATAATGCTGGTCTTTACATTTCTCCAAGTGGAAATAAACAGATTTATAAGAAAGTAAATTTAGCGATGCATGAAAGAGATTTCTTTAAGGCAGGTAAGGAGCTGTCTTGTTTTCATCTTGAACTTGGTGAAAAAAAGGTAAAAGTCGCGATTCAGCTATGTAGAGAAATAAGATTTCCTGAACAATGGAAATTATTGTCGTTGAATGGTGCAGAATTAATTTTCTATTTAACCAATGTTATCGGTCATGAAAAGCTTGCCATTTGGAATGCGCATCTAATAAGTCGTGCAGCAGAAAATCAACGATTTATTATTTCTTCCAACATTGCTCATGAAGAACAGGGATGTTCATCAATGGTTGTATCACCTAGTGGTAAAGTAATCAAGCAGTTAAATAGTATAGAAGAGACAGTTGAAAGAATTCATGTTGATTTAATGGAGGTTTCAAATTGGTATTTAAGTCAAAGTAGAACGGATTTAGTTAGTGTTGAAAAAATGACATCTAATCCAAGGAGAAGTATATAAACAGGGAGAGACAATGATGAGAACAGTAACGGAAAAGATGTTGTACGGTGAAATGTATGACTCGACAAATCCAAAATTAGTAAAGGACCGAGAAAACACAAGAAGACTTGTAGGATGTACAATGAAACAACGGAAACAGAAGTAGATAAACGCAATGTAATATTAAACGAATTGTTAGGCAGAACAGGAAAAAACGTTATTATCGAGCCTATTGTAAAGGTTCGATTACGGATACAACATATTTGTTGGAGAGAAAAAATATCTGAGAGAGTCAACCTCAAAGACATTTTGGTGAAGAAATGGAAGTGAAATGTCTGAGACAAGCCATCACAAAGACATTTTGGCGAAGAAATCGGGCTGGAAATGTCGATAAAAGTCAGTCTAACGCCGGACATTTTGCAGATGAGAGAAATGAAATGTCCAAAAAATTCAATTTCCCGGACATTTCCGTAATTTGACAGAAAAAACTGTATTTGAATACAGTTGCATCAGTAAATACAGTTTTTTATTCTTCTAGTTTTCAATAGAAGGCCTCACCCATAACTTAGAAAAATCTACATATCCAAAATGCTTGATTTTGATATTCATAATATCTCCAGAAAACGGGGTTTGTCGTTTCTCGTAGTAAAGAGGAATCATAATGGATGATTCTATTAATTTTTTCTCGGTCACTAGATTTAGGGATCTCCACTTCGAAAACGGAATATGCTTATATGTTTCTAAATGCTGAATCCAGTGTTTATCCTTTTGTAATATACGAATTAAGGGAGAGAAGCCGTTTATAAGAAAGTTATAAAAAGAAAGATCTTGATTCGCTTCGAATATTTCTCCATGAACAAAGAGATCAACCTCTTGATTGATGACATCATTATGAATGGATTGCTCAAATGTTACTCGTTTCATCTCAACAGGGATGCCTTCCTTCTCTAATGTTTCTTTCAGCCACATAGAGGTCCTTTCTGTATGGTCGGCTACTCTTACGACAATAGGAGCATCAAATGACGGACGAACAACAGTTGGAGCCTGAATCCGCTGATCTTGTCCAATGAAGCAGCTCTTATCATTTGGAAATGCCCGAGGTTCATATTGAGTAATGGTATGCCGGTTTTTGGCAATAACATAATGAAGGAAATGGCGAACTTCTTTATTCTGCACCATTGAATGACGGTTTGTATTCATCATTACAACTCCAAAACCAGAATCACTCTCTACTTGAAATGTAGAATTTGGATTGTCTTGGTCAACTGTCGAGTGATACACCATTTTGAAATCCTTCGGTACTTGGATGAACTCAACCACATCCAATAATGGTCTCTCCCCAAAATGTTCCTTAAAGGCAACTAACGTTGTCTTCTGCTTATTGTTATCTCCAATTAAAAATCCACCTGTTCCTATTAGCCGATCATGGTTTAACTTATAAATACTGGCTGACATCATACTTAATAATTGTATAATATAGCTGCAACCATCAGGATAGTGAAGATCCACTACTACGGTAGAGGTTGCGACAATTTTCTCTACAGGCGACCAAAGTGCTTTGTAGTGCTTATGTACACGTAGTTTTTCTAGACAATCCACTACATCCTTAGCACTTAGAATGGACCCATCATGAAACATGACGTCTTTTTTTAAATATAATCTCAGCTTTGTGTCGGAAACGTCCCAGCTATGCGCAATTTCTGGGACGATACTGCCAGTATCGGTAATCGACACTAAACGATTAAAAACATTTGCTACTAAATGGGCACTATGAGCATCTGCTGCTTCTAATGGATGCATGGTTAGAAATGGGTATCTTTTTGGTACAACTAACTTATCTTTCGTTTGTGTAAAGTAACCAAATTTCGTATCAAACTTTTTGATTAATCTCATTTTGCTACCCGAAGACCAATCAAACATCAAGTATTTACTAATCCGTTCAACCGGTTCTGTATCGAGAAGTTTCATGACTTGTTCTTCATATTCTTCTTCTACGTTTCGTAACCAAAGTAATTGAGATACATTCCCTCTCCCTCTCCCAGGAGTAAAGCTCAACCAACCTTCATCAGACCATTTTTTGAGAGATCTTGATGTTTGTCTATGACTTATTTCTAGTATTTCTGCCATGTCTTCGATTTTAACGCTGCCAGATGGAAAAGATCTAGACAGCAATAGTAACTTATTGTCCATGCTAATCCTCACTTCAATAAAAGTAGACACACTTTTGTGATCTGTCTATTTTTAAGTTTTTGGGTCTAGTTTAATATTACAATAGACAAAGGGAGGGAACAACATGGGATGGAAAGAGTATCCACAAAATATTAAAGTTAGATTAATTACATCTTTCTTTAGTCGGGCCGTTTCATCAGCGGTTATGCCTTTTATGGCTCTATTTTTTGCACAAGAGATAAATAAAGTCTGGGCAGGAATGTTTTTGATACTAACAGTGATCATTGGATTTATGGTGAATTTAATAGGAGGGTACATATCAGATCGTTTTCCTAGAAAAAAAGTTCTTTTATTAACAGCAAGTGGTTCGGCATTCATGTTTTTCTTGATGACACTTAGCCTATTACCTGCTTCAAATATTATCTGGTTATTTGCAGTCGCGTATATTGGCTTTATTATAACAAGTAGTTTAGGTAGACCTGCAATGCATGCAATCATAATGGATTCAACAACACCAGAGAATCGAAAGGCAGTCTATGCATTGGATTATTGGTTTATTAATCTATCCATGGCCATTGGGGCAGCACTTGGTGGACTTTTATATGTAAATTATCAAAAGGAACTATTCATGTTGCTGACCTTTACTTCAACAATTATCCCAATCGCTTATGGGATTTGGCTTCGTGATCGTTTTACTGAGTTTTCAAAGAAGACCCATGATAATTTGTTTATGGATCTCATCAGTAACTATAATGTGGCTATAAAAGATTCTGCATTTGTCAAGGTTGTATTGGGTTCGACATTTATTTTTGCAGCCGAGTTCTCTTTGAACAGTTACATCGGCATTCGATTAGCGGAAACGTTTGATTCAATTACAATTGGGAATCTTGGAATAGATGGGGTTAGGATGTTAAGTATGCTAAATATCCAGAATATGCTCTTAGTTGTGTGCTTAACCTTTTTCATTAGTCGATTGACAGATCGATTGAGTAAAAGAAAGGCTATACTACTTGGTCTTATTCTTTATGGAATTGGTTATGCAACCATAACGTCAGCTAATACTTGGTACATTTTACTTCTGTTTAATCTGATTGCGACATTAGGAGAGCTTATTTATTCTCCAATTAAGGAGGCAGAAAAGGCAAATATGATACCAAGTGATAAGAGAGGTTCCTATTCAGCATTTTCAAATCTTTCTTTTAGTGGAGCAGAGTTGATTGCAAGATCTACTATTATTATAGGAGCTTTTTTAATGCCGATGATGATGTCAGTATATATAGGAATCATCATAATGATAGGAACGTTTTTGATTTATACTGGTTTTTTCATTAGTAGTAGAGCTTCTAATACGAGTCGAGAAAATAAAGTTTCATGAAAAAAAAGAGATTGGGTTGCCTCCCAATCTCTTTTTTCATAGTGAAAAGCTATTTTAATTAAATTTCTCTACCCGTTAATCCAGGAGCTTTATCCGTTTCCTCATTGTTATTATAGTTCGGATCATTGGAGGATTGGGTATGAATCTTGTTACTTCCAATATACTTGGCTTGATGCTCCTCTTGTTCTTTTCTAAATTTGTCAAAGTCTTGGTTTACCATATATAATCTCCTTTTTACAAAGCTAGAGTCAATGTATAGTGTGACCTAAATTTTGTTTTTTACAGACTTTAACGTAAACTTTTTTGCTTACTATAGAAGATATGTAAAATATCGTTTAGTAACGATAGAATCAATAATGAATTGAACAGTAAGGAATATCAAAGAGAGCTTAGGTTAAATCCTAAGCTCTACTTTAAGGTTAATTAAATTGATATTTTTTCAAAAACAATATGTTATGTGAATACATTGATTTTTAACTATATTGTACCTTCAATTTCTTCATGCATGCTTTTTATCGATTTAAAAGAGCATTGCGGCCCCAGCAAATAAAGTTGATAATAACATAGAAGCAATCATGATATAAACGATAATTTTTTGCGTCTTACGGGTCATGTTCACGTTTCCCCCTCTATAAAATTCTCTTTATATATTTTAACGTGGAAATATGTTTTGGGACAAGAAGTAATTACAAACAATTATATGTAAAATGTACCCTAATATATGTCTCTAAGTAAAAAAAGGAAGGAAAATGGCTAAGTTTGGTGAAATAACATTAGAAGTCTTGTCTAATTTATTCTAATATTAGATGTATGCGTTTTCTTTTTTATGAGGAGGATCTAGATGATAAAAAAAATAGATCATATTGGAATTGCTGTTCGTTCAATTGAGGAATCATTAAAATTGTACGTTGATATTTTAGAGCTTACACTAGAAGGAATAGAAGAAGTAGAATCGGAACAAGTAAGAGTGGCATTTCTAAAAGCTGGTGAAACAAAACTAGAGTTGTTAGAGCCGTTAACAGAAGAAAGTCCAATTGCGAAATTTATTGAAAAAAAGGGCGAAGGTATTCACCATGTTGCACTTGGAGTCGATTCGATTCAAGAAAGAATTCACTATATGAAAGAGAATGGAATTCGTATGATTCATGATCAAGCAAAGCCTGGTGCAGGAGGGGCACAAATTGCCTTCATGCATCCGAAGTCAACAGGTAGTGTATTACTCGAGCTATGTGAGAAAAAGTAGTGTGAACTAAAGGAGTGTTCAGCATGGATATTTACGAAAAAATTAATGACTTATATGACAGACGTAGAGAAGTTGAACTTGGCGGCGGAGATGACCGTATTGAAAAGCAACATGAAAAAGGAAAATTAACAGCGAGAGAACGTATTGATCTACTTGTAGATCCTGGATCGTTTGTAGAACTGAATCCTTTTATTGAGCATCGCTCTCAAGATTTCGGACTTGGTGATAAGAAAGGACCAAGTGATGGTGTAGTAACGGGTTATGGAAAAGTTCATGGTCGTCCAATTTATTTATTCTCACAAGATTTTACAGTGTTTGGTGGGGCATTGGGTGAAATGCATGCAAAGAAAATCTCTAATATTATGGACTTAGCAGCGAAGAACGGTGCCCCTATAGTTGGGCTAAATGATTCCGGCGGAGCGCGTATTCAAGAGGGTGTGGTATCATTAGATGGTTATGGCCATATTTTCTATCGAAATGCGATCTACTCTGGTGTCGTACCACAGATTTCTGTTATCATGGGACCGTGTGCAGGTGGAGCTGTATATTCTCCAGCTATTACAGACTTTGTATTCATGGTTGAAAAAACGAGCCAAATGTTTATTACAGGTCCAAAGGTCATCGAAACCGTAACAGGGGAAAAGATTTCATCTGAAGACTTAGGTGGCGCAGCTGTACATAATTCTATTAATGGGAATGCTCACTTCTCTGGGAAAACTGAACAGGACGTTTTAGAACATGTTCGTTTGCTTCTTTCATACTTACCTCAGCATAATGAAGAGAAGCCACCGAGATTAGAAGAGGCAGATCAAGAGGATGATTATCGCCCTGAGTTAACAGAAACAATCCCTTTTGATGCGATACGTCCATATGACGTAAGAAAGGTGATCCATCAAGTAGTAGATAAAGATTCTTTTTTAGAAGTACATAAGGATTTTGCTAGGAATATTGTTGTTGGACTAGCTCGTGTAAAGGGTGAAGTCGTAGGCTTAGTTTGTAATCAACCAAAGGTGATGGCGGGAGGTCTAGATATTGATTCGTCAGATAAAGCGGCTAGATTTATTCGTTTTTGTGATTCCTTTAATATTCCAATCATTACATTCGAAGATGTGACAGGATTCTTCCCAGGCGTTAAACAAGAACACGGGGGAATCATCAGACACGGTGCTAAAATCCTTTACGCATATTCAGAAGCAACGGTTCCAAAGTTAACCGTTATCTTGAGAAAGGCTTACGGAGGCGCCTATGTTGCATTAAACAGTAAAGCTATCGGTGCTGACTTAGTTTTTGCTTGGCCCAATGCTGAGATTGCCGTTATGGGTCCTCAAGGTGCTGCCAATATAATCTTTGCAAGAGAAATTGCTGAAAGTGAAAACCCTGAACAAACAAGAGCGGACAAAATTGAGGAGTATCGCGAAAAATTTGCTAATCCATATGTCGCTGCGAAAATGGGTATGGTCGATGATGTGATTGACCCAAGAGAAACAAGGATAAAGATTATTCAGGCGTTAGATATGCTACGAAACAAGCGAGAAGACCGCCCTAGAAAAAAACATGGAAACATCCCACTCTAAGACAACTAGGAGGAATATTAATGATTAATCAAGAGCGTTTAGTAAGCGAATTTTTAGAGCTTGTAAAGGTAGATTCTGAGACATTATTTGAAGCTGAAATATGTAAAGTACTTAAAGATAAATTTTCTGCGTTAGGTGTGGAAGTATTTGAAGATGATACAACAGAGATCACAGGACATGGTGCTGGAAATCTAATCTGTACATTACCTGGAACAAAAGAAGGGGTAGATACGATCTACTTTACTTCTCATATGGACACGGTAGTTCCAGGAAAAGGAATAAAACCTTCGATTCAAGACGGATATATTGTGACGGATGGAACGACAATTTTAGGTGCGGATGACAAGGCTGGTTTAGCGGCTATGTTAGAAGCAATCAAAGTATTAAAAGAAAATAATATCCCTCATGGTACTATCGAGTTTATTATTACAGTCGGGGAAGAGTCAGGTCTTGTTGGTGCGAAAGCATTAGACCCTTCCAAAATTACGGCTAAATACGGTTATGCATTAGATAGTGATGGGAAAGTTGGAAATATTATTGTTGCTGCTCCAACTCAAGCAAAATTAAAAGTAGCTATACTTGGAAAGACAGCACACGCAGGTGTTGCACCTGAAAAAGGGGTTTCAGCTATTACAATTGCTGCAAAAGCGATTTCCAACATGCCGCTTGGCAGAATTGATGAGGAAACAACAGCCAATATTGGCCGTTTTGAAGGTGGAAAACAAACGAATATCGTCTGTGATCGTGTTGATATCCTTGCAGAAGCACGTTCATTGATTCCTGAGAAAATGCAAGAACAGGTTCGAAAAATGAAAGAAGCATTTGAACAAACTGCTACGAAAATGGGTGGCCGAGCAGAGGTAGAGGTAAATGTAATGTACCCTGGATTTAAATTTGGAGAAGGTGACCATGTAGTAGAAATTGCACGTAGAGCAGTTGCGAATATTGGCCGTACTTCTGAATTGCAACAAAGTGGAGGCGGAAGTGACGCTAACGTTATTGCAGGTCATGGGATTCCAACAGTTAATTTAGCTGTTGGCTATGAAGAAATTCATACAACAAATGAAAGAATGCCTGTTGAAGAGCTAGTGAAAACAGCTGAACTTGTAGTATCTATTATTAAAGAAGTTTCAAATTAAAGTGACGGAGGTGCAGATTCTGCACCTTTTCTTAATTATTTTTAAGTTTACAGCAAGAGAATGGGCTAGTGACATGGAATCCAGCTCCAGCACCCAGCCACTCGAGGGAAAAAGAAAAATCACTTTTTCCTTAGTCAAATAACCCTAAATGAGTAAAAGGGGAAAGCACCCTTTTCTCTCATTTAGGAACATTTGCTCTGCCTTAGGCTAAACGGAGCGCCTTGAGCCTTTTGTTCTGTTGTTGACTTAACATAAATAAATATGTTACTATTTGGTCACATATTATATGTTACCTTTTAGTAACATGTATAATTAGAAGGTGATACCAATTGAATGAGGACAATCTAAATGATTTATTTAAGGCACTAGGTCACCCGATCAGACGAACTATACTTGATTTACTAAAAAATGGACCTAAAACTACAAATGATATTAGTGATCAATTTGATGAAGTAAGTCGATTTGCGATTATGAAGCATTTAAATCAGCTTGTAGATGCCAATCTTGTTCTAATTAGAAGAGAGGGAAGAAATCGCCTTAACTATATCAATATTGTTCCTCTTGAATATTTATCAGATAGATGGGTGACAAAATATCAGTCTATAATGGCACAATCCTTATTTACATTAAAATCAAATATTGAAGGAGAAAATAATACCATGAGTAAAAATAATTGGAAACAATCATTTGAGATCGAACAAGAAATTGCGATTAAAGGGAAGATAAATCTTGTGTTTGGAGCATTGACTGAAAATATTAATGATTGGTGGGCTTATCGTTTACTAGGTGATCGTTCAAAACTATCACTTGAACCAAAAGTAGGAGGGAAGTTTGTTGAAATTGTGGACCATGAGCATGGTGCATTATGGGGGACTATTACTTTTATAAATGCTCCATACGAAATTCGACTTAATGGTTTACTCGGAATGAAAGGGGCAGTAAATAGCGCTTTCTCTTTTAAACTAGAAGAAAGAGGAGAGGATACAATTCTGAAGCTTTCACACCATGCAGTTGGTCTCATCGACCCTAACTGGGAGGAGGCGCATCGAAATGGATGGGAAGAATTATTAGGTAAATTCTTGAAGACATATGTTGAGAATGGGAAAGGTTACAAAGAAAATCAATAATTGCAGAACATTCAACTAAAATAAAATAGAGGAGCTAGAAAAATGGTAGATGTTAAAACAGAAATTTTAATCAACAGCCCTATCGAAAAGGTAGCTGACTATGCAACAAATCCTGATAATGCACCAGAATGGTATGTAAATATAAAATCAGCAGTTTGGCAAACACCAAAGCCTTTAGAGATTGGGTCTAAAGTGGCATTTAAGGCGCATTTCTTAGGAAGAGAACTTGCGTATATTTATGAAATTGTGGAGTGGCTCCCTGGGAAAAAACTAGTGATGAGAACAGCCAATGGACCCTTTCCAATGGAGACAACATATACGTGGGAGAAGCTAGGTCAAAATGAAACAAAAATGAAGCTTCGAAATAAAGGAGTCCCTTCTGGATTCTCTAAGCTTTTTACACCATTTATGTCATCAATGATGAAAAAAGCTAATATGAAGGATCTAGTAACGATCAAGAAAATCCTAGAAAGCCAAAAATAAAAAATGATATCTCTGCTTGAAATATGTTAGATTAAAAGAGGAATTGCTTCATGCACATCTTCTTTTTATTTTTCTTTTTACGGAGATTTATAAATGACTATTTTCATTCGTAAAATAATGGTAGGCTGTTTTTGTATTAATTTTATCATACTAATGTATTTGTTATTTTTATCTAGTTATCGTCAATCCGTTTATGGAACGCTTGCTTATAATGTTATTCCGTTTAAGTCAATCTCAGATTATATCATGCATTTCAATGGTTTTGGTTGGAGGTTACTCACTGATAACTTTTTTGGCAATATTTTTGCATTTGTTCCTTTTGGATTCTTTATCGCTTATTTTATTGAAAAACAGTTCCTGAAGGTTGTTGGTTTATCTTTTTTCTTTTCATTCGCGATTGAAGTTACCCAAGTTCTTATAAGAGCGGGAGCATTTGATGTTGATGATATTGTTTTAAATACAACAGGTGGCGTAATTGGCTTTCTTATTTTCTCGAGCATAAGTAGACTACTTACTGATTGGAAGGTGAAACATGAATATCGTAGAAAAACATACTAAACAATTGTTGACTCCAGCAAGTGGGTTTCTTGAAGGATATACGTTTTCCTTAAATCCTTATTCTGGTTGTGCTTTTGCCTGTAGCTATTGTTATGTTCGAAAAAGCCCTGTTGGATTATTCCGAAAAGAAGACTGGGGTACATGGGTTGATATTAAGGCAAATGCTGCAGATAGATATCAAGCTGAAATTAAAAAGGCTAGAAAGAAGTATCCTTCCATTTCGATTTTTATGTCATCTAGTACTGATCCATACCAACCAGTTGAGTATAAAAATGAAATAACAAAATCTATCCTCGAAGCCATGGTAAAAGAGCCGCCTGATTTTTTATTTTTGCAAACAAGAAGTCCTTTAGTGACAAGGGATATTGAATTACTAAAGCAGTTAAATGTGCTAGTTAGTATGACAGTTGAAACAGATAGAGAAGATATTCGAAAGCTTTTCTCACCTAGTGCACCACCTATATCGGCTAGGCTAAAAGCCATTGATCAAATTGGAAAGAGTGGAATCAAAACACAGGTAGCCATTGCTCCTCTTCTTCCTTCAACAAATTCTTTTTCAGAATTGCTTTCAAAAGTAGTCAATCGAATAACAGTTGATGACTATTTCCAAGGCGATGGAAGTGAAGGGAAAAGGACAAAAACAATGGGGATATATAAGATATATGAGAAGATGAATCTTCAGGAGTGGTATAATCGTGAGAAGTACAAGCAACTAGTTGTAGCACTACAAAGATATTTTCCAAATGAAGCTATATTTATTAGTAAAGAAGGATTTTTACCACCAGTCAATTAGAAGAATAGATTCCCTAAACGGGAATCTATTTTAAGTTTCTTTGTTCTTCTTCAGTGAATACTCTAGACCTCGTTAAAAACCTCAACCCCTCTGGCCCTTCTAATGAAAACATACCACCTCTACCTTTTACGACATCAATTATTAATTGAGTATGCTTCCAATATTCATATTGAGCCTCTGTCATATAGAAAGGGCAGTTGCCGATATATCCAAGTAAAACATCAACATCACCAATGAAAAACTCACTTTTTGGATAGCACATTGGAGAACTTCCGTCACAGCATCCACCTGATTGATGGAATAGTAGCTCACCATGTTTTACCTTTAGTCTTTCAATTAGTTGAAGGGCTTCTTTTGTTGCAGTGACCTTGTCAATTGAAGTCATTTTAGAAGAATCCTAATTTTTGAGGGCTATAGCTAACAAGTAGATTTTTAGTTTGCTGGTAATGACTTAGCATCATCTTGTGGTTTTCCCTACCAATTCCAGATGCCTTATAGCCTCCAAATGCTGCGTGTGCAGGATAAGCATGGTAGCAATTTGTCCATACTCTACCAGCTTCGATTTCTCTACCAAATCGGTATGCTGTATTTACATCTCTAGTCCACACACCTGCCCCTAGTCCATATAAAGTATCGTTTGCAATTTGTAATGCTTCCTCTGGGGTTTTAAAGGTTGTAACAGAGACAACTGGACCAAAGATTTCTTCTTGGAAGATACGCATTTTGTTATGTCCTTTAAACACCGTAGGTTTAACGTAATAGCCACCTTCAAGCTCTCCTTCAAGGTAGGTTCTGTCACCACCAATAAGAACCTCTGCGCCTTCTTGTTTTCCGATATCTAAATAAGAGAGGATTTTCTCAAGCTGTTCGGTAGAAGCTTGTGCCCCAATCATTGTATCTGTATCAAGTGGATTACCTTGTTTAATTTGTTCAACTCTAGATAGTGCTCGTTCCATGAACCTTTCATAAATAGATTCGTGGATTAGCGCGCGGGACGGGCATGTACATACTTCTCCTTGATTTAAAGCAAACATTACAAATCCTTCTATCGCTTTATCCAAAAATTCGTCATCTTGAGCCATTACATCTTCAAAAAAGATATTAGGAGATTTTCCGCCAAGCTCTAAAGTGACAGGAATTAAGTTTTGAGAGGCATATTGCATAATGAATCTACCTGTTGTTGTTTCTCCTGTAAAGGCAACCTTAGCAACACGTTTACTTGATGCTAGAGGCTTACCAGCTTCTACCCCGAAACCGTTTACAATATTAATAACTCCAGGAGGAACTAAATCTTCAATCAATTCCATGAATATCATGATGGATGTAGGTGTTTGCTCAGCAGGCTTTAACACGACACAATTGCCAGCTGCAAGGGCAGGAGCAAGCTTCCAAGTCGCCATCAATAGCGGGAAATTCCACGGAATAATTTGTCCAACAACACCTAATGGCTCATGAAAGTGGTAAGCAACAGTATCGTTGTCGAGTTGAGATATTGTTCCTTCTTGGCTTCTTACGCAACCTGCAAAATAACGGAAATGGTCAATGGCAAGTGGAAGGTCTGCTGCTAACGTTTCACGAACAGGCTTCCCGTTATCCCATGTCTCCGCAACTGCCAACATTTCTAGGTTTTGTTCCATTCTATCTGCAATCTTGTTAAGGATATTCGCACGCTCAGCTGCAGACGTCTTTCCCCAAGCATTTTTTGCCTCATGTGCAGCATCTAATGCTAATTCTATGTCTTCAGCGTTAGATCTTGCTACTTCACAAAATGCTTGTCCAGTAACAGGTGTTACATTTTCAAAGTACTCACCCTTTACTGGAGGAGTCCATTTCCCTCCAATATAATTATCATAGCGTTTTTTAAAGCTTACTTTTGAGTCCGCATGTCCAGGCGTTGCATAAATCATCTTTCATTCCTCCTTGAAATTATTACCTAGAAGTAATTAAGTCTGTATTAGTAATGTATGCGTTTTACTAGTTTTAAGAACTAGAGTGATAAAAATATAATTATTCCTTGGAAGGGAATAGTGATTTTGTACTATAAAAACCTATATGTTAGAGAGAAAATATAGTATGATAGATAAAACTAGTAGTTATTAATGAGGGGGTTGTACTTATGAGTGAGGCAGTAGCTTTAGATAAGGTGGTTGTTTTTCAAACACAGGAAGAAGAGTATGGTGTTCCGATTCAGTATGTTGTTTCGATTGAAAAGATGCAACCTTTAACATCTGTTCCAAATATGCCTTATTATATGAATGGTGTAACGACAATTCGTGGAGATGTAACACCGATTCTTGATTCGAATCAAGTTCTATATAAAAAGGCATCGGAAGTATCTGATAAGACTAGAATGATCGTTGTTCATACAAACGAATTTTCATTTGGTCTAATTGTCGATGATGCAAAGGAAATAATTGATATTCCAAATGACTCCATACAACAAGTAGGCTTAATGTCCTATGGTCAGAATTCGTATTTAATGGGTGTTGCAAACCTTACGAATCGATTGCTTACTTTAATCGATCCTTCCAAGCTTCTTCAATCACTAGATGAAATGCGAGAAATAAAGCAACATTTAAAATAAGGTCCGCGTAGGGCCTTTTTCTTTTGGTGTTTACCATAATAGTAAGCATTTGTCTTAAGTATCATTTCTAGGAGTATGCCAATTTTTCTATTCATCATCGTTCCATATTTGCATCAATTATATTGTAGGATTTATGATAGAAGTAGTCCGTAGCATTTTGTATTGATAGGGTTTGAGGTGAATCTTCTTGAAAAATATGTATCCGAAAAATGGACGGGTTATTTTACATGTTGATATGAATAGTTTCTATGCTTCGGTGGAGGTTGCTTATGATCCATCATTAAGAGGAAAGCCGCTCGCAATAGCGGGAAACCCAGAAGAACGAAGAGGGATTATTGTAACTTGTAGCTATGAGGCAAGGGCTAAAGGAATAAAGGCAACTATGCCATTGTGGGAAGCGAAAAAATTATGTCCAGGTCTAATCGTGAAAACACCGAATTTTGACCGTTATCGTAAAGCCTCGCTCGCTATGTTTGACTATTTACGGACGTATACACCTCTCGTTCAACCAGTTTCAATTGATGAGGGATACATAGATATTACGGAATGTTTTCGGATGGGATCACCTCTTGAGGTGGCAAGAAAAATCCAAAACGAACTGCTAGAAAACCTACTTCTTCCATGTAGTATTGGAATTGCGCCCAATAAATTTCTAGCAAAAATGGGCTCCAATATGAAAAAACCTCTAGGAATTACAGTGATAAGGAAAAGAGATGTAGAAAAAGTACTTTGGCCATTGCCAGTAGAAGAAATGCATGGAGTAGGCGAGAAAACAGCCCAGAAACTAAGACCATTTCAAATTCTTACGATTGGTGATTTAGCAAAAGCTGATTCTATCCAATTAAAAAAACTGCTAGGGATAAATGGTGAACGGTTAAAGAGTCGAGCAAATGGGATTGACAGTAGACCTGTTGACCCAGATGCCATATATGAGTTTAAAAGCATCGGGAACTCAACTACGCTTCGAGAGGATTCGACTGATGAGCATGAAATCTTCGATGTGCTAAAGAAGTTATCAGATTCCGTATCGAGAAGGTTAAAGCGAAAAGAAATGGTTGCACTTACAGTTCAGTTAATGATTCGTTACGATGATAGAAAAACAATCACAAGAAGTAAGAAGCTTGAGAATCCCATCGTTGAATCAATTGATTTGATGAATATTATAGAGCAGTTATGGAAAAAGCATTGGACCGAGGATCCTGTTCGTTTATTAGGTGTTACCGCTCAAGATCTTGTCGATAAGAAGGATGCTTATAAACAACTTGATCTGTTTTCGTTTGAGCAGGATGCTAAAAATGAGCCTTTATACGATACAATCGAGAAGCTACAATCAAAATATGGAAATCATGCAATAAAAAAAGGATTATCCATTGTTGATAAGGAATCCAATACTAAGGGAACAAGTTTCAATAAGGATTTTTTACAAAACCCAAAAACAGATAGGTAAAGGAGGGCGAAACATGGAGATTACTTTTTTGGGTACTGGTGCAGGTTTGCCGGCAAAAGAAAGAAATGTATCAGCCATCGCTCTTCAATTAGTAGAAGAAATTGGAGCTGTTTGGCTCTTTGATTGCGGGGAGGCAACTCAGCATCAAATCTTACATACGTCTATTCGCCCACGAAAAATCGAGAAAATTTTCATCACGCATTTGCACGGAGACCATATATTTGGTTTGCCAGGATTATTAGGTAGTCGCTCATTTCAAGGAGGAGAGACGTCTGTAACCGTATATGGTCCTAAAGGTATTAAAGATTACATAGAAATTTGTTTGAAAATAAGCAAAACACACTTAAAATATCCGCTTAAGATTGTAGAAATAGAAGAGGGAATACTATTTGAAGATCGTTATTTTCGAGTAGAAGCAGGATTACTAGATCATGGACTTCCTAGTTATGGATATCGTATTACAGAAAAGGATCTCCCTGGTGCATTATTAGTAGACAATTTAATAGAGCTAGGTGTGACTCCAGGACCTGTATTCAAGAAGCTAAAATTAGGGGAGACGATTACATTAGAGAATGGCATTACATTAAATGGAAAGGATTATCTTGGTCCTAGTCAACCTGGAAGAATTGTCACCATTTTAGGTGATACAAGGTATTGTCAAAAAAGTATCGAGCTTGCAAAAAATGCTGATATGTTGATACATGAAGCAACCTTTGCTAGCCATGAAGGAAAGCTTGCCCATGATTATTTCCATTCAACAACAACACAAGCAGCCGAAGTAGCCAAAATAGCAAATGCTAAAAAGTTAGTACTGAATCATATTAGTGCTAGGTATCAAAGAGAAGATTCGGTTCAACTAGAAAAGGAAGCTAAGGAAATTTTTCAGACGGTTGATATTGCATATGATTTTTACACAACTCGTATAGAAAGGAAGGGTGGATCTAGTGAATAAAATTCTTTATGTTATTCGTCATTGCAAGGCGACGGGACAGGAAGAGGAAGCGGTTCTTACTACTGAAGGGGTAGAACAGGCAAAGCAGTTAGCAGAATTCTTAAATGAATACCCGATTAAGAAAATCATTTCTAGTCCATATGTAAGGGCTGTTGAAACAATCAAACCTTATGCAGAAAAACAAGGAATTCCAATAATCGAAGATCCTCGATTAGTTGAACGAATATTGAGCGATCCTCCTCTTTCAAATTGGTTAGAAAATTTAGAAGCATCGTTTGACGATGAAAACCTTTCCTTTGAAGGTGGTGAATCCTCTAAGGAAGCGATGGTTCGCTTGCAGTCATTAATTCAGGAATTAGTAATGGATAATGACGAGCATATCGCCTTAGTTAGTCACGGAAATTTAACCACCTTACTATTGAGAATGTTTGATGAGAAATATGGATTTGAAGAATGGCAAGCAATGTCGAACCCAGATGTATTTATGATAAACATGAAGGAAAATACGCATCTAGTAGAGCGTATATGGGAGGAATAGGCATGAAGGAGCAATATCTATATCAATTGAAGCTTATCCCTAGCTTATTAGATGAATCTAACTGGACAGAAAAAGAGAATAACATCGTTCTTAAACATTTCGATCAGCTTCAGTTACTTTGTCAGGAAGGGATTGTAGCACTAGCTGGTAGAACATTAAATATGGATCCAGATGGATTCGGGATTGTCATTCTTGAAGTGGAGTCAGAAGAAGAAGCGATTAAGATTATGGAATCAGACCCAGCGGTCAAAGAAGGCATAATGACAGCAACATTATTTCCATTTCGTATTGCATTACCCAAGTAGAGGGTGAGAATATGTCAGTTCAACATATCATTCGAAAAAGAAAAGGAAAAGCAAATAAACGTACACCATCCTCTCCAAAATCAAATACTCTCTTAATTAGATTAATAAGAACGACGTTTTTCTTACTCCTAGGAGGATTGATTGTTTATTTCTACTATCTATACGAAGCCGATAAAATCCATGAATTCTTTTCGGCACTGAGATTGCAAGAACACCTTATGACCGGGACTGAATATATCAAGAATCACCTTGGAATCGTAAGTGTGTTTTTACTAAATACCATAATCAGCTTTGGTATTGGTCATTATGTTGGTAAGCGGAAACAATATAAAAGGGAACGAAAGTAAAATATACTTCCGTTCCCTTTTTAGCAAATAAGTTAGTATTAGGCTATTTCGTATTTTCATGTTTTGGGAATGTAACCCTAGAAGCGTTTAGTAACCTACCACGAATTAAAGGGGCGAACCGCCTTGTTATGATAAAACATATTCTCTGCCTGCTGTCTTCAAGATGTAGTGCAGCATAACGTTGCATGAGGGCCTGTGATTTAGTTGGGTATCTTAATTAGCTCGTCTCTGCCTCTTGACCTTACCACCCACGCTCATATTGTTTAGGTGCTTCAATTGACACACCTAGCTGTTTGGCAGCAGTTCTTGGCCAGTATGGATCTCTTAGTAATTCTCTTGCAACGAATATAAGATCAGCACGATTATTTTGTAATATTTCTTCTGCTTGATTTCCTGTTGTGATCAATCCGACAGCACCTGTTGGAATCTCTGCACCATGTCTAATCGTCTCTGCGTAGCCAACTTGATATCCAGGGTAAACCTTTATCGGAACTGGGACTACCGCTGCTGAACTTACATCGATTAAATCAATTCCTTGTTCTTTCATCCACTTTGCATATGTAACATAATCTTCTGCCGTCAAACCATCTGGGTGGTGATCATGCGCAGAAACTCTCACAAAAAGTGGACCATCCCAAACCTCTTTTACGGAGTCAATGACTTCACGTAGGAAACGATAGCGATTTTCTGTGCTACCACCATATTCATCCTCACGCTTGTTCGCAAGTGGTGATAGGAACTCATTGATTAAATACCCATGCGCACCGTGAATTTCTATAATATCAAACCCTGCCTTCTTCGCACGTAATGCTCCTGCTTGAAAGGCTCTAATGGTTTCTTGAATGTCATCATATGTCATTTCTCTTGGCATTTTTAGTTTTTCACTAAACGCTATAGGGGAAGGTGCTATGATTTCTCCATCTACCATTGCTTTTCTACCGGCGTGAGCAATTTGAATGGCTGCATGAGATCCTTGTTCCTTAATCATTCCGACAAGCTTACTGAGTCCTTCTACATGCTCATCATTCCATAGACCAAGATCCTCCGCAGAAATTCTACCCTGTGGTGTGACAGCTGTGGCCTCAACCATAATAAGTCCTACTTGACCAACAGCACGGCTCACATAATGGGTATAGTGCCAGTTTTGTACATGTCCATCTTGATTATGAGATGAATACATACACATAGGGGACATTACAATTCGGTTCTTTAATGTAACGTTTTTAATTGTATAAGGGCTAAATAGTTTTGTCTCCACCTGGATCCTCCTAATTATTTCGATTTCCTAAATTATAGCATTTAACATTTTCTTAAACGAATATATTGCCTGTTAAAAATTGTGCGAGAGTATACTGTGTATTATTCTAATATACCCATTGATAAATAGAGGTTGTTCGTTCATCACAAGTCTTGATAAAAAACCACATCTTTTTTGATGTGTGATGATCTTTATTCTGAATTGTTAACTTTGAAAAAGATTGTGAATAGATGTACTTAAAATATAGGATCGGTTAGTTGAAGAAGGAATCAATTTGGAGCATTGATTCAGGAAGGATTAGCTTTTAAAATTAATTATTGATAATAGACTAAAGGGTGTTTGAAAAAATTGTGATTAAAAATGCTAGTCGAACTTTCTAGTTAAAGGAACTGATGAAAACCTGATATGGGGTCGTGTATGGGTTTAATTAAGTAGAGATAACTTTTACAGGGTAGAATAACACTGGGATAACCAAGAACTATTGGAACCAACGTTTGGTTGGATATCTACTGCTCTGGCTTTTTATCCTGAAACTGTGAATTTAAAAGCATTAGTACATTATAGAGGAGATGGAGTAAGACCTTACATTGAACTTGAACCAACTGAACATCCTTTAGCTATTGAATTTAGAGATGGATTAACTATTAATCGTGTTCAAGAGATTGAAGAACAATACTGCGAAAATAACGATAGTGAATGACTTGCAATTGGTATGACTAAAGAATTAAATAATCAGGGAATTTATTAAAAACAACTAAACGGCTTCAGCCCTTTTTAACAGAGCTGAAGCCTCCACGGATCACTTGACAGGGTGCAGTTCGATGCATAATGCCTTTTAATTTTTCTCGTTCTTTTGGTTTGGAAAAAATACAAGGGTATCCTTTATTTTTGAAATAAAACCCGATCTACAATATCCTGCACTGTCCGGATACGCATTTCAAGAAACTCCTTTTCATCCAAATGGCTACTATAAAATTTATATAAGGCATTTCGGTGGGAATAGAAGAAGTAACAAGAACCTAAAAGGGAAACCAAATAATCGACTGGCTCATCAATGATTCTAATTTCTCCTTTTGTGACTCCCTCAAAGTATAATGCCATAACCATTTGAAAATAGAGGTTTTGTTCGTATAAATTGTCAAAAAGGCTATTGCCTTTATTAACAGCTTGATCCATGATTTTTACAAAAATCGGGTTATAATGAATAAACGTTGTGAAGTGCCGTATTAAAAGTAACATTTTTTCTCTAACAGTTAAAGAAGAGGGTATTTTTAATTCTGTAGGTGCTGCTTTTTTAAACAAATAGTTAATCGTTGATACATAAAGTTCTTCTTTGCTTTTAAAATGATAATAAATTAAAGCCTTATTTACGCCAGCTTCAATTGCAATCCGATCCACTCTGGCCCCTTCATAACCCTTATCGGCAAATTCAATTAATGCCGTCTCCAAAATCTTTTCTTTACCAGGAATTGTATCTGTCATTTGTACTGATCTTCCTTTGATTAGACATTACTAACATGCTTAATTGAATTTTTTATATCAATCTTCTCCGAAACTAGCCAAGCACTCTCATATGCTGGCAATCCTAGGCCTCCACGACCAGACGTAGAATCTCCAACAAAATAGAGGGATTCCACATTCTTACTTTCAAATGGAAGGAGTTTATTACCAGTATGTCTTGCAATTCCGTTCACCATAGCCCTATTTATTATTCTTGCTCGGGCAGTGTGCTGTCTCCATCCGGTATAGACGCTATCGAGAATTCTTTCTACTGATTCTTTGGACTGCTCTGCATGGCAATCGTCTTGCTGCTCCTGTTTGCTTAAAAACTTTAAACAAGAGAGTAGCTGCCCGTTATTTGTAACCGATGAAGGAACATTTAAGGTGTAATCATTTATATATACGTTTTCGTCAAGATCCAATATGTTTGTTATATCTTTTCTTAAAGGCTTAGATAGCATTAAATCATAAACATATACAAACTGTGGTGTTTGGTTAAAATAAGGGCTAAGTTCATCTATTAAAGAATCATTTTTAATCATATTCTCTATAGCTTGAGGAGGCAAGTTCAATACAACATTATCTGCATATAAGTTTTGTTCATTTGTTTCAACCCCTACCACTTTTCCATCTTGAATAATAAGCGCTTCGACCTTACAACCCAATTGGATTTCTCCACCGTTTGCCATAATATGTGTTTTTAACTTATCCAATAATTCATCATATGCTGCATATGCAAGTGGCTCGATGTTTGAATATTCACAGTTTGCAAGTTCGACGAAAGCGTTCATGGAATAACAATCCAATGCTCCATCATAGACGGATAGAGTTGCATATGCCTTGATTACCTTTGCTATAGTTCCATCTTTTATGTTTTCGTTTATCCAATCCTCTACTGTTACATTAGGATCGAACGTAGGCTTTGCTTTCACCATTTGGATGAATTTTTTTAAAAACACAAAATGATTCATCATCCCATGAATGGCAGGTGATGTTAGAAGTCCTGATCCTAAAGGGGTAGAGAGTAATTTGCTATCCTTAAAGAGCTTGAATTTAGATAGACTTGCTTTATTATAGGTTAAATTAATGTTTAACTCTTTGAAGATACTTTTGACGGGGTGTGCTTTTGGTGCCAAGATGGCATGGGCTCCATAACCTAAGGTAAAACCATCCTTTTTTAAGACGTGAGACCTGCCACCTAAAATAGGTGATCGTTCAACTACTGTGACTTGATGTCCCCTTCCTGCCAATAAACCTGCTGTAAATAACCCGCCTAAACCTGCTCCAACAACAATAACCTTTTTCATTAACATCACCCCGTGGAATAATTTGTTAATTTTAATTTAGACTAACTAGTTAGTTAAGTCAATAACTAATAGTTATATAATGAATTAACCTGTATTGTTATTACAGTTTTATTAAACAATCTGTTAAAAGGGGAAAGTTAGATAAGGAGAATTACTATAGAGCCGGTTACCACATGAGGATATTATCAATCTGAAAAACAAAAAGGTTCCTTTCCTAAACTACCTGAAAATCCTGACCCTAATCAGACAGGTGTTAAATGGATACCAATAGCAGAATTAGAGAAAATAGAACTTTATGCAAATATACAAAACCAAATTAAGTACTATACTTTGGAAAAACGAAATATCGATTTAAATTGAAGAACACAAAATTCAATGCTCCGCGAATTTATAAGTAATACATTAATACATATCTAGAATTACTAATTTTAACTATATTAATTGTGGAATTACTTATTAAACTATCGGGTTGCGAATTTTGAATAACAAAATGGGATCAGCTGTGGCTGATCCCATTTCTTTATTGGTTCGTTTAGTGCAAGAAGGACAAATGAAACTCTATGTAGAAATTAAACAATTAATAGCTTTAAATGATTGTAAAAGAGGTATTACAATGACGGTTTCATTAAACTCAATTTCCAAAGATGAAAAGCTCATTCTTCAGAATTTATATTCCCTATATTTACATGATCTTTCGGAGTTTACCGAGGGATTTGACATATAAACGGATGGTTCCTTCGTATTTGATTCATTTGAATTAATTTGGGAGAGGAAAGGGCTGACACCATATTTTCTAAAAAAAGATAAAACAATTGTAGGATTTTTACTAATTTTAGAAAGACCTTTCTTAACAAAGGAATATGATTATAGTATTAATGATATTTTCTTGTTGAAAAAATATAGAAGCAAAGGTATTGCAATTTCATTATTAAGAGAATTATTTAAACAAAAAAAGGGAATCTACTTTCTTATAGTACTGGCTAAGAATATTCCAGCCATTATATTTTGGAGAAAAATTTTTAGTGAGTTAAATATAGACTTTGAAGAAAAAAAGCAAATTGTAGATGGAGAAGAATGTTTGGTTCAAGCCTTTCAACTATAAAAGTAGTAATTCAACATAGGGGACTCTAATTCAAGAAAGATTAGAGGTTCTTTTATTGAACTATAGAAGCATAATGTTAAATTTGAATTATAAGGAAGGGGAGCAATATTTATTAAAGGAATTGTGAGTATTGCAGTGGCACTTATCTTAATAGCAAGTGTTTTTATATTTATAGAGGTACATAAAAAATTATACTCATACTCTACTCCAGAAGAGGCTCTCAGAAATATAAGTAATCCTAAGGCTGAAGCTGGGGAAGTGGTCGAAACAAGAATACTTGAAGAAACAAATACTGCTTATATTGTATTTTACCCATTAGAAGATGATATGGTATTAGTAGCAAGGTTTAATAGAAATAAATACGGTTGGAAATATGCTGACATGATAGGTTTAGGACCTATAGAGACACTTAGAAAAGGAGATTACGTAGGAAGTAAAGATTTCTATATGGGCGGTACAATGTCAAACGTCTCAAAAGTTAAATTAGGTACATATGAAGCTGAATTGATACTTTTAGAAGGGACAAGTATGCAGGTTTGGATACTTCATAATACTACTAAAAAGTATTTTAAAAGCAAGGAGTTACTTTTTCTAGATAAAGAAGGAAATAAGTTATGATGTTACTATAGAGGCTTAATGTGACCGCTTGAAACAGATGACACAGTTTTTGCTTGATAAAATGAAACGCTTTTTTCCAGTTAAGGACTTCCCTTTTTTATGGAAGAATGTATATGATGGTATTAAGGATAATGCAACCACTGTTTGTCTTTTCATTATCGATACTCACGAAAAATGTATGTATATTAAAATTATGCACATTAACGAAGTAGTGCTTGTTGCACTAACGGAGAATGTTTCTTTAATAAGTAACATTATACGGTATACGGAGGTGGGTTAATAATGAAAAATTTTTTTATTTTATTCGTTTTAATATTATTTTCAATACTTACTATAGGGTGTCAAAGCGAAGATGATTATAAGGATTATTTTGTAAGTGCCGAGGAATACCTTCATGAGATCGATAATTTTAAAAAAGATATCACTAAAATTGTTCAAAATAACAAAAGGGATTTGTCGAAGATCAACCGCATTGAAGGTAGAATCGAGCAAATGAAAACAAAAATCGAGCTGTTCAAAAGTTTAAATCCACCTGAAGGCTTAAAAAATGAGCATGACGCTCTACTTACCTATAATAGATCTATTGAATCTTTACTGAATAAATCTTTACTGGAAATGAAAAGTGGAAAATTCATTTCCGAACTATCAAAAGATTATCTATGGGGGATTATATCACCGCCGTTCAAAATAATTTAACTCACCATATAAAATATTTGATACTGGAAAAGAAACAAGTTAAAGATGGCTCATGAACGTTGTTTCATGAAGGATTTTCGCACCTTCCTATTGAAGTAACGAAGCAGGATAGTTGAAGAGTGTTGTTTAAATTATGTTTAACAATCGGGGATATTGAGAGTGACAGAAAACAGAATGAGTGACGCAAGGAATAAATGTTATTTACACTTTGCTGAGGGGGTACTTATGAAAACTCACTATTATTTAGGTTGGTTTGACAATTTTTTTCCAGAGCATCTGGGGAGGGTGTTACAAGAGGATATAACTGATAGAAAATCGCTTGTTATGATTAGCTCGAATCCATCTATTTATGAAGATGATGGTACTACTGAACGCTCGTGGCTCGATCAGGCTGGCATTATGTTTGATGAGTATCATTTAATTAATTACCGCGTACAGAAGGAAGATGCCCAAACGATAATTCAAAATGCTTCCGTCATTTTCTTGTTGGGTGGCAATATTCTTAATCAAAATTGTTTTTTGATGGAATATGAATTATCGGATTCGATTAAAAAAAGCAGCGCCGTTGTGATGGGAGCAAGCGCTGGAGCAATCAACATGTCCGCTAAATGGTTACGCTCGAAAAACTTTGGAGATGAAATTGAAATAAGTTCTGTTTACGACGGAATCGGTCTTGACAATTTTTCCGTCCTGTCTCATTTTGATCTTGAAAATAACATTGCACTGGTTCAAAGCGAACTATCTCCCCTATCGGAAGAAATAAATATTTATGCGTCGAACAAAGATTGCGCTGTACGTGTAAAAGGAGACAAAATCGACGTTTTTGGCAATGTTTATTTAATTTCCAACTCAAAGATTCAGAGATTGGATGAGACGCTCTAGTTGTAGCGAATCGCTAATGGCGTAATTGAATAAATTTCTTTATGCACCGTCTCTATTTTAAATATAGTGAAGGAGAACTGGCGCGAGTGTTGAATATGCGTTTATTTTTTCTACTAACGGAGAGCTATTGCTGAACAAGTAGCAGTCGCTATTTAACTATTGGAGCAGGTTTGTTGAAGAAGAGTATTATAGAGAGGAAAATAAAATTTGGATAAACAAAGAACTTTCTTTTATGGGTTTATGGTTGGTTTTGTATTACTGATTTTACCTATACCTTATTTTTTCTTTTGGAAAGACGTTACGGATAATGTAGAAGTAATATTTCGATATAGTGGGTTTGTTTTGATGGTAGCTTGTGGAATACCTTTGATTATTGATGTCTTTCGGAATTTCTTAAAATAAAATTCCATAACGGTAGTGATTGTCGATAAGAGCAGTCGCTTCTGTGCTAACGGTGCAGGATTGTTAAATAAGAAGGATTAAAAAAACATTTATAGGAATATGGGAATACAGATGCTTATTTACATGCCCATGTGTTTCCTCGATATAATTGGGAACCTGAAGAACGAATTCCCTATCCTGTTTGGCAATATTCTGGTGAAAAGTGGCGTAATTCTGAATATCAATACTCCGATAAAGAACATGGGAAAATGAAAGAAAATTTAAGCAATAAGATTTATGAGTTAATGGAAAAAGCCTATTAAACAAATTTTTTGTTATTGAACTAAAGGGTGCT
>NZ_JBHUEM010000006.1:0-1438 GCF_042680805.1 Bacillus salitolerans | reverse complement strand
GCTAACCTCTCCTCTTAACCTTCCAGCACCGGGCAGGTGTCAGCCCCTATACTTCGCCTTGCGGCTTCGCAGAGACCTGTGTTTTTGCTAAACAGTCGCTTGGGCCTTTTCACTGCGGCTCTCTCGGGCTTGCACCCTACCAGAGCACCCCTTCTCCCGAAGTTACGGGGTCATTTTGCCGAGTTCCTTAACGAGAGTTCTCCCGATCACCTTAGGATTCTCTCCTCGCCTACCTGTGTCGGTTTGCGGTACAGGCACCTCTCACCTCGCTAGAGGCTTTTCTTGGCAGCGTGAAATCAAGAACTTCGGTACTATATTTCCCTCGCCATCACAGCTCAGCCTAACTAGAAGCGGATTTGCCTACTTCTAAGCCTTACTGCTTGGACGCGCATATCCAACAGCGCGATTCTCTATCCTTCTGCGTCCCCCCATTGCTCAAACGGTGAGGAGGTGGTACAGGAATATCAACCTGTTATCCATCGCCTACGCCTTTCGGCCTCGGCTTAGGTCCTGACTAACCCTGAGCGGACGAGCCTTCCTCAGGAAACCTTAGGCATTCGGTGGACAAGATTCTCACTTGTCTTTCGCTACTCATACCGGCATTCTCACTTCTAAGCGCTCCACCAGTCCTTACGGTCTAGCTTCAACGCCCTTAGAACGCTCTCCTACCAATGTCGTTAGACATTCCACAGCTTCGGTGATACGTTTAGCCCCGGTACATTTTCGGCGCAGAGTCACTCGACCAGTGAGCTATTACGCACTCTTTAAATGGTGGCTGCTTCTAAGCCAACATCCTGGTTGTCTGGGCAACTCCACATCCTTTTCCACTTAACGTATACTTTGGGACCTTAGCTGGTGGTCTGGGCTGTTTCCCTTTTGACTACGGATCTTATCACTCGCAGTCTGACTCCCGAGTATAAGTCTTTGGCATTCGGAGTTTGACTGAATTCGGTAACCCGATGAGGGCCCCTAGTCCAATCAGTGCTCTACCTCCAAGACTCTCAAACTCGAGGCTAGCCCTAAAGCTATTTCGGAGAGAACCAGCTATCTCCAGGTTCGATTGGAATTTCTCCGCTACCCACACCTCATCCCCGCACTTTTCAACGTGCGTGGGTTCGGACCTCCATTCAGTGTTACCTGAACTTCATCCTGGACATGGGTAGATCACCTGGTTTCGGGTCTACGACCACGTACTATGTCGCCCTATTCAGACTCGCTTTCGCTGCGGCTCCGTCTCTTCAACTTAACCTTGCACGGGATCGTAACTCGCCGGTTCATTCTACAAAAGGCACGCCATCACCCGTTAACGGGCTCTGACTACTTGTAGGCACACGGTTTCAGGTTCTCTTTCACTCCCCTTCCGGGGTGCTTTTCACCTTTCCCTCACGGTACTGGTTCACTATCGGTCACTAGGGAGTATTTAGCCTTGGGAGATGGT
>NZ_JBHUEM010000005.1:0-187820 GCF_042680805.1 Bacillus salitolerans | reverse complement strand
TCCCACGACGTTATTTTCTAAAAACACAAAAAGAGCCTATCTAACAAGTAATGTATAAAAACTTGCATAATTTAGGCTCTATAAACTATTTCTTTGTGTAGGTAGAGCACCCTTTAGTTCAATAACAAAAAATTTGTTTAATAGGCTTTTTCCATTAACTCATAAATCTTATTGCTTAAATTTTCTTTCATTTTCCCATGTTCTTTATCGGAGTATTGATATTCAGAATTACGCCACTTTTCACCAGAATATTGCCAAACAGGATAGGGAATTCGTTCTTCAGGTTCCCAATTATATCGAGGAAACACATGGGCATGTAAATAAGCATCTGTATTCCCATATTCCTATAAATGTTTTTTTAATCCTTCTTATTTAACAATCCTGCACCGTTAGCACAGAAGCGACTGCTCTTATCGACAATCACTACCGTTATGGAATTTTATTTTAAGAAATTCCGAAAGACATCAATAATCAAAGGTATTCCACAAGCTACCATCAAAACAAACCCACTATATCGAAATATTACTTCTACATTATCCGTAACGTCTTTCCAAAAGAAAAAATAAGGTATAGGTAAAATCAGTAATACAAAACCAACCATAAACCCATAAAAGAAAGTTCTTTGTTTATCCAAATTTTATTTTCCTCTCTATAATACTCTTCTTCAACAAACCTGCTCCGTTAGTGCAACAAGCACAACTTCGTTAATGTGCATAATTATTAGTAAATATACATCCCTCGTAACTGTAAGGATAAACAGTAGTTGCATGATTGTAAGACCATCATACACACTCTTCCATAAAAAAGGGAAGTCCTTAACTGGAAAAAAGTGTTGCATTTTATCAAGCAAAAACTGTGTCAACTCTTTCAAGCGGTCACACCATTTGACTTTTTGATGGCGTGACTAGGTTTTTGCTTTATTTTTCGATTGTTCTGTCCTTATAATTTAAAGAAAAAGAGGTGTAAGGATGAGTGAATTATGGAAGCACTTAACCCCTGAACAGAAATCGATGTTCCAGGAATATAAACAAAACATGATAGATGCAAGAAATCCTAAAGAAGTGCTTTACTTCTCACTGTTACTCAATCAAATAATTGATGTTGCGGAACAAGAACAGGCAAAGGGATTGGATAATCATTAAATTCATTGTTTGGACTGACTTTCATAAAAACACTCCCCTGGTTAATTTTATTAACTTTTTTATAAATCTACATGAATCACCCCCTTTCCTTTCTGAGTTTCCTTTCTAAGCAAATCTTGCAAGACTGCTTTTATGATTGTTTAACAATTTCTCCAATTCTTCAGCTGGTAATGGCTTACTGAACCAGTACCCTTGTATCTCTTCACACTTTTTAGCTTGAAGATAATCGACATGAGCTACATCCTCTACCCCTTCTGCCACTACTTTTAAATTCAAACTCTTCGCAAGCATGATAATAGCTTCAGCGATCTCACTATTTTCTCCATTTTCACGAATGACTTCAATGAATGAACGGTCGATTTTCAGTGTGTTTAGTGGGAAATTCTTGAGATAACTTAGTGATGAATAACCAGTGCCAAAGTCATCGACAGCAATTGTTATGCCATACTCTTTTAACTCTCTTAATGCGTTGACTGTATTGCTAGCCATTAGAACGGATTCCGTGATCTCAATTTCAAAGAGTTCTGGCGGTACAGAGTATTCTATTAAAATTTCTTTCACCCGATTTACGAGTTTTTCTGGTGCGGCAAATTGAACAGCTGAAAAGTTTACAGCCACTTTCACGTCATGTCCTTTTCTTCTCCATTCAGCAACCTTCTCACATGATTTCGCCATCACAATTTCCCAAACATCATTGACTAATCCTGTCTTTTCGGCGATTGGAATAAAGGAATTTGGTGAAACCGTCCCTAGCTTTTCATCATACCAACGGACCAATGCTTCAACTCCTGTAATTCGATCTTCGTCTAAATGATATTTCGGTTGAAATGCAACGTCGATATCACCTAGCTTTAATGATTCTCGTAGTCTCATTTCAATTTCAAATTCTTCCTGGGAACCGCTCATTGTATGGTTATAGATAACGGCTTGATTCCCTCCCTTATCCTTCGCCTCATACATAGCAATGTCAGCGTACTTGATTAACGTATCGACATCTAAGCTATGTTCACTGTAAATACTGATACCAATTGAGGTTGTAACAAAATATTCTTGTTCATCGATGATCTTAGGTTTTCGGAACCCTTCAAGTATCTTATCAACAATCTCATGGACCCCAAAAAGATGTTTATAAGGTAAGATGACAATAAATTCATCTCCCCCTTGTCTTGAAATAAATCCTTTGCTCCCTACACTTTCCTTTAATAAATGTCCAATTTTCTTGATGATTTTATCGCCAAACTCATGTCCCTTAGAGTCATTAATCGTTTTAAATCGGTCGATATCAAGAAACAGAATCGCAATAGAAGTCTTTTGTAAATCAGCTTCATAAATAGCATCTTTTAAGTATGTCTGCATGTACCTTCTGTTAGGTAATGAAGTTAACGGATCATGATAAGCTTGAAACTCAATCACCTTTTTGCTTTCGTTAATTTCAGCTGTAAAACTCTTCAAACTCTTACTCATGGTATTCACTTCATTTGCAAGTGCTCCTAGTTCGTCTTTGGAACGAATATCAATTTTATTTCCAAAGTGACCCGCAGCAATATAACGGATACCCTTTAAGATTTTATCTAATGGTGCTAATGTCTTTTGAGCGAATAATCGAATGACTGTAACAACCAAAACAACCGCTAAAAGGCTTATCCATATATACACACTCATTTGTTTGTCTAGTTTTGAGCTAATAAAGTCGTAGTCATAACTAATAGAAATAACATAAGGTTTATCATGAATTACGGCCGGAAAGAAATACTTGTAGACGTTCTTATTATTGATGTTATTCATGTATGTTAACGTTCTCTTTTGAATCGTCGCTTGTTTCACTAATGCGATGTCTTGTTCAGTTCTAAAGATATACGTACCCGCAAGTATTGGCTCATCACTTAAACGGACAATTTGATTACCGTTTATCTCCCTTATCTTCTCCCCTTCTCCAAAGGTAGAGGGATTGATGACGGTAATTTCTAATATCTCGTCAGCATAGTTAGATACATTTTGAATAAGTTGCTGCGCCCCAAATTCTTTCTCATAGTAAAGTATACTTTCATCACGTAAATAGGGATTAATCACATAATCCGTCTTGCCTGTGAAGTAATATCCCCATTTATCAACATGGTTAGGATCCGAAGAGGAGATTTCTGTTGGACCTGACCAATAATGGGGTAACGTTTGACCTTTATCCTTCATAGATACCCTATGGTTGGACAGTAACTCTTGTAGTGCTACGTGGGTATATCCCCATTCCTTTGTACTGATATTCATTTCATTCGGATTACTAGATTTGACTCCGATAATATCAGATTTACTCTTATTTTCTTGGTATAGAGTAATATGATCGATTCCAAGCTCTTTTGACAATTCCTTTAATTGTGTATTCGTAACATGTTGTGCCTGGTTAGGAAGTGCGTATTCAATGGCAATGGACGAAGATCGTAAATTAGCACCAATTAAATCTTCTACATAAGCCGTACCCTTTTCTGCTTTTTCTATTTGCCATGCAAGGTAGTCAGATATTAATTTTAGCTTATGTTCTTCCGTCTGTATTAACAGATCCTTTGTTTTGAAATAATTCATAGCATTATTAACGACCAATACAGTTACGACAATAGTTGAAAAGAGAATGGTTAATTTTGTTTTGATTGGCATTTCACATATCCTTTCACAACAACGAAAAAAACCCCCACCATTAAAAAAGCAAATTTACGCTAAAATAGCTTGCTTTATAACGGTGGGGTATTCCCAATCGTTCTCTATTTATTTCATTGTTAAATTATATCATTTTTTTCCAATGAGTAACAGAGTGTTTAGGAAATCTATGAATTTTAATACTATTAATTAGTTAAATTTGTGGACCTTCCAAAATACGTTAGATTGTTCTTGGCTCATTACTGCAAACCATAATTGGGAGATAGAATCCAGTAATTATAGCTGTAAGGGTAGTTTAGTTTAGCAATTTTATTATCTTCTTATATTCATTAGTATCCTTTTCGATGATACTACCTTCTCTAGATGTTATAGTTACAGCTCCAGGATCTTCTTCCCTATTATTTAGGAAAATAAGATATTCCTTTCCTACTTCAAGAGTGTTTGGTAAAAGTAAAGAATGTACATTTTCTAAGTTTCCATTCTTATATGCCTTATTGATCTTATAACCAACAATTGCTAAACCATTTTGTTCTGGAGTTACTTCGGAAACAGTGATGCTAAGAATATGGTCAGCTTTATCTACTAATTCATGATCACTAAGCTTGTCTACTGATTGTTTTTTATTAGTTTTCTCTTTTTTATAATTTGATTGTATATGCTTTTTCAACTCACCATAGTTATTGAACTTCTCTTCAACAAAAGGGGGTACATAGGTCTTTTTGAAAACATCTTCTAATCTCGATAAAGTACCATCTTCTTCAACCTTAATTACAAACTCTTCATTTAATACAAAAAAATCTTTGTCATACACATTAGAACTGAAATCTTTTATAAATAATAGGTACTCTTTATCCATTTCAAGAATATCTTTTTCAGTTGTGTACACTAATATTTCCTCTGGTGTACCACCAAGAACTGAATCAGTAATGGTAACTTTGTAAATATCTCTTGAATTATTTAATTTCTCAAACGCATTTATTGTTCCCAAAACAACATGATCAGAATATTTTTCGATTGCATTCTCCAAAGACATTTCATCTTCAGTTAACCCATGTACAAGTTTGTTCATGTGAACTTCATTTAACTCTAAACTATTTGAAGTACTTAAGGAACACCCGCTTGAAAAGACCATTGTGAGTATCGCCAATATTAGAGAAATTTTATACATATCTTACTCCTTATTTTTAATAATTTTGTTGTAAATGATTGATATCCCTTGTAGATAAAGTGTCATTCGATGCATCTGCATTCATCAAATCACCAGAGTTACTACTATGACCCAGCCATCCTAATCCATGTCCTAATTCATGAGTAAACATTAGATTATAATTAGAAAATCCATAATACCATGGTAATTTTGGTGTATAAATCTTAGATTTCATTCTCCAATTTTCTTTAGTTGTTCCATTATATGTATGATTCCCTATAAGGTAAAGATATTCGGGTACACATACAGCTCGATAAACTTCCAGTGATGGTTCCATTTCTCGTAAGGTTGATTGATTTCCCCCATACCAGTGTATTGAGGAAGAAGCCTTTTCATCCGCACCATATGTGGATATTCCAGCATCACTGCTCCACTGGTCTCTCGCATAGTCTTGATATGAGGTAAAATCACTTACCGTGAAGCCGTCTATAACATTTGACCAAATATATCTATTACTGTCATTTCCAATCTTATCTAAATTTGAATACCAATATGATAAAGTCTTTCCATGAGCAACTTGTGGAAGGACCATCATAATTACAAAAACAAACAACAATGTTCTTCTCATCATTAAAGGTAAATCTCCTTATCAATTAAATTTAGTAATAATTTATAAGGAAAGCGCTTTCCATAAATTCATCATAACAACCTTTTTCAATTTTCTGTATTGGGAAATTTTGATTTGGTTTTAATGTATTTCTATTAGAAATCCAAACAAAATATTAAAATTACATTTATTGTATGTATAAAATATTGGGAAAATTTGATACATTTGAATAAAATGTAAGACTTTGGAGGTAACTATGAACATAGGTTTTATTATCAGAGGCTACCGAAAAAAATTAGAGTTGACTCAAGATGCTTTAGCTCATGGCATTTGTTCCGTTTCCCATTTATCTAAAATAGAGAATGGCAGCAAAGAAGTAAATCATAAGACTATCGATTTGCTCTTGTTACGTTTAAACCTAAATTACAACAAGGTGTTAGAAGAAAGAAATCAATATTTGATTATCATTCAACAATTCTATAAAAACATAATCTACCAAGACCTTGAAACTGTTATGAACTCACTAAAAGATTTGCAGGAAAAACAAGAAGATATATCTCTTTATGGACTTAAAAACTATTTAGAACTTATTTTTTTCAGATATTATATTTTCCGAGAAGATAAAAAAAAGATGCAAGAATATAAAAAACAGTTAACACAAAAAGCTCATAAATTTTCCCAACAAGAAACACTACTTTTTACTTACTTTAATGCCGTATACTTGATATTAGAAAGAAAATTAAAAGATGCTGTAGTACTACTCACAGAATTAAAAGATAAAGAACAAGATTTTGAACATTTTGGGGATTTCTATTACCACTTTTCCTTAGTAATGAGTATGGTAAAGAACCCTGGAGCAGCTATATTCTATGGGATTAAGGCACTTGAACATTTCCAGGTTCATAATAACTTTACAAGAAAGCTTCATATCCAAATGAATTTAGCTATTTGCTACCAGCGTATTGGTGCTAATACGGAATCTCAATACTTCTATGAGCTTTTATTAAATAATGCAACAAGAAACGGTGACAGTAAGACAATAGCAGAGATAACACACAATCTATCCATTTTAAAAAAATCTCAAGATCAACATGAGGAGGCAATAGAACTGCTACAAAAGAGTATTGATGCTTCTAAATTAGCTGGCATTTCCCACCTAACCACACTTGCTCAATTAGTTGAGACATATATTGAAAAAGGTGAAAATGAACAAGCACTTACATTAATACCTGAAGTACTCTTACTATCCAAAAAAGAACAGCATACTGCAAAAGAAATTAAATATCGATATAAGGAAGAATTCTTACGTTTACCCATTCAGAAATTTGCGGAAAAACATCGTAATTTTAAGAAACTGGAACAACATCACTTTTATGATGATATCATTACTTATTGTTCTGCCTTGGTAGAATATTATGATAGAAAACAAGATTTGCGGAATAAAATCTTATACTTAGAGATTAGTAATAATGCTTTGAAAAGTAAACTATCTGGAGGATGAAACATAAAATGAGAATACTTTTGTTATCTAGTTTGTTAATTTTTTCAATGATCCATTTATCACAGACAGATATTCCACTAGTAGAAGAAAATGAAATAGCTACAGTAAATCCGCTAGAGGATGAACCTATCTATCCCCCAGTAGGTTAAATTAAAAAGGAGATGCCTTTAAATCGTAAGGTCATCTCCTTTTTAATTCTTTTTTAAAGCTATACGATAAGTTTGTTTTGCTACAAGATTATCGATTGAGGAATCAGATATTGGTTCTAGTCCATTCTCTCTTCGGATTTCAATGATAGGAATAAACAACTCATAGCAATATTTTTTTAATTCCTGTTTAGCGCCTTCTTTGGTGAGAAGCTGTTCCTTTACTTTTTGCTCCATAAAGAATGCGTAGCTATGAATCTTTTTATTTATTTCTTCCACAGTTGGTACATCGATATGCTGAGATGGAGAAGGTATTTCTGCATAGTTCCCTTCAATTGCCTTGATAATATAACCACTAATATTATCAATATTCTCTTTTCCTTTATCTTTCACAACATACTTTACATTACCTAATATGTGCTCTTGACTAAAAAGAACAGTCAGTTCTTTTGCCTTTTGTGGTCGAACACCAAATCTTACTAACATGCCATATGGATCATCTTTAAACTCTTCCTTGTTTGCAACATCTTCAATGAAATGGGTGTTACTATTTATGTAAAAGTTAAAACCTACTACCTTTCTTCCTCTTTTTAGTTCGTCAAATGAAAAAGAAATATCGGTTTTTTCTTTCAGCTCCTCTTGAGCTTTTAATAAAACCTTACTTTTAAAGTGTCCATATTGTTCATATTTATCATCTGGAATACATAAATAATATCTAAGCTTTGCATATGAGATTTCACGTTTATGTATCTTCTCATATTGTTTTAATAACTCATACATTCTCATAGAATATTCACTTCGCAAACGAAGTACATTCCTAAGCTTAAAAGGTGTATACTCATTTTTTAATTGAACTAAAAATGGACGCAGCTTGGTGGAGAACTCCAATTCTACAACGCCCTCGCCCATAAAGTACTCTGAACTAGATAACCAATTTATTAGAAGCTCCTTCTCTCCAGTTGCAATTCTCAGCATCTTCTGTTGGAGCCCTACAACAATCTCACGTACTTTTCGATAATAGTTTTTCTCTTGAATACCTAATATGTCAGCTAAATCTTTTACTTTTATTCTGTGAAGGCGAAAATCCTCATCGTCAGGCTGAATAAGAGAAGCTAATGTTAGAATGATTCGACGTTCTTGCAAGTTTAGATCTTGCGGTGTTTCAATTAATCGATTCGATTGGCTAACAATATATTCAGGGGATATTCTCGTAGTTAATTCTTCTTCCCAAGAAAGTTGTTCACTTTTCGCCATAACTATCACCTCACCTTTACTATACAGAACCCTATCCATATATTTCTACTCCTCAAATGGTGATAGTTCGGTTAAAAACACACTTTTTTAAGGGGAAATACATACATAAAATTATACTATCACTCTTTAAGGAGTAACAAAAGGACATAGAACTAAATGTATTTCAGGGAAATAATAACTATCACCTTTCGAAGTGTCAGAGACTCCCTAAATGGTGATAGTTTAAGGAATACACACTTATTTCATGAAATTTCATACAAATAAATTTAAACTATCACTCTTTAAGGAGTCAAAAAGGAACAGCGAGATAATAGGAATTTCTTATCCTATAACTAACTATCACTATTTGATGAGTCAAACACCCCCCAAATAGTGATAGTTTATAAAAAGTATCACTTAATATAGGTTTAAATATAAATAATAAAGTTTAACTATCACTTTTTAAGGAGTCAAAATGACATCAAATACACCTATTTTACGATTAAATCACCTAACTATTCCTAATTTATATGAACATACTCCCCAAATAGTGATAGTTATAGAATAATCTAATCCTTAATGTGTGATAGTTAGTAAAATATACTCCCTAAATAGTGATAGTTACATGAAATAATATAAAATAACCTGTTATCACTCCTTAAATAGTGAGCTTTACCTTCAATTACATTCAATACTCCTCAAGTAGTGATAATAAGACTCCACATATAGTGAGAGATTACTATATAAATAGTGATAGTTATACTCCTTAATTAGTGATAGATTAGTATACAAATAGTGAGAGTTAACTCCTATAATAGTGATGAATTTTGTCGATATAGCTTGATATATGTATATTTAGGATAGGTGAAAACACAAAATACAAGAAATCAAAAGATATAAACATTAAATATATTATGTAAAACATAGAATTATTCGTAGAAATGTAAAAAGTAGAAGATGAATTATTATTTTTTCTTCTTATAATCCCTTGACTCTTCCAATTCAACTACAGTTTAAGAAGAAGTAGCCTCAGAAATCAAATTCGTTCTAATTAGTAAGTTACAGAATCAAAACACAAACCATTCTAGATAAGAATACTTCCACCAAAACCAAACACTTGTTCGTAATTGATTGTTATGATACATTAATAGTTAAAATAAGGAATGTTTCCGAAATACTAACCCAGAGGATGGACTAAAAATGGAACAAAATAGACCCACTGAACATGGTCCTACCATTGAAGATACATTAATGATGGATAACTATATTGTACTTATTACACTTATAAAGGTAGTTGATCATGATTTACGCCAAATCTCAGCAAGTGATTTTAAGATGGGGACAATCTATGAAGCATTTTTTGAGAAGCTTTTGAATCGGATTTTGAAGGATATTAAAGAACTTAAAACAGCTATGAAAAAAAAAGGAATTGTCGTTCGTGATCGAGTAAACCGTGATAAAGAGTATGTATATTGGCCGTATCTTTGCAGAGGGTATTCAGGAAATATCAACAGATGGATATATGCTCTTAAATCACAATGTAACGAAAAACTACGCGAATATCTTGATTTAAAGGAAAGTGATAGTGAGTGACTATTCGAGATCGTAATTTAATGAAGTATGCCCCCTTTCTCATGCCCGAACACCGTCAGATGCTCAGACAAGTGGAGGAAGAATTATACGTTCATAAAAGCAAACCTGTATTGGATGAACAGAGGCTTGAAGAACTAAATGTCACTCTAAGTGAAGGGTTAGAGAATCAAAGAGAGCTTATTTTCACTTATTTTTATCACCATGATTTTCGCTTTGAAATTGGTTTTGTAAAAGCGGTAGATCCTGTCTCTAAAGTTATTCGAATAGTTGATAAGCTTGACAATCCGAGCACCCTACCATTTGAAAGTATTATTGATATACGATTTCATTAGTCTACTTTAAGTAGGCTTTTTTTTAGGAGATGCACCAAATAGAAAAATTCTTAGTTTTTACAAAATGCGAGAAAACGTTGTTATATCAACGTTTATTGGCTTTATAAATGTTGGAAATTGCTTTAAATATGCAATCAGGCAGGAAAATTTTAGGTATAATCAAAGTAGGAAATATACTTAATATTTGTTGAAAAAAGGAGTGGAATACCATGATTAATACTATTCTGGAAGGTATCAATATAGGATTAGCATATAGACGAGGAAAGCAAACAGGAGCAGCGGGATTGTTAGGGTTCGCATTGTTCTTCCTTATTGCTTTTAGTTGGAAGGACTACGTATATCCATTTTTAGAAATGATTGGTCTTATCGGTTTAGCAGAACAAATCGGATTAATTCAAGAGCAACCATATATGACCGCACTCTATGTATTTCTATTTTGGATTTTTCTTTGCATTCTACTTCCTCTTTTGGGAGTAGTTATCGGACTTCCTATATTACTAATTATTGGATTATTAAGTAATACGAAGTACGGTGGTAAAATCGGACTAGGAATCCTGTATGTTATTTTCTTTTCCCCATTATTAATTTTAGGTGCGATGATAGTGGTAGTAATATTAGTACTTGGTCTAGTCATTCAGCCTAGATCCACAATAGAGTATCTAAAATCTAAAAACCCGTCTTATCAAAAAAAGACCTTTATTGAGAGTGGAAAACATAATGAAATCTTTAAGGAAATATCAGCAGAGGACACATTTAATCGTCTCAATCGTATTCCTACTAATGGAGATAATTATTATTTAATAGGTTTAACAAGTGACCATAAATGGTATGTCTTACTTCCATCTCCTTACTATTTTCAAGATTCTATTATAGGTGTTCGGATGAAGGGAATACTCCCAAGCAACGGAGATAGAATGGATACTTCGTATGAAGCTGTCGTAAACAACGTTCGCTTCTATGACGCTTTTCAAATGGATATGATTTTGCAGGAGAATACTCTAAAACCTACTCATATCAGAAGGAAAGAACACTTAGAATCTGATAAACCGGATATCTATCGTAGACCTGAAAAAGTAAAGAGTACAGATATTATTCAATATTTTGATGTAAGTGAGTTACAAGAATTTATGGACTTTTTCTCCCATATAGCAACAAGTGATTATACAGTGTATATGGATAAAGTACAATTTGAATATATTGATGAGAGAGACGCTTACATTAGTGCGTTGTTAGGTGATTCTCAATCTAAACACTATGACAATTGGTTGAAGGATATTCAATTAATGACTGCAAGTAATACAGATGTTGTGAGCATTATGAGGTACGGTAGAACGAATACATGGGAAGGTGTTAGTAAGGAAGAATGAAGAATGTAGTACTTGAGAGACACATAGTAGATAAACCATCCATTACAGAAGACTTAAGTTATAAACAACAAAAATACTTAACTGAGATTCAACCACATAAAGAACATTTGACCAGTGTACGAGCATGGGACCTTTATGCTAAAGAACATGGATTGGTTTCCTCTCGTGCATTGATCTACCATTTCAAATCATTTAATTACTTAAAGGAGCTACTAGGCCTCACCATACAGGAAAGTCAATATGACAAAGAACATTTACTTGCACTTGTTCGAGAGCATAAGGATGCCCTTACCACAATCAGTATGTGGGATGCATATGCCAAAGATAATGCCCTACCTTCAGCATCTACTCTTATCTCACGCTTTGAAAACTGGAATACGTTAAAAACGCTGGTAAACGTTCCTCCTTCAAAGTCTGTTGCCAATACACTATATTCAAAAGAATCTGTTACCCATCTTTTGAATGAACATGGAAAACACTATCAAAATCAAGTACAGTGGGATAAATATGCTAGTGAGAATGGATTACCTTCTTATAGAACAATTAGAACATTATTTTCTTGGGATGAGTTCAAGAAAGTTGCGAAGTTCAAAACCAGGTATGACTACACCCAAGAAGAGTTACTCCATATTGCCCAAAAGCACGGGAATCATTTTACTTCCGCGAAGAATTGGAATGAATATGCGAAGAAACACCGACTACCGAGTGCTTCAACATATGCACGGAAAATTGGATTCGCTAACACGAAAGCATTAGTCAAAGCTAGCTCAAATAATTAACGTCACAGTAGCAACTTCCTACCATTTAGTATATAATCAAACTAATAAAATAGTATGTGAATGGGAATTCCCCACTATATATAGTTGTAGCTTTAAGGGCTGCATCTTGTTGTAGTGGGGTTTTTTGTTATGAAAAGGAGGATAAGAGTATGTCTGCCAAAACTAAACGAGCAAAACCAAGTTATAAAAATATTGCATTTGCTGGGGATCTAGTTAAATTCACTCGGATGAATAAGGAGATTATTGGTACAGTAGTGATTAGCAGAGAGAACTCCTTCATTGTGGAACTAGAAAAGAAAGATGTAGCTTTTCTTGATATCGAAAGTGACCGTACAGTAGTGTCTCACCATAACTATCAACTTGTATAAACTTTTACCTACGTACATTAAAAATAAGGAGAATCAAGAAATGGAGATAACTCTTAAACAGAAAACTAATGAATACGTAACTCATGTTTGTATGGGGTGGGTTGGTATTGTCCTAAGTACATTTTTGTACACATTACAAGACAAAGATGAAGTTATGATGAAGTACATAATGATAGCAATATTTATAGTTAGTAGTTTAAAATTCTTATTTTCATTCATTAAACTGTTCATGTTTATCGAAAATTATGAAAGTAACACCAATAAGGAATTCCGTATGAACAATATTTTCCGTAGGAAAGAGGTAACTCAAAGGAGTATTTTTGACTACATAAAGAATATTCCTTATGAACAGCCATTTACATTAATGAGTGTTATGGGATTGATCATGTATAACGAGTATCATAATTTTGATTACATGTTTCAACAAGCCTTAGAGCAGTTACCTGTCATTCACCATTTAGCACCTCCCCTACCCATTATGATCATGGTTATGCTATTAGGAAACTACATGTATCATATAAAGATAAAATATCTACACCGACTACTACGATTAATAATCATTTTATTTTCTCCTTTTATTATTAGCATATTTGTAATTGGGTTAATAAGTCCGTTACTTCTAGTTATACAAGGTTTTTTTACTCTTAGTTCTACTGATGAGTTTCTCATGATATTTTCGGACATCAAAACTTTATTTTGGTTGCTTGTTTATCCTATAACCAGCTTACATCTGTTGAACTGTAATTTTATCAATGAATACGATGATGGCATAAATGAAGGAATGAACAATGTGATTTTAATAAGGCATAATTAATAGAATAGGCCAATTTGCCTTATGGAGCTAGCTCAGCTTTGGAGTAAAAAAACTAAAAGTTAAACACTAATTCAAGAATTGAAAAGGATGAAAATATATGGAAATTAATGATGAGAAAAAATTTTCATGCTCTATAGAAGAATGGTGGTGGGCGAGGTATTATTCTGCCTTATATCACATAGATGGTGGTATTTATAGCAGATTGATACCTTACGACTCTAAAAAGTGGAAAAGCTTACTTTCTTTAATTTATTTTGGATTTATACCATTGTTTATCATCTTTTTGTTCAATGATAACCTTTTGTCCTTCTTATCATTGGTTGGTTTAACTTTCTACATTGCATATCGTTATTTTTATGGCGATCATAAAGAAGAATTAAAAAAAAGCTATCTTAATGCTACTGTACAGGGGAATAAAATAGACTTCATTACCCTTACGGATGAAGGTTTCTATGTGAATGAGTTTAACGACAACAATCCAGACGTACTACCTTTTGTTAAATGGAGTTCTGTTCACACCTTAGAATTCAGTTACGCAAACTGCTTTATAGGTAGTCCAGGAGTCAATTCCAAAAGCACCGATTGGTACCGTCTTCATAGGTATATAGAGTTTGTAAAACAAAAATACCCACCATACTCTATAAAACCCAAACTACTCCATAATAAAAATGGTGAGGAACGCTTTGCATTAGAAATGAAAATAGGACCTGAAGGAGAAAAACATCAAACTTTAGACCGTTCAAGGATTGCAATACCTAATGATTGGGTAGAAAACGGTAAAATGAAAGAACTAATATTGACTTTTGAAGAACTTAGCGGAAAAAAGGTCCAACTTCCTCCCAGATGGGGCATTAAATTGTTAGATAGTCTTAACGATTCATATGAAAACAACATGAATTAATACGGAGGTAGCTTTACGGAAAGAGCTATGCCCTAATTTTGTAAGAATAACCCATATGGAAACAAAATATAAAACGAAAGGTCCGTAAATTCTTAAATTTACGGACCTTTCTTACTATGAACCAAGATAAATTATTTTAATTAGAATGAAATATTGATAGGGAAACGTATTTATAGTCTGTCGTAATATTTAGTAAAGTAAACAATAGCAAGTGCTGTTTTAATTTTTGATTTTCATATTTGATTTGAATTTTTTCTTAGTCTTGGAAACTAAAGTTTTTTCCATAGTATCATTTTCATCCATCGTATAATAATCTAAATTAATTTCAGCCTTACGAATTTTGTCTTTATGCTTATAATGTATAACGTAAAGAGTGGTCGTTCCACCTGACCCACCATAATATTTATGCCATAACTCTGTTATGTCTTGGTAGAGTATTTTTATTTTACCAACTACAATATAACTTTCGGAAAGATGAATGTCTTTCTTTTTCCTGTTAAATGGTGTAAAAAAATAAATGATAGAAATCATCGGTATCAGAAGGACGTAACCTATCTGACCATTACCTTCAACATTCAGTAAGTACCAAGCATAGGCAAGGCTTATAAAAGCAAAGGTACACATAACGTAGTAAATAACACCTATTTTGGCTTTTAATATTTTCTTCTCCATTCAATCACCTTTCAAAAAATAAAATACAGCTTTCTTTATTGAATGAATTACCCCTATGATTTAGAATTGTTCCTAATCTCCCCAATTATTTCTAATGGTGATGTGGTAATTACATAAACGTCGTCATGCTGATGGTGAAACGTGTGTACCTTCTTTAATACCATAAGAACTTCCACCTCTACTCCATCTTCATAAAATAGGACAGCTCTTAGTTCTTCTTTTTCTATTCCAAATACTGTTTTTTCTTGAATAAGGGTAACCCCTTCTAATCGACCTTCTCTTGAGATGGCATCCATAAACTCCTTTGCCACTTCATACTTATCTACCTCATCTACGGAATATAGATCTTCCGAAAGAGTTTGCATATCAAAAGACTCTACAAAGGCGTCTACATCATCAAGCAGAATAGCTCCAATCATAAATTCAATTACATTCTTTTTCTGATTGTAAAACTCAATGATTTCTTCATCTAGACTTTCTTCATATCCTCCTTCTACTCTATCTGAATGCACCCATTTATGTGCATTTTCTTGAGCCTTCGCTTTTTCATATAGTTCCAAGACATTTTCTTTAGCACGTTCAAACTCCAACGATTCTTCGCTAATTACAGGCTTTGTCATGAAGAAAAATATACAAGCTATACTACTTATTAATACAACGACTAGAACAATTAATCCCTTCTGAGTACGATTCATCTCATCACCACTTTTTTGTTGTTTAGAAAGGGATATAGAACTCAGGATTTAATTTATAGGTTTTGGAAGAATTCCATTCTGGGCTATGAATTTCAAAGTGAAGATGTGCTCCGAATGAACGACCTGTATTACCCATATTCCCTAAAAATTGACCTTTCTGCACTTCTTGACCGACAGAAACCGCACGACCTGTCATATGGGCATAGACTGTTTCGTAAGGTACTCCTTCAATCTCATGTCGAATGTAAACCACATTCCCATAAGTATCAGAATAGTACGATCTACTAACCTTGCCATCTGCCACGGACACAATTGGAACATCCTGTGTACGTCCACCCTTTCCAATATCTACCCCATTGTGGTGTCCTCCACCACGTTTGCCGTATAGAGAAGTAATTTCACCTGTTGTTGGGCGCATGAATGCTCCGGCAGTCATTGGGGGGACATCTCCTCCTGGCATATAGGTTGCAGCCATGTGGAATTGCTCTGCATACTTCAATACCTTATCTACATACCATTCTGCACGATTATAATGCCAAATAGCTTTTCGTTTATCCGTTGCATATCCATTTGCTGAAAGCATTTTTGCAGCAGTATGAACGCTATCTGCTATATCCCAAGGATCTGCCTTCCCATCATTATTCGCATCCGTACCGTATCCGCCATATCTAGCAATCATTGACGGGTCCATTAGGATATGGTCAGGTATATCTAAATCTCCTAATCTAGTCCCCCCTCCAATGTTCCAACCAACCCATGTTTTTTTCATGAATTGAAAGTGGCCAACGGCTCCTACGGATGAAATCATTGAAGGATGAGTAGAAAATCCCGTCTCTACAAAATGTAGTGAAGCCAATACATACCAATCTACGTTATATGTTTTTGCAGCATCTAAATAATATGGCATATACTGAGCGGGTACATTTCCCCCAGGAATAATTGTCCCATTGAAGTCTATAAAACTATCTCCTAACCCCATTGAATTTAACCAGTTTGTATAGTTGATAGGTCCTCCATTTAGATCATATAGACTTTCTATTAATTGTTTATCTTTATAACCGTAACCAATAGAATTCAGCATTTGATCAAATAAAGAGTAATCCTCTTTTTCCGTACTTGCTTCTATTTCATATCTTTTTGTGCGCGTGTATGTGTATGTCTCTATTTTTCTCTCTATCTCTGTTTCTATGTCTATTTCTATTGTTGTTTTGTTACCTTTATCATCTAATCCTGTTACTTGTTTCTTCTCGGTGACAGTATCTGTCTCATAACGTGTAATGACAACTTCTTTCCAATCAGAAATGACCTCCTTGTAATCATAAGTAGCATTGAGGTTCCAAGCATTCACGAAAGTTATCTTTTCTACATACTGATCTTCCTTTATCGGTTCACTCACAGGGGTACAAACTCCGTCTGTACATACCTTAGATTTGGTTTCAGTCCATTCCTCATATTCTTCATACTCGAAGGTCGGTTTTAATGTAGTTGCCATTAAACGTATTAATTTTTTTTCTTCATTTTCATATTCCTTTGTATATACATCTACTTGAATAGCTGCAGCTAGTAACTCAACAGGTACACGATATTTTCGTTGTTCTGGTCTATTCATGTCTACTGTATTGTTGGATTGCTGAACCATGTATTCATATAAAGCTTTGGATTCTGTATCCAAGCCTTCTCCACTACTAAACATAAATGATGAAATGATCATGATTATTAGAACAAGTAAGATAGATCCTGCTATAACAAGTACAGCAGGAAGTCCAAGACCAGCTAGAATCCCTAGTAAAGCTTTCAGTACGCCCGCTCCGACTTTTAGAGCTAGTTTAGCCGCAGCTTGTGCACCTTTTTTAGCGAGTTTTTTTAGTGCTTTCTTTCCCGCCTTTTTAGCTTGTTGCTCAGCAAAACTTTTAACGGCCGAACGATTATCGTCATGTTCAGGTTGTGCCACTTAAACTCACCTTCTTTACCTACACAATTCCAGTTGGTCTTCTTTTTTGCTCATATACTTTACGTTTTTCAAGTCGTGGGTTTACTTTAGTTGGCACTAAATCATCTACATTTAGTGAAGAGAAATAAGACGTGTGTACATCATTTCCATTTACACTATGAGAGATCTTATCTAGTACCATTCGATTATTTCGGTATATAACTTTCTGTTTGACAACTTGCCCTTGCTGGAGTCGTGGATCTCCTGGTCCTACAACTGATACACGATATTGTTTCCCGTCTGAAAGGGATGTTCCTACCACATAACTCTTATCGCTTTCCGTAATTAACTCAACATTTCTCATTTGTTTTCTAATATCAGAAGATGTGAAATGACCCGAATCAATCGCTTGGTTAAAAGGTTGGAAGTTAGAGTGATTCTGTGTTTGGACTCCACTAGGCTTTGCCAATAGCTTGTTTGGGTTTACATTGATACTTTCACTAAATGTGTACCTTCCACCCGAACTATCTAATTGGTAAGGAGTTGAATTCATCTGAAGTTGTCCATCCTCACCAAACATTAAATCTTGATAAACGGTTTGACCACTCTTCAATCCACTATGCCCACTGCCTATTCTTGATACTTGATGGGATTGTCCCGACTTTGAACGAACTTCAATATGTGTACCATCGGATGTTGTCACCATTCTAATCGCTCCTGGGGAAAGTACTTCACTTCCACTTGGATCAATATACGTGTGAGCTAGATGTTGTAGTTCGGATGGTTGATAAAGTTGTTGTTCTACTTTCGAGTTATGAGGGTTTATTTTCGTTCCTAGATTTGAACCAATTTCGTAACCTCTAACGCCTCCGAGTACCCCACCAACATAGGCAACACTATCTCTAAATGAAGCCTGACTAGCAACTGGGTTTGCATTTTCCGAAGAATATAACGACCAACCAGTTCCTAAACCAGCTCCGCCACCACTAAAGGCACCTGTCACAGTTTCCACACCTTTAGTTATAAGATTTCCATTTGAATTAAACCCTGTACTAGCACCATCTAAAAAGCCAGCTGTTCCTATCGTAATAGCCTGTCCTGTTCTCTGAACAAGATCGGAGTTTGCTAAAGCAGATAATCCAGTTGTTCCTAATGCAAAGTTAGTAGCAAAACTTCCAGCTGCTGCAATATCTTTTAAGGTTCCATTCGAAATATTACTTAGACGTGATAGAGGAATTCTCGATGATAAGTTACTATCAAACATTTCCCTATTTTTTTGGTACACATTATTTTGTTGTGATTGCCATTGAGCTTGTGCTTCTTCTTTAGGTGTACCATTATTCTTTGCTTCGTTCATAAAAGTTTCACGGTCTTGATCAGTTTTCGCCTTTGCTAAACCAGATACCATGAAGTCACGGTTTGCTTTTCCATTACCGATAACAGAAGGTCCACTCGTTTCATTTGCATAGTAATTCGTATCATTTTTAAGCTCTTGTAATCTTTTGTCCTGTAAATCACTGCTTAAAGGAGCACCTAAACTCTGTCCCATCTTCTTTTCAAATTCTAAGACTTCTTCAGCCATAATTTTTGCATATTCTTTTTTGTTGATGAGTTTACCCGTATCTCCACCTGTTAAGCGATCTGTCACGGAGTCAGCAATACCTTGAATTTGTCCTTTGGCTGAATCCACATGAGATTTCCAAGCATCATCTTGCTTTTTAAAATATTCCCCTTTCTCCTTTTCAGACATTTGTTCGATAGGCTTACTAGGTGGGTTGTTTTGTCTCCAATTACGATTAAATGTATCTCGGTTATCACCGTTTGCTTCCCAGTCTAATCCCATCTCTTTTCCATACATATTAGAAAGGTCTGTTCCTCTTGCGTGTTCATTTCCAAGCTCTTTTAATTTCCCTAATTGTTGCTCTGCTTTCTTTTTAAATTCTGGTTTTTTATTGGAAAGCTCTTGATTCCACGCTTTTGAAAGATCCGATTTATGAGCATCGGGAAACCGTTCCATAAAGTCTTTTTCAAATTGCTCTCTATTTTGATTGGCCCACATATTGGTTTCAGCTTTCGCCATTTCATCAATTAATCTATCTTCATTACCCTTGTGAACGTCATTAAATCCCTTTTTTCCTTCTTCTAAACCTTTTTTTAATCGATTACCTACTCCATGAGTAGTTGCAGCTAACGTACGCCCTGTAAATCCCCCCGCTTTGTCTCCAATTTCTGCTCCAACTGTTGCTAAAGCAATTGCCCCCGCTGGTCCCATTGGAGAACCAACAAGCGAACCCGCCATACCAAATACAGCTTTCCCTGCTTTCGAAGAAATTTGTCCGGCCTTTAACATTTTTTCAGCTAAAGAAGTCGAACCTTTATCTGTTCCAGTGTTGGATGCAATAGAGGAATTAGAAGTTTCACCTTCATTGTTTCTATTCTGTCTATCTTTTATTTTGTCTTTTGCTCCATTATATGAGTCTTTCAATGCTTGCATTAGAGGCTTGTCTCCCCAAGCACCTTTTGCTGCACCGTACATTCCCGCAAGGGCAGATAAGCCAAATGCTGCTCCAGCCTTCTGCATACCATTTGTCATAGGTGTACCTAACCCCAACAAACCTTTAACTGCTTCTCCAATTGGTATGAATATGATGAATAATAGAAGAGATTCAATGATTCCAGCCTCTGAGGATGTACTCATGGTAGCAATGATAAAAAATAACGCTGCATGAACCGATTGAACAAAGATGGTTCCAGTCAATTCACGTAGCCAAGCTCCTGTTATTCCTTTAGTTTGTGGAAATAGGAAGAATGCAAGAAATAGCGGTCCCATTCCCATTAAGATTAATAAGGTAACTTTTCGCATTGTGTAATAAAAAGATGCCCATATTGTTAATCCTAATAATACGAGTCCTAATGCAATTTTTCCTAAGAGTTCACTTTTGTTATCAAGTGGATCCATCATAAACAAATCAATTTGTTGATTATATGCGTCTTTAAACAATCCGATAATAGACGAATTGATTTCAAACAAGATTGCATAGAAAGTCCCGAGATTTGCAAGCAATAACGCAATAAGAACTAAATCTTTCATGTACTCAACTAAAGAGATTCTACTAGCGGGATTTATTACTGTACCACTTATTCTCATACCAGCATTAACTAGAGAAAGAATTATCATAAATCCTGCAAGTACCATAAAGATATTAAAGACTGGGACATAAACCTCAACTAATTCAGAAGGTTTAAATGTGGATAGAGCTAATTCATTTTCTTGACCATCGTATCCAAACACATACTTTTGAATGGAAGGGATATTAACGAATGGCGCTATAAACGAACGCCACATCCAGATGAATATATTGGCAAGTAACTCTAATAACTTATCGCCTAATCCCATTAATTCACCACCTATTCTATCTGCGTGCCATCATTTTCCGTTTTTTCAACATCTCTTCTAAAACTGCTGTATTACTTTCAATAAACACCATCTCATCTTCACTAGGGTCTGTTCTAAACCAAACAGATGAACCACCTTCACGTAAAATTCCTTCTCCTTTATCAAGGTTGCTAGAAAATAAAATTTGAAGTTCTCCATCAGATAAAGGAAAATTGTCTTTTATCAACTGTCTATCAATAGAGTTTTGCTGAAAGAACATGAAGGAATAACAGTTTTGTATAATCCCCCTAGATTTCGGGTTCTCGATTAATCGAACAAAGTCCTGAGAAGCAATTCGTAAGCCAGCTTGTCTTTTACGACTGCGACGAGCCATCTTCTCCAAAAATGAAACCGTTTGATCATTGTCTACTAGTGTCCAAGCCTCATCACAATACACTATCTTTCGCTTAGTACCCATACTTGGATCCTTAACAAAGTCCTCAAATAGATAGTTTAGAATTACGTGATAGGCCAGCGGACGTAAGAAGCCCTCTTCCATTCCACTTATATTAAAATTAACTATCCTAGATTGATTTAATGATTGAGTGACACCTTTACCAAGATAGGTCTGACCATCAAAGATAGGCTTACTTCCATCGTGTAAGAAAGGTCTTATGGCAGCTATTAATCTCTCGCACTTATACTCATTGCTATAACGGTCAATAAGATATTTATATACGTCAGAAATAGTAGGTTCTGGTTTTTTCACTTGACTTTGAATGATTTTTCCATCGATCTCTTTTGGAATACTCTCAAATAAAGATGAAGGATGTACGGTGATCTTTTTATCTTCTTCATAGACATACTTTAACGCTTCTTCTAAAAAGTTGCGTTCAAATACATTTAACCCTTCCTCTTCTTGATTTTTTCCTCTCATGAGAATATCAAAGAAGTTTAAGGCATCATTTCGCTTTTCTCGTAAAGGAACAAATCGGTAATATTTTTTTCCATCTTTTTCAATGATTTCTTTATCATCGCTTTCTTCTAACCACTGCAGTTCATCTTCATCTTCGTCGTCAATAGCAACATCTGTAAAATTGATGGCTAGCGGGTTGATTCGGATATCGGATTCCTCTGAAATATTTAGATTGATTCCACCTAACCGTTTCGTTACTCTCGAAAATTCATTCTCAACATCTATGATTCTTGAATAAACGTTATTACCCGTCATTTCTCTTGCAATTAGTAGCTTCATAGCTACCGATTTCCCAGAACCTGTAACTCCCAAGATTGTCATATTCATATTTTTAGGTTTATGTTCATCTGTTTCGAATGCCTGGATGAATTCTTTTTGTCCTGTGATTTTATTTATTCCTATTGGAATACCACCGTGAAAAGGCTTAGATCCACTTATAAATGGGGCAAAGGTGCTTAAAGCACGGCGGTCAATATTTCGATAGGAATCAGGTATTTCGTTTAGTCCTAAAGGAAGAACACTTCTGAAGCCTTTCTTAACTCTCCCCCATGTACTAACAACTTTAAAAAACATTCCTGACATCTCATCTTCAATAGCTTCTGCATATCGATTGATTTCTTTTTCAGATTGTCCATATAAAGTACCTAGTGTCCCAACATGGTATAGGTCATTCTCCGAAAACTGCAGTTCCCCCATAAGAACTTCTGAATCGGCTATTTTATTTTGTAAATCTTGAATTTGATCGATGTTTCCCCTCTTCACTTGGAAGGTTAAGTTTGACTTCAACATTGTAATTTGTTTTTGCAACATACGTATGGCTTCATTTTTAGGGATTTTAGATAAATGAAGCATCACATCAATTTCCCCTGAGCTCGTTAAAGAATAGAGCCAATTGGTTCGCATTTTTCTTGGATACCCATCTCTTGAAAGATAAAATGGTCGGAAGTACGTTTCAGTACCTAGTGACTGTTTTATTTTTCCGAAATCATCATTGGTAATACTGATTCCATCTGGAGATATAATGTCCCAAAAGTTTCCCGTCATCTCTACTTGTGTAGGTGTTTCTTGTGATGTAGTATTAGATTTCTTAGCTTGCCTTTTCTGTGGTTTCTTCGCTACTTTCGACGTCGTTTTCTTTTTCGCTTTGAGTAAATTCAAGATCTATCGCCTCCTTTATCGCTTCAATTCTTGTTGGGTCTTGGTCAGCGGTCACAAAAAGAGAGAGCTGTTCTCTTAATGCAATATCCTTAAATTTATTTTTTACCGCTTTTCTCCGATTCAGGGCATAGTAGAAAGTTTCTACAATCCCCTCATTTGTCAGTAATTCCACATACATTTTCCCTTTTGATAAAGCGGATCTAGCCGTATTAAATCTTCTGTATAATTCAGAGAAGGCTTTATCCAAAATCCTTTCTTCTAGTTCCTCCTTATCATCTGCTTCGATACCCTCTAATGAAACTTGATAAGGGATAAGAATAAAACGCTTTGTTTCAAAACGAGGATTCGATTGTTGCCAATACTCTAAATCTGAAATGAAGGACTTGCCATATTCGAGTGCATTACTAGATAAGTCATCTTGTGAATACATTTCTTTCTTCATGTTTTCAATAGCTTCTGACAAGTCGATAAATCGATTGGTTAAATACGGTATGACATCGTAGTTAATTTGGGCTAACCATTTCTCAAATTCGATGTCTATTGCTTCTTGTTCATCCTGAGATAAGAGGAAATAGTTTACGGGTGTGACTTCGGCCATCAAGACAAAACGATTATTATGAAGACGCAGCATATGGTGAGTTATCGTTTCAACATCATGAAAAAAGTTTTTCACAACATCAATTTCCAAATTATCTATATTGTTTTGTTTCTTTTTGAATTTCTTAAAGGAAACGTTGTTCGAGCCAGTTGATTTCTTTTCTTTCCACGGGAGTATAGGCTCTTTTAACATCATGCGTGCAAAAACATATAAGCCTATTGCGAGGACTCCCAGTATTAGAACATCTCTCATTTCATGTTCACCTCATCCTCTCTTCCTCTACGCCATTTACCGTATTGAGTGAATCGTTGGAATTTAATATAAAAATAGTAATCGTAGTTCATATTGTATTTTCGTTTCTTAGAAAAACCGAAAACCAGTACAATGATTGCTGCGGGAACAACACTAATTGCTGAAAGTATTAATGACACAATCATGTTGGAGAATAATGAAAAGACAAAAGGTACATAAGAGTAAACAATAGCACCCACAACCGCAATATAGATTAATTGCCGTTTGGACAGCACACCTAATATTTCTTTTTGTTCAGATGACATATCTACTGGAACGGTTACGTTCCTCATTTACCACACACACCTTTCTATAATTTTTAACAGAGGTAAAAATTATCCCCTCTTCTATGTTGAAGAAGGGATTCTCTACAAAGACGATTAACCTATATTCGTGATGTATCCCGCTATGTCGTAAGCTTTAACAATAATGTAGGCTCCGACTAACACCATGGAAAGTTTTATGAATCCCTCTGTTCTTTTTTGTGGGTTTCCACCAGCACCAGCTAATGTCATTCCACCCCATACTAAGCATCCGATAATCCAAAATCCACCGATCGCAATAATAATCCCTACAATTGTGTTCAGATCTTTGAATAGTCCAGCTGTTTCTAGTGAGTTACCACTACTAATACCTGATTTACTAAGAGCGTCACTGATGTCTACTTTTGCTGCAGCATCAACTGGTGCAAAGTTCATTACCAGGACAGCAACAGCTAGGACAGCTAATAGGGATAGAAACTTTTTTGCGTTTTTCAATTTTTTACACCTCCGTTAATTGTGGGTACAATTTTTTACAAACAAAAAAATTCCCCAATAAAAACACGATGAAAGATAGCGCACAAGACTTTGCTTGTGTCTCTTCATGTTTTTATTGGGGAATTCCCATTGTTTTATATAAAGTTGTAAATGTATGATTCTATGACTTAACAATTTCTATATTAGTAGAAATGGATGGAAAAATCAATGAAATATTTTACTGCCATACTAGAGTTAGAGATAGGGAAGGTTTTACCCCTTCCCTATTCAAAAATCTTATTGATTACTCAAATCCCCTAGATTCAAGGTCATTTACTATATCTTTTCAAGATACGCTCTAGAAATCAAATATGGTAGTTTGATGTGTAACTTCATGTCCTAGATATGAATAGTATCTCTTTTCTATTTCCTCTAATGTCATTCCTAGCCTTTCCAAGACACCTACTAAACCATTGTTTGCCATAGAACCTTGGCGCAAGGTCATTGCTCTGTCCCCACTTGTAAAATTCAGCATGATCATAGTCAAACGTATTGAAGTAGTTAAATCTTCCTTCTTTACGGTCTAAGCTGCTTTCTATGAATGAGTCTGCATAATTTTGATAGAACTCACACAGCTTAATAGGATTAGAATATGCCATAACATCATTTACAAGTGACAAGCAGTTTTTCAAGACATTAAACGCATAACTCACTTCTCCGCTTTCTTTGAATGAAAGAAAAGAATCTTTCAGTTCTAAGATACGAATAGCTTTTGTACGTTGATCCTCCGTTTTATTGTGCATTTTGATAACATTCATACTCTCACCCTTTGTTTAGTTAATCTGTTTCGCCCTCGTACTGAACAAATAATTTACTTTCCTTGTGTTCTTCTTCAGTCGCAATATCATCAAAGAACAGTTCCTCTAGTTTCTCATCGGCTTGAGTTAAAATTAAGAACCCTAATTCGATATGTAATCTTTCTTCATCCCAACTCTTTGCAGCTTCTATTACTCTTCTTTGGATATTTGTTGCGGTATCTTTTGACATTGTTACTTTCCTCCTAAGTTTGATTTACTTATTTCTCTAGGTACTCACACTCTCTTTAAAGTCACTAATTCTTCGTGCTGTGTATCAATCCTTTAACTCGTAAATGATAAATCCTTCCACCTCATCTTGATAAGGATTCATTTTTATTTCTTTGGGATAATAGCCATTTTTATAGTGTTCGTTCATACTTTCTTGAAGTTTATCTGCCTTGCACCAATAACTTTTAACAATAAATTTTTCTTTCAATATAAAAACCTCCTTATTGGGTTATATGTGTCTTATCCGTATTAGAAACGTAAAACACAAACATTTTAGGCATTATTCAGCTGATATTTAACCATTAAAAACTGAACATTAATCTTCACCCTCGTAAGAATCAATCTTATTTGCTAAGTGCCAATTTTCTAATTCTGCCTTTTCAATCATTTCTTGTTCGGCTTTTATTTCTTCATATGTTGGATATCTCATATCTTTTCCTCCTCGCAGTATTTGTCTTATCCATATAAAAACGCCTTCTTCTACTTTTCTTCCTGACAACCGCATTTTTCTTTAGCGATTTCTACAACTCCACTATGTTCAACGCCAGTTTCATACTCGAAATATCCTAACCCATTACAAACTGGACAAATTTCTTTTTCAAACATTTTTACAAACTCCTTTATCTAGCTATTTACTGTCCTTTTCAATACTGTTTCCACATACGCAAGAAACAGAGTCTATTTCAAAGTCTCCAAGAGATAAAAGGACTTCTCCATTCTCGTAGATACCACCTTTTGATATACCTTCATGTTCAATGTCAAGTTTGCTTTCTTTATTGCATACTTCACAAATCAGCTTAAATGCCATTGTATCCACTCCTTAAATTTTTTTAATAAAAATCCACTAACAAATGATTGCTAGCGGATTAAAAAAGCCTCTTGAATTGTGGAAGTACCCTAGAAATTAGAGCATCATCGATTCCTTTATATTCATTTTCATTCCATATTACGAGGTTCCCTTCAAAGCCTAACTTCTTGCACTCTTTTAAACATTCAAGTAAGTGGACTTTTACAAAGGGATTACTCATAGAGTCAGCATCAAAAGCAAAATTCACTTTCTTTACTCCCATCTCTTGTAAGATTGGGATCGCTAATCTCCATCCTCCGGCTCCTGGTAACGCTAAAAAAGTCGTTCCCACATCGTCTAATTCCAAAGGATCAAATAATTGTGACGTTAGCTCACTAGCAATATCACATTTTAATGGTCCTTCAGATATCCAAGCCGTGTTTGCTTTCATAAGTGTTCCTGTCTTCCAGTTTCGTAGTCTTTCTGAAGGAACAGCAATATGAACAGGTGTTGGATCGCCCGCTCCTGTCCCTTTCGGCTTTTTACCACTAGAGACCCAAAAGTAGCGATTTCCTTTCTTTAACTCAACTGTTCCAAAATGTTTCGTTCCTTGAAAGAGATTAGCGGGTTTCTTGAGTTCAAGGTATTCTTCAAAGATGATTTCACCTTCGTAAGAAACTTGTACAAGATTCGGCTGCTCCTTCACGGTAGCCTGTAACCCTTTTTCTCCTCTACTAAGAGTCGCCACATTCGGTGGATTATCAACTCGGTACTGGAATCCTACAATTTCGTTGTAGTGATTACGAAACGGAATCAGAATACCTTCTCCACCAGCAATGTTCCACAAAGGACCATATTTTCCTTTAGCTTCAAAAAAGCCAGGAACACCAGTAAAGTCTTGAATTCCTGTTAAAGATTGAATCTCTTTTGCAGTGGCCCACGGTTTTTCTGGAAAGCTTCGATATTCTCGTACGTATATTTGTTCATCGGTTAACTGTCTTGATGGACTTGTCAGATGTTCATAATGTGCATCTGACAAGGTTGTACAATCAATTAATCCTCTGAAAACAGTATGAAGGAAGGAATTCTCTCTCTTCTCTTCTCCCATTTTCTCAACCGCTACTGCATCAATTTTCTCTCGTTTTTTCTTGCCTTTTAGAAAATGTAACCAAGAAGGAGCACTTGAATTTTTACTGAAGGTTGTATCACTTTCTGTACGAATACACGCAACAGCAGCACCTTCATTGTTTATCATGCATCCTCCTACCTTGCCACAAACAGGACACGCCTCACGATACAACTCATACCAATTTGGTATTCTAGTTCGTCGTAACGTATTTCTTACTGTCATAGAAAACACCCCTCAACGTTTACTAATGTCCTAAATACAACAATCAAAGCGACTGTGATCCGTAGGTGGCATCACCGTTACAACGTGAAAAAGCTTCTCTGTTACTTCTGCTAATACCACGACCACCGGATTGTTATCATAATCTGCACCTGTAATAACATAATTGAAACAGGTTTTCTGGGCCTCATTGTGAAAGCCTGTTTGTACTTCATGAACTGTACCGTTCATTAGACAACAAACAATATCTCTCCGAGTATACCCTCTTTTGGCAAGCCGCTTTTTTGAGTGGTTGCCAATCTTGATCACACCAAAATCAGAACCACCCATTAAGATTTTACGAATACTCCTCATTTTCATTTGATACATTGGATTGCCCATTCGTTAGACCTCCTTTATTGTTTTTTGACAACAAAAAAAGCGGTCTATGTGCGAATAGTTTTACTTAACTTCTACATAACAAAGAGAAGTTATCTACTCGAACACATAGTCCGCTTATTGTTTGTTAAGATACCCGCTAATCCATCCATTTGGATTGCCTAGAAAAGAAAAAAAAGAAAAGTGTTATACGTTCACTATACCAATTTCTTTTCTACCTTTCAATTATCTCTTAAACAAAGAAGCTACTTTTCTTACGAAAGATGGCTTTTCATCTTTCACTATAAAAGAGTCACCTAGTAAATGTTTCCCCATATTGGTAAACGGACTTTTGACTTGTTGATATACATCTCTATGTAGAACAATAGGTGTTTTCTCATAATAATTTCTCATCACATATGGTGACAGCTGAGGGATAGACGATAACAAGGGAATATCCAAGTCTGCCGAAAGTTTCTTCTCTTGTGAAAACTCATACTTTTTATTAAAGATAAGCTTTGCCTCTACTGAATAATGTTCGATAAGAGAATGTATATATTTCTTCCATGCCATGATTTGTTGAAAGCTATCATCTACCACAATCCAAAGTTCGTCTACATGCTCTAAGGCTAATTCTGTATAATTGGCCATTTTTCCACTCGGCAGATCCACTAAAACCACATCAAAGTAATTTACCCCATTGAAAAAATGAAAGAGTCCTTCTTTAGTCCATTTGTATTTCGTGTCTTTATCATCAAGCGGGAGCCAGTTGACACCTTGATAGTTCCATACGACACGATCAACAGGTGCGTGTTTATCATGCAAGGCATTCGAATATGAAACCCAATTCTTAGGTGCATGACTGTATCTACTTAACATAGATTTCATGATATGCTGTTCATTTAACCCTTCCAGTACAGCCGTTAGAACACGTTCTCTACCAAGAAAGATTCCAAAGTTAATCGCAAGAGTGGTAATACCTACACGATGTAGTGGCGACCATATGGCAATCGTTTTGTTTCGGTCCCATTTCGCTTTTAGGAAGGATGATTTTCGTATTTCTAATGCACGTCCATCAAAGTCTACGCTCTCGATGGGAACTTTATCTTGTTTAGAAGCTTGTTCTGCCTCCTTGTTTTTCAGTTCTTTTGCGGATACCCGTGGAATTTTTTCACTTGGTTCACCTTTATCCTCTTGCTCTTTGTTATCTACCGGAGACCGTTCATCTTCTTTCCCTGGTTTTTCATCTTTATCAGAGGATTCATCTTCCTGATTATCTTCCTGTTCCGTTACCGCGTCCTCAGCTGACTCCTTAGTAGGTTGAGTTTGGTTCCTTTCCTTAAGTTCCTCATTGGGGGGCGCTGGAGGTTCAGATAATCCTTTATTCTCAACATGAACCGAATTTTGATTGTCACTGTCTCCGTCTTGGAGAAATGGATTTTTGTTCGGTGAAGCAGAATCAGAATCCTGTTGTTCGTTCCCTTCATCCTCCAGAGATTCTTCTTTGATGTTACGAAAGTTATGGATCACAATCCATTGCTGTATATCTTGAAAGTTTTTATATTGTAGAAAATGAGGACTTTCAATTAATTTGTCCTCCTGGTCTGATAAGAAGATAACAAGACTATGATTTTTCATTTGGGTTAATAAATTCACATCATCATGTAGAAATTCATTCCCCGTCACAATGATGAAATAGCCTTGATTAAACTTCTCACGCAGTAGATCCAAAGAAGAGATTCCTTCAATCTCTACTTCCAGACCTTCCATTTTCTCATAATGAGTTTGGAAAAACTGGCCGATTTTATCAATCGTTTTCTTTTCGTTAAATGCTATGAGAATCTTGTCCATCTTCCAGCTGCTCCAATTCTACTCTTTTTAGGTATTCATTTAGTCTTTTTACTAACTTGGGTGTAAAGGCTAATTTATAATTTTCAACATCTCCTAAGTAATTAGCAGTTACACCGATTGCACGAGCAAGTTCATATTGTTTAATCCGTAATCTTTTTCGAAGAATAATCATTCGTTCAACATCATCAATTACGGATATATCTTTAAAATTATCTATCATCATTTGGGTATCTCCTTTCTATATTCGGTTGTAGACAAATAAAAAAGCCCATACTTCACCTGTTGGTACAGGAAAAATATGAGCGGTATTCGCTATTAAGGTTATTTAATTATATGAGTTGAATAAGTTAATCATACCTTCTTTTTAGTATAAAATAAACTAATTTATCATCAAGATTTAATTATTTATGATGGATGTTGTATAGTCGTCGGTACTCTTCATCTGTTATTTCATTGTTTGCATAGGTGTGATTATCTTGTGGAATTAAAGTTCCATCTTGATGTCTACCATATGTATGCATATCCTAATTTTTCACTATTTGGTACTAGTATCTCTTTTACGAACGGTAAATTTTCTGCACCTTTCTTTATTATCCCTCTATTCTGATACATTCCTGGTATTAACCAAGGCTGTCCCTTATAAAATGCACTAAATTGAAAACTAATAATATCAGTCAGTAAATGAATTGCTTCAAGAGCATCCTTTTTCACTTGTTCACTGTTCTCTGTTTCCAAATTAAAGTGAATCGATTTATTTCTAATTAACTTGAGTTTATTAAATGCGCTAACAACGTCAGGAGTAAAAATTCCCCATGCTTCTAATGTACTTATTACTATATCCCAATTGTCAAAGGACTTTTTCCTAAAAACCTTTTGATATTCAGGAGTACCTTTATGATGATCTCTAAGTGTGAGGATTAAGTGGTTTAAGATCCGTTCTCCTAACGAACAAGCACCTGTAAGGGCGGGATAATAGCTTCCCATAATATAAGAATCTTTAACTTGTTGAAAATAGACATTATGGTAGGCGATAATAGATAGCGGTTGAATACCTAATTCGATGAAGTTATCTACTTTTTCTCCAATATTTACAACTCCATAGGTTGCTACTAAACCATCTACTATCGTCCTCTTAGTTTGTTTCCACATTTCCTTAGCTTCATTATTCCAAAATGATCCTCTATTTTCTTAGTTAAATTATTTACTCTAAAGTCAAAGCTATCAGTCATCAACACATATCTTTTCATCTAAGCACCGTCCTGTTAATAAAATATTGTTATTATTTGCTAAGTCTACTATAATATAAAGTAATTACTTTTTCTTTTTTCTTTTTGTTAGCAACCTATTTGTATAGGTTAGCGGGTTAATGAGTAAACATACGGAGCCTTTGGGCTTGTTTATTAGATACTTATATTCTGTCTTTCTGACACTGGAATATTTGTTATCGAATTAAACAGTCCAAGGGCTCTTTTTGTTTTTCATAAACAAACAAAAAAAAGGAATCGGATTGAGTGGTTGAAGAGTAGTTTTTAGCTAGTGACTAGCTGAATACTACTCTTTTTTATTTATCAAACTTAAGGGAGAGTGTTTTCTATGACGAACATGCAGGAAAATTGTACAAATGTTGCTGGAAATCTAAACGGGGTTATGGAGTTATTACAAGCTCCGTTTGAGGCAAAGGATGTAGAATGGAGAGTTCAACGCACATCGAATGACAAGAAAAAAGCAGCCGTAGCACCTTATATTAGCAACCGAGCCATCATGAATCGGTTAGATCAGGTATTTGGCTTTAGCAATTGGAAGAATGAATTCTATCAATTGAGTGGTTTTGGTGAAAACTACGGTGTGAAATGTCGTTTATGGGTGAAAATTAATGATGAGTGGATTTTCAAGGAAGATGGGTGTGAGTTTAAGGTTAGTGACAACAATGATAAGGTTGATCCTATTAAAACAGCATACTCAAACTCTATGAAAAGATGTGCCGTTCATTTGGGAATTGGTAGGTATCTATATAACCTTAATGAACAGTGGGTTCCTCTAAAAGATAGTGGTCAAAACTACCAGAAGGTAAATGGTCAACCTAAGTATTGGGATAATCCTCAACTACCATCCTGGGCATTACCAATTGGAGAGAAACAATCACAGAAGAATGACCAGCACCAAGAGACATCCCAAAAGGGCTCGAAACAGAGTTCTAATCAAGGGCAAAGAGGCAATTCTCAGCAACATTCGGGGAAACAACCACCGAAAGCGAAAGAGTTTAATCGAGAAGAAGTATTAAAGATTATCGACACTCATGAGAAAATAGTAGGATTACACAAAAACCAGAAGTACAAAACTGCTATTTTTACTAAGGCGAATCCTAATACTAGAGCTAAAGAAATTAGTAAAGGAACGCAAGAGGAATTACGCGCTTACTTCAAATCCATTAAACCTGTTTCGGATATTGTTGCAACCGCAAGAAAGAACGGAATCAGTATCGACAAAGCATTAGAGTATTGCCAGATTGTCTTACCAAATGATGAAATCTCCCAAGTCGAGAATCTCTATTTTAGATTAGATGATGGAAAAGTAGCTCAAGTGATCGAGATGATTGGTTCAGAATCAAAAGTAAAATCAGCATAGGTTGATGAGAGGTAGGCATAAAAGAGGATTTACTCCCCTTTGTGCCTTTTTTATTAATATCTAAGAAAAACGAGGAGGCTTTTTTATATGAAATTTACAATCGATCCACATGTGATAAATGAGGGCTTACAAAAGGTATCAAAGGTGGTTTCTGCTAAGGTAACTATCCCAATTTTACAAGGAATTTTATTGGATGTTTCGAATGAGGAAATCGTATTAACGGGTTCTGATGGAACCGAAACGGTTCAATATTGTATTCCGGTCGATGGTGAAGCTGTCGACGTTGTAGAACCAGGTAAAATTGTCATTACGAAACAGACCGTTGAAATCCTTAAGAAAGCGAAAAAGGTGATTCACTTTACCACCAATGAACTATCATTAAATGTTAAGTTTGCTCGGTCAGACTTTGACTTGAATTGTTTAGATGGTGAAGAATACCCCAAATTCCCTGTCATTGACTTGAGAAATCCAAATATTACCTTAAAGGGTGAGGAATTTAGTGATTTTGTAAGGAAGACGGCGTTTGCTGCAAGTACAAGTGAAACACGTCCTATCCTTACAGGAATTCTACTGAATGTCGAAGATGGGAAAAGCACACTAGTTTGCACCGATTCACACCGTTTAGCAAGGATTTCTCAAACATGTGATTCTGATGAGAAATTTAAAATTGTCATACCTGCTAAGAGTTTAAATAATGCTCAAAAGGTATTTAATATGGAGAATGACGTGAAGCTATATGGTACGGAAACGCAAATTCTTTTAAAGTGTGGTAATATCCTCTTCCTTTCTAGGTTGCTAGAGGGAAATTATCCCGATACAGCACGTTTAATTCCCACTGAACATAAATCAAAAATGACCATTAATCGTAAAGAACTACTAGATGGTTTGGAGATCCTAAAAGAACTGAGTAATTCAATTGAAAGTACTACATCTGGAGTCGTTAAAATGCATATCAATGGCGTTTGCTCTCTATCCTCTTATCAAGACCAACGTGGGAAGGGTAAGAACGATATTGAGTATAGTTCATACGAAGGAGAAGAAGACTTCACCATCTCTTTTAGTGTGAAATACGCATTGGAAGCTTTAAAGTCAATGGAAGCGGCAGAGGTTGATTTCCTTTTTAGCGGGGATATGAGACCATTTCTGATTGCTCCAACTTCGACAGAACAGGTGTTGGATGAATTACAGTTAATTTTGCCAGTTCGAACATATTAGTAAATTTGAGAGGAGAGCTGATAATGCTCCCCTCTTCTCTATTTAGGAGGTCACAATGAATTTTAGTATAGAGAAGTTATGTGAAGAATTACAAAAGTATAAAAAAAAGGAAGAATCCTTAGAGACTGAGCAGTTGGGCTTTCCACAAGTCGTAAAGTATGTTTGGGAAGATACGTCTACAACAAACATAGATTTCGACTCCTTTACAATTGAAGATGTGAATAAAGCTAGTTATGAGCTGGCAGCTATCCCCCTTCAATGGGATGATGGTGGGGAAAATTTCACATGTGACCCAACGAACGCTTATATGCAATATCACCTAATTTCAGAAGTGCTATGGACAATGTTGAATACTGAACAAAAGAGATATCTTCCAGATAAAGATGATTTCTTTATTTAGAAGTGGGAGGTAAAAAAATGATGATGGATGTCTATGAACATGAGGCCCTTCGATATTCTATCGATAATTTGCTCATGTTGAAAATTTTTCATGATAAAGGAGTAAATGTACAATCCTTTCCTGATCCAAGAGTCAGTAGCCATGAAGAAAACGATGCGGGAATTGAGATCCTTACAAAGGGACTTACTCAACTTTTTAGTTACTTTAGTTTTGATACTGAAGACCTTAAATCAGAGATAGGAGAGAACTACGAAGATATTGTATCTGGTGATGGACCCTTTATCCTGATTAAGGATAAGGAACTAGAAACCTTATTAAAGGGACCACTAGGGGCAGAGTTTGTTGGAAAGTTTCTAGGTAAAGATAGTAAGTTGATGGACTTTACTGAAATCTTTCCAGACTTTGATGTTTTGCCTGAACAAACAGGTGTTGTCATCTCGTTAAATTGGGCTTTTGTTTACTCAGAGATTCTTGAGGCTTTGCTCATATTACTAGAGGAAATCAAGAAATATACTAAACGCGGAGAGGACGAACGAAATGGAATTACAGATTACAATCACCGACAAAGCGCGTAATTTCAATAATTATGTATCTATCATCCAAAGAAAAGATAGTGGAGAAGAATCGGAATATGAAATGACCTTGACTGAAATTATTAGACTATTAGAGTCCGCACAAGTGGAAATAGGAATGGCACCAAGTCCATACCTACCTCGTAATTGTTTTAAATTTCTTAGAGGGTCAGGCGGTCTATCCTACGAGGTCTTTGTTGATATACCAAAACAACAATGGAATATTTCCTTTAACAACAATCCATTTACAGTAGGTTTTCCTCGTATGATCTTTCAATGGGGAGCAACTAAGAATTCAATGGATAATAAAAATAAATGGCAAGTCAGACTAAATTCCATTTATGCAGTAAAAGGTACTAGACGTATTGATAAGGATACACCTCTCTTCCACTTTCCTTACTCGCATGTGAATGACAGCGGTAACGTTTGTATGGGTGGAAATCAGTTTCCTGAGATCGATTGTCTATCAGGGTTAGAAACCTTACATTCTATTTTTCTACTCTCCCCTTTTAGTCATGACTATGGAGCTAAAACGACTTTAAAGAAACCGTGTTGGGAACTATTTAGCACGGAATTTAATCAAAAAGACTTTAACGATGAGGTGCTCGTAAGCATCAACAAATCGTTTGGTACGAGATTTAATATCATAGAAGATTAATAAGACATTGAGAGTAATAACGATAACAAATACCAGGAGGAATTTATAATGAAAAACGCACAACAAACCGATATTTTTTCCCTATTTAATATTGAAGATGAGGTTGCTATTAAAAAGAAGCGTGAAGAAGAAGAACGCAAGAAGAAATTAGAGGAATATAAAAAGAAAAATGCGGAATCTACACCGGAACATCTTTCATCCACCAAGAAAAAACAAGAAGTAAAGAAGGAAGAACCGTTTGAAGTCAATCATGAAACCTTTATTTTTCATCTTGGCCAACAAATCCCTATACAAGACTACTTCTCAACGGAAGAAATTGAACAGGGACTTCCATCTAAAAAGAAAGATAGTGAAGATGTGGAATTCAAGAAAATCGATGGTAATGAAGTTCGTAAGCGTTTAGAGAAGGATTATCCTGATTTATTGCCTGCCTATACCGATATGGTATATATCAAGCAAAAAAACATGATAATGCCTGTACCTAAAGCGAAAAAGAAAGGTCTTTCAATAGATTGTATAAACATAGAGTCTTCCTCTTCCTTACAGGAAGGCTCTTTTCCGTCAGAACGTGTTCCATTTTCACTGTTGCGGGAATTTATTGCGATTTCAAAGCATTTTGAACATTTCCCAAGTGAGGTTCATGCTGATATTTATTATGATCGAGCAACAAAAGAGTTTTTTATGGATATTCCTCAGCAAGTAGCTCACACCTATTGGGTAGAACGAACAGAAGAACCAATGGTGACAGCGATGAAATTAATGGACCGACAATTCATGAAAGTTGGTGAAATTCATTCGCATCACCGTATGAAGCCTGTTCCTTCTTCACTCGATGATGAAAGCGAAAGACAAGGTGGCGTGTTTTATGCAATCGTTGGGAAAGTGGAATCATTTTTTCCATCTATCACGGTTAGGGTTTTTGACCCTTCCAGCGAGCAGCATATTAACCTCTCCCCTTTTCTAATCTTTGAGGACCCATTTAAAGACGTTCCTACTGAATATGACCTTACGGTAGTGGAGGTGGATAATCATGTCTAAAGTGATTGACCTACTCACACCGAATTACAATTACTATCCTTATGTACGTAAGACTTTGTTCCCTGTCATCGTACAGGCCGGAGTTGGCGGAACAGGATCAAACCTCGTTCCTCAAATTGCACAAATGCTTACCTCTTTTGGGGATAAGGCTATGTATGTTCTTGCAGATGGAGACCAAGTCGAGGAGAAAAATCTTAAAAACCAACTCTATGTCTCTACTAATATAGGTAAAAGCAAAGCCGATATTTTAGCAAAACGTTATCGTGCTGCTTATAATATCAATATTGGATGTTTCAACGAATATATTGAAGATTTAAGGACTTTACGGAATTTATTCAGTACAGACTATGTAAATATAGGTGGAACCTATCGTGAGCATGTCGTGATTCTTCCGATACTAATATCATGTGTCGACAATAATTTTTCACGTCAACTCTTTCATGAATTTTTTGAATCAGTTCCTACCCTTCTATATATTGATGTTGGAAATGAATCTGCGGTCGTACCAAAGGACTTTATGCAACGTCCGAAGGATAAATGGACTAAAGAGGAAATCGAGGCTTATAACGAAAGTGGATGGACTGGACAGGTTGTAGCGGGATTGAAGCGAAACGGCAAGACGATATTAGAACCTGTTGCTTCACTTTATCCCGATATCTTGGAAGATCAAGATACAATAAAGCCAAGTACAGTATCATGCGAACAAATCGTATCATCCGATCCACAAAGACTCTTAACAAATAAAACAGCGGCTTTAGCTGTTCTCAATTATTTATATGAATTAATGGAATGTGGTACAATCTCAAAGCATAAAACCGTCTTTCATGCTAAGAAAGGCTACATGCAGAGTGTTCCACTACCTGAAGAAACTCCTACCTATTAGCTTAGGTCAGGAGTTTTTTGTGTATACAATATTGTGTACCTAATACAAAGGAATTAGAATACTTTTAAAAGACATTTACAGAGAATCCTTTATTTATAGTGTTTTGAATTGAGTACACAATATCGAGTACACAATTATGGTAAAATCTTATTTTGATAGTTTGCTAGACCATCAATTGAGAATTTTACATTTAATACGTCACCACTATTTTGGTCGGAAACTGTTCCATATACTCTAAGGAAGTCCTTATTTGTCTGTTGTGAAAGGAACTGGTTGTTAGCTGTTGATAACGCCAGACTAGGTGCTTGGTTTAAATTAATTGTTCCTTGTTCTTGAACGACCATCTGACTACCATTTGAACTATATTGAGTACAATAACCTCTACTTTCAAAATAAAAACTTAAACTCCCGTTAGATGTTGGATACCATGTATTGAGATCCGGAGTCCACTGAGCTGATTTACTGATTGTATTGTAACTATTACCATTATTCTCATACTCTAAAGGTAAGTTATTACCATTTAATTTTGCTATAAACGTCGCAGTTGTGTATGATTGTGAACCAGCCCCATAAGCATTATAGTTTAATCTAACATAACCAGAAAATTGAACTTCAGTTATACCATTGTTAATTCTCATATTAGTAATCATTAAGTTACTAGTATAAACCTGTGCAGCATGATTACTGGTATTTGAAACATCCCATTTTCCATTTTGTGATTTTGTGGCATCAATACTTATCGGGAGTGTATTTACGGGAGTATGGGAAAATGCCTGTACCCTACTTAGAAATACACTCTTTGAAGAAATTACGAATACAACAACAATACACAGAAGCAATGCCGTTACATATACTCTTTTATTCATTTTCTCCTCCTTTTATGTCATTTCTACTATGGTATGACCTTATTCTGATGACCACTTAACCCATCAACTGAATATTTCACATTTATAACGTTACCAATATCTGAATCTAGGACACTACCATTTAAAACAAGAACATTGTTGCTGCTAACTTCTGATAATACTTGATAATTAGTGGTTGAAAGATTAATAGAAGGACTAGAGTTTTTTAATCTTTTATGTAACTCTACCTTTATGGAACCCGTAGTTACCCTGAATTTGTAATAACCATTATTAAGTCCAAAAACCGTATGAATATCCGTCTCATTCATGCTGATTGAATCATTAATAAAAGTTGAATTTGAGGTAACACCCGAATAAGTATTATCCGTATATTTAATTGCATTAATAGTATAAGATGACCATGACGCGTTATATATATTTACTCTTGCTTCGTATTCATAAATATGGTTATCCAAGTAAAACCCTTGTGTCTCGGATGTAAATACTTCTTGCAAAATCCAAGGATTTGTATTGGCACTTACCTTATCAACATGGTCGTTATTCGAAGTTATCATAAAAATTCCAATTAGAGCCACTATGATACATACGAGATTGAAAACTTTCTTCATTCCTTCCCTCCTTCTATGGCAAGATCTTGTTTTGATGCCCACTCAAGTTATCAATAGAGTACTTGATTAATAGATTGTCACCTGTGTCAACGTCCATTACATTCCCGTTTATTTGAAGATTATTATTACCACTAAGCTCTGATAATACTTGACCGTTAGCAGTTGTTAGTGATATTTCAGGAGCATTATTATATGAAACAACTAATTGAGGACGATATGCTACATTCGAATACTCAGAGCTGTACGCTGTTAGATAGAAATAGTTAGATTGTTCTTGGCTCATTACTGCAAATCCATAATTGGGAGAACCTGATAAATATTTATTTACAATATTCTTTACATCAAGTTTATCCATCCTCTGTATGTATCTAAAAATGTTTTGCTAGGAGTTGTAGTCCATAAGAAAGATGGTCCAGCATATGCATCTTCGGTCGCTTCATCCCATGCTTGTGTAACTTCCCTTGCATATAAAGTAATTGTTGAGTTAAGATTTGTACCTCCATAGACATAGAGTCTTAATTTTGCATCATCCACTTGAGATACAGGAATAGAACTAAGATCAATCTTAATAAAGGTCATCCATCTGCCCCCTGGTTCGGGTCCGAATACTAGTTGTGTTTGGTTTCCATATATATTTCCTGTCGAAGATGGCTCTCCGTTGACATACGTGTCATGTGTATTATTATTGTCTGCGATAATGGTTGTTGATTGAGCATATGCTTTTCCTATAACACCTTTATATGAAACAAAAATCAAGATGCCTATAATTAGTAACAAAATACATGAAAGACTAGCCTTCTTCATCTTCTCAACCTCCTTTCTATGGTAATACTTTATTCTGATGTCCACTCAAACCTTCGATAGAGTACTTGATTAGTATAGAATCGTCTACGTTTGAGTCAGTTACACTTCCGTTTAATTGAAGTGTATTATTTCCATTTAGATTGGATAACACCTGTTTGTTTGGAGTTGTTAATGTCAATGTCGGAACTTGATTATAAAGATTTCCCACATTAATCTTAGAAGAAGGTGTAATCACTCCACTATTATAAGAGGTATTAATTCGGATGATGCTGCCTGAATGAGTACCCGTTGAGCCATTACAAAACGTCCAAGGACCAGTATAACCCTCATAGTCTCCAGCCATATGAATGTAATGATCAATATAGATATCCTTAATCTTCTTCGTTTTGTCAAAGTAAATGTCATATTGATTTGTTGTAGACTTTGATACATTTCTACTGAAATCAATGGAAAGCCTTATTCCATATTTCCAAGCTTCTGTATAGATAACATTTCCGCTATTATCTAACAGCCTAATTCTTGGTTCATATTCTCCGTAATTTATGATAGGAGCTGATGTATAGATTGTTGAGGAACTTCCATTAATAAATTTAACTGTCAGTTTTGATGAAGTACCACTGTAATCCTCAATAAAATCCAATATCTGAAATTTTGTATCACTTGATAAACTTACGGTTGTTGAAGAAGAATCTGGATTGTCACAGTATCCGTAAGAACTTGGAACATACTTGTAGTTTTTTGAAGTTGTATAAGTACCTGCAAGCGATTGTTCATATAATGGTGAATTCGCAAATACTCTATCAATCTTTGAGGTACTTGAAGTGACTATCACTACTCCGAACAGTAATAGAATTAAACTTAATAAATTTATAGCCTTTCCCATTTCTTTCCCCCTATGGCAAAACCTTATTCTGATATCCAGACAATCCATCGATAGAATACTTAATTAATAGATGGTTACCTGTGTCTTGGTCATTAACAGTACCGTTTATATGTAAACTGTTCTTGCCACTTTTGGCTGAAAGTGTTTGATTGTTTGGTGTACTAAGGGTTAAAGTTGGTTTCTGATTAAAAGATAAACTTACACTTTTTAATGCTCTACCTTGTACTATCCAAACTCCTCCACCTATGGTACTACTCGATAGTTGAATCTCAACTCTATAACTCTTACTGGTGTCAAATGAAGATCTACTAAATGTAATGTTTCCTGGTGAATCCGGAATTACGTTGTTCCCTTGAATATAACTTCCGTTTGCTTCATACCTATATATACTTGGATTGTAAGTATAGGTAATATTCCCATAAATTAATCGCGAGTCATAGAAGACTTCAAATGAGATATCGCTAGTTCCAGTTATATAGTTTCCCTCTTGATCGTACACGTCAACCCATAAATCATCGGTTGATTCTTGTGGTGAAGGTGTTGAACTCATATGCGTGCTGCGGTTATATGGTACACTTTCCCAATTCCATGTTTTTTTTATGGCTACTTGAATATTTGATGATGAATTAACAAATATCTTGACGAACTCATCTTCAAACAATGTATCTCCTACATTAATAGAAGCATTTGCTTTTGGAATATGTTCGTAAAAAATTGTAGTCACAAGTAATCCACCCAATAAAAATAGTGTAAAAGCAACTATAATTGTTCTTCTCATTTTATGCACTCCTTTCACTATTACTATTTTAATGAATATAATAAATACAGAACTTGATAATTCTAAAACCTGATTCTTTCAAACTACAAATATACAAATCTAACTCTATGGTAATATTTTGTTTTGATGTCCACTTATCCCAACAACAGTGTATTTAATAATCAATTTTTCACCAGAGTTTCCATTGTTCACAGTCCCATGTAAGAACAGAGTATTATATCCTGAAACTTCAGAAAATCTGATGTATAGCTAAAATAGGTTCCCAATTCGTAGATTTTCTTAACCTTTCGAAAAGGAGAATAGTATTTGGATCAATATTAAAGGAATAGGTCCCATTTAAGTGAATCGTGTTATAGGGTAAATGGGTTGAACCGTTAGCGTACTTGGGATAAAATAAACACCGTCAGAAGAATATGAACCATCCGTTGTATAAAAATACAGTGTATATGGTGAATGTGATTCAAGTCTAGATACTCTGTAAATATAATTCGACTGTTCAAATGTTACACTTTGTCCATTTGCAGATAATGTAAAATGATGCTCCCATGAAGTTGATGCATTAGCGTTACTAATACCCGTATTGTACTGTAAGAGAAAAGAAGTTCCTGTTATCAAAAATAAAAAAGAATCGCTTGTAAAAACATTTGTTTAATCATAATTCACATCCTTAAGGTACTATCTTATTTTGGTGACCTGCTAGCCCGTCGATAGTATATTGGATAATTAACTCATTCCCTAGATCAAGGTCTACTACCGAACCGTTTAGTGGAAAGACATTTCTATCCAAGACTTCAGATAAGTATAGATTGCTAGAAGTTGTTAAATTAATGCTCGGAGGATTGTTAAATGTAAAAAATTTATTACTATTTTCTGTATAGTTTTTGGAAGTTGAAATCGGATAGTGACCGACATCATTTGAGCCAGAATAAGTACTTCCATGCACAACATACCTTACAGGCGCACTAGGATAATCCTTAAGCAAATCTACTGTACTAGTAGATATATTTGAACTATACGTTCCAGATGGGAAACTGAATGAAGATTGAGTCATTCCGCTTAAGGATGAATATTTACTTATTACAGTGTTCCAGTAACCGTTTATGTAGACCTCCACATTTACATATGCTTGAAAGCTTTTGGTTTGTCCTGTACCAGTACGAGATGTATATGCATAGTAATTACTAGTTATATCAAATGTGCCATAGTAAGAATTATCGGGTCTTTTATAAATTTTTACTGAACCCACTGAAATATTTCCGGATTGAGTATTTGTAGAACCATAATCAGTTTTCGTGTCATACATATTAAAAGAGGATGATACTCCTTCATGTTTACCAATTAATTGATCAGTTGTTGCATAAATTTTTTCGAAATGATAGGTATTAATAAAAACTACTAAACAAGAAAATAACATTATTAAAATAATAGATTTTGTCCTTTTATTCATTTATTCTCTCCCTCGTTTCACTAAGGAATGACTTTTTTCTGATGATCGTTTAGCGAATCGATTGAATATTTGATTTGAAGTAAATCGCCATTATCCAAATCTAGTACACTACCATTCAATTGGAGTACATTTTCTCCACTAACTTCTGAGAATACCTGATTATTTATTGTAGTTGTAGTCAGTGTTGGGTTTGCATTTTTTAGTTGTGAGTATAGTGTCCACTCAAACCATTGACTATCCCCATAAGGAGTATTGTAGGATTCATAGTATCCAGAAAGATTTTCGATAGCAGCACTACCTCTAACTGAAGACCCATCAACTTTTAATTGGCAATAATAAGTCTTACTAGGGTCTATTGTTACTGCTATCATACTACCGCAATAAATACTATTGTCTCCGCTAGAGTGTTTTCCAACAAGATAATTGGCACCACTCATGTATGTTCCACGTTGAGCTTCGATTACTTGAGGATTAGTATTAGCCTTGACCTTTTCTAAGTGGTCGATATTCGAAGTGATCATAAAAATTCCAATTAGAACCACTATGATACATACAATTTTAATAGCTCTTTTCATTCCTTCCCTCCTTCTATGGCAAGATCTTGTTTTGATGCCCACTCAAGTTATCTATAGTGTACTTGATTAATAGACTGTCACCTGTGTCAACGTCCATTACATTACCTTTTATTTGAAGATTGTTATTACCACTAAGTTCTGATAATACTTGACCGTTAGAAGTTGTCAGTGATATTTCAGGAGCATTGTTATATGAAACAACTAATTGAGGACGATATTGCATTTGAATACTCAGAGCTGTACGCTGTTAGATAGAAATAGTTAGATTGTTCTTGGCTCATTACTGCAAACCATAATTGGGAGAACCTGATAAATATTTATTTACTATATTCTTTACATCAAGTTCTATCCAACCTCTGTATGTATCTAAAATTTCCATATATATTTCCTGTCGAAGATGGCTCTCCGTTGACATACGTGTCATGTGTATTATTATTGTCACGATAATGGTTGTTAATTGCGCATATGCTTTTCCTATAACACCTTTATATGAAACAAAAGTCAAGATACATATACTTAGAAACAAAATACATGAAAGACTAGCCTTCTTCATCTTATCAACCTCCTTTCTATGGTAATACTTTATTCTGATGTCCACTCAAACCTTTGATAGAGTACTTGATTAGTATAGAATCGCCTACGTTTGAGTCAGTTACACTTCCGTTTAATTGAAGGATATTTTGTCCACTCACATTCGATAAGACTTGATTGTTTGTGGTTGTGAAATTGATAGTTGGTGATTGATTCCTAGCTTGTGCTTGAATAGCTATGTCTACATATTCTGGTCCCTGTGAACCAGAATATATATATGTTCCATCAGGTAATGAATATAAAGGATAATAATAAACACCCATTGGCTTGGTATCACTAAGAATACGAATATTTACAGTTTCGTGATAGTCAGCGTAAAATGATAAACTAGATACTCTTACATCTACCACAGCTCTGTAAATATGAGTCGCATTATTGACATAAATCGGAGTTTGGCTCCCTAATTGAAGATTACCAATAGTAGTCCATGTTCCACTAGCTTCCGCCTTCTCTATGTGGTCGTTATTTGAAGTTATAGTAAAACACCCTATTACTAACAAAAATAAACACGTTATTTTAATGAATTTCTTCATTTGCTCACTCCTACCTACGGTAAAATTTTATTCTGATGGCCACTTTGTCCGTCGATAGAATACTTGATTAATAGATTATCACCTACGTTTCGATCAAATTCACTTCCATTGGTTTGAATGGAGTTTCGTAAAATTTTATTTTGATAGTTTGCTAGCCCATCCCCTTATTCTGATGGTGTAATCTAAAATAACCTTTTCATCTACTCCTATGGCAATGTCTTGTTCTGATATCCAGACAATCCATCAACAGTAAACTTAATTGTTATCTGGTCTGAACTATTTTGGTCTATTACTGTTCCTGTCAGATTTAAAATATTTTGATTTTCTTCTTCAGATAATATTTGGTTGTTAGGTGTATCCAGAGAAAGAGATGGCGCTCTGTTTTTTAATTTTCTATAAATCTGATAGGTATAACCACCGTTGTACGCTGAACCATGAGTATTAGGACCCATGATATAAATACTTCCCCCAACTGGAATCTCAACCGGATCAAATATGGTCCCATGAACCTCCTGACCAGTATATGCACGAATAAAGTACGTATAGTTATTCATATCGGAGTCTGATAGATTCATACTCCAATATGCCCATGAGGTGTTAGCTGTTTCCCATATATTTGTTGTTGCTCTCCTAATGGGAAAACTAGGACTCAATTGCCCCATTCCAACATCTATATATCTTATAAAGGAACTTTGCATATAATATGAATAGCCGCTTGGAATCTCTATGGAAAACGACTGTGCTTTTACAGATTTTTGATTTTTAATATACGTGGTTATCAACACAATTCCGATACAAAGAATTATTATCGTTTGTTTTAAAATTTGTTTTTTCATACTTTCACGTCCTACGTAATAACTTATTTTGGTGTCCAGTTCCCCCATCAATATTGTAAAAAATTGAAATACTATCGCAGAATCGTACCCTCTAGTGATAGTACATTTTTTCCATCGAGGTCAGATAAAACAAGATTGTTAAGGTGTCATTATCGTTACAGAAGGTTTGCATTGAAAATATAGTTTTTCACATAGTTCACATATGGATATGGTGATCTAGTTAATAATTGACCCAACTTTTGATATCCGCATACAAAATATTCTATCTGTTACTTCCATTATTGAATGATTATTTGAACTTACAATAATTAATATCCCACATAGGAGCGTGAAGCAAAGCATCACTTTAACCTTCATTTTCTAATGCCTCCTATTAACTGGAATGGTTTTCATCGATAGCCACCAAAAAGTTTAGTTTCCGCATAGCCTCAGGACTATTTTTGAGATCCGTTACAATATTGACTAAGCCATATGCGAATTGGTACTTAGCACCATAAAATTCGACTTTGCTTAAATTATTTAAGATTTCATCTAGTGTAAGAGATTGGTCGTTCTCTAGGTAGTGTCTAATCACATCTAGTTGATAAAATTTGTAGAATGGTTCAATTTTCGCCACACTCAATAGATTCTCTATGACAGAATAAAACTTATCTTTATCCACGATAGAGGTCGGTTTATCATCTTTTGCTACTTGTTCAATAATCATGATATTCATTAATCCTTCTAGGCTTTCACTCACTGATACCTTATTTCTAATTGCTCCCATAAGTATTCACTCCAGTATCGTGATTTTGATTAATGACGAATGCCGAATATTCCTCTACTATACCAACACTTATAGAAAGAGCAGATGGATTGATATTGTTTCTTTCCACTAATTTCCCAACCAAGTGTGTGACAATACTTTCACGCTCTTCTTTAAAAATAGAAACATGTAAGTTAATTGCTACAAGATATCCTGTTTCATCTTGATTTTCCACTTTAATGACCGAAACGTCTCCAGCCTTATGATGATTTCGATAAGAATTCCAATAGTTGATTTCCCACATTTCTACACTATCCGTCACAACTGCTGCAGAAAGATATAATTGTGGTGTGAGAAATTCCAAATCATTTAATACTGACAATAATCCCTCTACTTTTTCAATATTAGAGCCAATGTTTTTGGATTCCTTTTCATCTAATAACGCTTGACGTGCCCCAAGACATGTTAGATCCCAAAGAACCTGCTTCGCTAAGTCAAATGTCCCTTCATAATTCGTAATCAACCACATCAAGAATTTATGCCCTACTTCTGTTTTTATTAATTCTCTAGAATTGTCCCCTAGGGCTTGGCCCAATAATAGAGGAACCTCATTTGTGAGATAGCCAATGGGTTGACCTAAAAACTCATTAGAAATATGTGTATTTTCATCTGCAAGCAACTCACGTATTAAATAATATCCATGAAAAATCTGACCTTTAATGGCTTCAAAAAACATATCTTGAAGGCGTTTTTGCCCCATTTCATCCTTTACAAATCGTAAATACTTTGGTGCGTATACATTATAGAGAAGGAATAACTCCGTTTTAAAGTCATCATTTTGTTCGAATTTTTCTTTTAGAATTGCCTCTGTCTCTTTTAATACATTATTTTCCGTTGTGTTCATTGCCAGTTCCTCCTTGCGATATTGGTTGACTTTCAAATTCTTGATAAGGTGGTGAAGGACTGTCATCAGCTAGTTTCCATTCACCATTTTCTTTGACGATCGTTGTTATGTAATACAATTCACCTTGACTCCTGGAAATAACTTTTCGATAAAAATAAGCTTCGTTTCTACTTTGACTTAACGTAATTTCAGTTATTTCATATGACACAGGGAACACATTCTCTTCCATCATCATCCCCTGTACATTATTGAACATCTGAATTGCAGCATTTTTATCCTGTAACCATTCATCGTGAAATGATTTGGAACTAAACGTCATGAGGATGTCTACAAAGTCTGTTGTACTCTTTTTCCCATTCGAAAACATAAATAACTCGTATGAGATTCGCTTTGAAAAATCGGTTGGGTCTAAATATTGTTCCACAGTTTGAAACTCTGTTTCTATGGTCTTTTTACTTTCTAATTCATTTTCTTGTACAACTTCTTCCAACGGTTTCTCTACATTTTTCAATATTTCTTTTTGTTCTTCTTCAATCGTAAGTGTTTTTTCTTGTTTTGTTTTTTCTTGTTTTTCTACACGATTTACATCTTCAATAATTTTCTGATTACAACCAGTAACTAAAAGTAATAGAATGAACAAAGTTATTCGTTTAATCATAATATGGCATCTCTTTCTAAGAACGGTTCAATGTCGCGTCTTTCATTATCATTAATGTAATTAGCTAATTCAGTACTATCTATAAGACTTACTTTATGAAAGGCCTTTAAAAACAAGGCAGGTGCATCATAAATCTTAATGCTATTCGACGAAGATATAACAGAAGGTAAGTCTAATTGTTTACTAATAGAATATGAAAGTATATTTAGGTATTCTTTTTTTACACTACTGTATAAAATTATGTTTTCTATTTGTCTCTTTCCAAATAAATTAATCGCAATCACGATTGATTCAAATGGTACCAGGAATGGATCTGGTCCTTTACTAAAAATTTTCACCCCTTCTGAGTACCACTTTTTTATCACTTCATTCATAAACAGGTTAGGTAATATAAACCCTTCACCTTTTTGAAAATCCGCTGTTATAGACGAGAACAGACTATGATGAAGCATGAAGTTTTGTAAATATGTTGTTTTGTGTTTTTCAAATGAAAAATATAAATGATCCTCTCCTTCTATTTTTTGAATATCACCATTACCTATTAAGCAACCAATAATAAAATAATCGATTGGCTTCATGTATACCTCTCTTTCTAAAAAAAGAAAAAACCCCAACAAACTAGAACCTAAAATAGCTAGTGGCTATTCTAGGTTTAAGCTTGTTGGGGTATTCCCATTTCTATTATTCAATTAATTATTGTAGTAGATTCAAGGTTTGCTAATTTTGTTAATTATATAGCGATATTGTCTTCATTATACTCTTTCCCATTGTATCGTTCAATGGTTTCTTTCACTAGGTCACTGGTTCGGTTTTTATGAATTCCTAATTCAGCGGATAGCTGGTCGATAACGTATTTCTTTTTCATTCTCAAATAATATACATATGCATGACGGATATCCGTTAAATTAGGGCGTGTTTCTATTTCTTCATATTCATCAAACACTTTTTGTAATTGGTAATACAAGGTTGACTGGTCTATGATTGGTGATCTTGAGTTTTCATTCCTAGCAGCAAACAGATACTCACTTCCGTTAAGCAACGACTCGTAATAGTATTCTGCAAACAACTCAGCTTCTGCATTTTTAAGAATAACTTTTCTCTTACCTATTTGAATCTCTATTCTGTTGTCTATATGAGATACATCCGAGTGTTTAATTGAGAAATCCGAAAAACGTAATCCTCGTATCCCAAGAATAAAAAGTACCTTAGCTTGTAATGAAATATGATGTTTATTTAACATACTATCTCGAATAGTGAGAAGTACTTCATAATCTAAGTTCTTTGGTTTTAACTCTTTCACCTTAAAACTCTTGATTTTACAGGCTGGATCAATGATTATTTGTTGACTTTTCTCTAAATAATCGTAAAAAACCTTAAGAGAAGATAGCAACTTATTAATCGTGGTTAAGCTGTTTTCTTCTAGTTTTGATTTCAGAAAGCTATTGATGTGTTTCGTTTTAGCATCTTTTAGTTCTATGTGAGAAAACTCTTCATTAGCGAGTAGATAGGCTTTAAACATTTCAACCGTTTTTAAATATGTGGTTATAGTAAGTTCTTTGTAGTGTTTATCTCCGTCCTCATTGGTTGCACTGTTTAAATAATTACTAAATCCATAGGGCATTCATGTTCCTCCTATCCAAAGAAATTTACTATATCTATAATACCATGATAGGGATTAATAAACTTGTATATTATCTTTAGAGTGAAAAATATTTCCAATTAATCATTTATGAAACAAAAAGGTGATTATTATTGGTTTCTAAAAATATAATAGTAAAGGGGATTTAAAGAGCGTTTAAAGACCTTTTAAAGAAGATCTTAAAGAACATTAGCAAAACTATATTTAGTCCCCTATAGAGCTCAAAACCTTTGATATATATGGAATTAAGCATTTTTTCATTTTTAGTGTCTACTTTATTTTAGGAAATATAATCTTTAAAAACAGCGACTACTACTTGAATCCTATACCTTTATAACTTGAATATTAGGTCTAATATAATTTACCTATAATCAAGACTAATTAATATTTAATTATAGATACTTGAGGAAAATCCATTATTTTTTTCATTTCTACGGGAATTCAACAAAAAAAATAAGGAGCATACAGCTCCAGAATTTCAAATTTGTAGTTTTCTATTATCCAACTTTATAACATTGATAGAGTAATAGTTTGGATTTCATGACAAATAGGCCACTCCTTTTATAGGCAGACTGACCGAATTTAATCTATTTTTCATTTTTTTTTAAATTAGAAAGGTAGCTGAAATTCAGTGTTATCTTGTTGCTGGCACTGATCTTCTATCTTATCCTCTATATCTGATTGCACAGAGTCATTCATTATTTTATTTTGTTTACGCTGCCCCCTTTGCTCATAAGCCATTTTTATGATTTCTTCAGAGGTTATATTTAACTCTTTTATTTTTGACATCATGTAAGTAAAGCACTTTTTATTGATTTCTTTCAATTCGGTGTAGTTAGTTGTTAATACATCGAAAAGGAACTCGGACGTTCTTGAATGAGCTTTAATATCATGCGCCATCGTAAGCATTTCATCTACAATTGACTTGTTTGAAATGTAGGAAAGGATATTTTTGTCAAGTTGAATAGGGTTTAGGGATACGTGAAGTTTAATAGAATTGTAGGCATCCATATCCAAATTCATCTTTTTAGTAAAACCAAATTCCTCTTCTATTTGATCTGCAAATGTTTTGATAGTGGTTTTAATTTCATTCGCAAACTCAGGTACTATATACCAGTTCTTTAGATAGTTAGAAAATGTCCGGTCTTGCACCTGTTCATAGAGATTTCCACCATCCATAAAGAACTTTTCTAGTGCTTTTCTCCATATTTTCAAACCAAATAAACCGAATTGGTCTATTAGTTCCTTCTTCGGAGAATGTAGGTCAACTAAATCCTCTTTTGCGATTAGCTGAAGATCATATCCGTATGGAATTGCAATGCTTTCTAAATCCCGTAAAGAAGACCGTCTATCATATATATCTTCTGTTTCTTTTACAACTGATTCACTAATTCTCACTTCAATAACATGAAATGATTTCCCCATCCTAGACTTTCGTTTTCCATCTTTTTTATCACAAAAATCTTTAAAGGTTTCTCTAAATCTAGCGGTATCTTTTGTTAAGATTTTATCGCCTTTTCCTTTTGTTTTAAGTACAACACTAATAACCCCAGTTTCAATTAATTCTAAGAAATGGGTAGAAAACTCTTCAAAACTTGCAAAGTTACCAACACATGAATCTACATTTAACGTCTTATTTTTATATAATTTTTCAACAGATATCAAATGTGGCTTCCCTGGAAGTTTCACAGTCATGAAATAATAGAGTAATTCTAAACTTCTTTTATGTAGGTTTAAAAAAGCAGCTTCTGTAAAAAACTTATAATGTTTTATATATTTATAACTCGACTCTGTACCTGTATTAGGATGGTAGAAATGGCATACCAACTGTCCATCATCGTTTTTAGAGATATAGCCTCTTTCAATAAGTTTATCAATAGCATTACCGAACAGTTTAGTGGTACATACCTTTAATTTTTTTATTTCATCCCTGATTTGAGACATGGTTAAATAGATTGTTTTATCATAATCACACAATCTGGCCAATGTCGGTAATAATCTCTTTTCAATAGCAGTTAGATCTTTAACTCTTTCATACTTCAGATACTCAACAGCTAGCATACTACCCCTCCTAAGAAGGCAATACGTTTTGCAACTTGAGTTAATATTGGGCTGTTTGATTTGATAAATAAAACTTGAACAAACCTTCTGCGTTGGTTTACCATCACGTCTTGCTGACCTCCTGTTTTTTTAGCAAAACCCCTTGAGTACATAGATACCCAAGGGAAATCCCTATTCTAAACAAGGTTAGCAAGTCCAAAATTTTAAAAGTTCTCAACATCTTTTGCAATGAAAATTCATTTTTTTTTTGCACAACAAAAAACGATAGAAGAACTCTAATGAGTTGTGAACGAATAAGACAGAGTACAAAGCTCTCCCCTATTTTTGGACTATAAGCTTACCTAAAGAATCCACACTTAAGAAAGATCCTTCACCCAGCTTAATGTTCCATCTACTTTCCACAAAACCCCTATTGCTTCTACCGTTTTTATCTCTATATTTTCTCTATTTTTCTTTTTATCTATTTATCTTGAAATTATTACACATTATGACCACTAAATATTGATATATTCAACGGTTAGTGGTACAATTACTTAGTAATAACTTCAAATGCAAGTTTACGATTATTGTATCGTAACTTCATTCATATCTTTTTGCGCTTTCGGTAGTTTCGCATAGTGGGGTTTTGTGAAGTATGTGAAACATATTGCTGAGCTCTAGTACTTTCCGTTCGACTGGATTGTTGCTAGAGATTTTTTTTTTGCCTTTTTTTATGATCCTTTCATGATTCTAAATTTATGTACAAAAAAATAGAGGTCATGAATTGACCACATATGCCTATCTTTACCTTACATTCATAAGCTCCTAAAAGTGGATACACTTATGGTAAGAAAGATAGAAATATGTCACCATTTCATTCCGTTCTTCGTCTGTTTAAAATATTAACATAAATCCTTAAGTATGGGAATACGAAAGATACATTTTTTTGTCGATACTTACCAAATTAGGAAAAATCATAGTTTACTTATTTATTATTCTACGAAATATTAGTTAATTTTTTGTTGCATTCACTATATGACTTTGGTATATTATTATTAACTAAATAAAATAATAAGTAATAGGGGTAAAATCCGTTACTTCGTCTGCAAAGGTCCTTCATTCGTGAAGGACTTTTTGCATTTTACTCAACAATTTATTCAAATGTATTTTATTTATTTAAACTTATAATGAGTGCAGCTACTCTCATAACTGTTGAGTACCTACCCTTGTATTCACCACATTAGAAAGTAAAATTATTGCTCTAACAAAAAACTAAGAATTTTTCTATTTGGAGCATCTCCAGATGAAAAACTACAAAAAAAGAGCGTCAGACCCTTAGATCCGACGCCAACATGTATATGATTGATAGAGATTGATATTGATTAGATAAAGTAGTTTAAAACTGTAATCGCAATTGCATTGAAAACACCGAAAATAGCAATACCAGCCATGGTTTTATCCATTTTCCGTTGAGTATTACCATCCATCATTTTCACTAGAACTTTGTTCATTTGCAATCACCTCTTAGTCTTAATTTATTATCTACTTACATTATAGCATTTTTTTTACCATAGTTATTTTTCATCAGAACCAGGTAGGATATCAATTAAACTTTGATCTGGCTTATTGCCTATTTGAGGATTAGTATTTTTGCCAGTTACAAACTCAAGAACATCAAAACCAGTAAACTCTAACATATGGATATTTTCCTGGGTAACCTCTAATTTAGTTTCAAGTTTTTGAACAAATCCCTTTAATTCTTGTACTTCCTTTATGACGGTTTCTCTTTCTTTGACTTTCCCTTCCTTCTCCGAAAGCGTCTTTTCTAATTGAGCTTTTAAGCTAGTTGGAGCAGAGAATTCCGTCTCATTTTTTGTAGCAACTTCATTTATGGACTTCATTAATTCAGCGTATGCTGCTTCTTGTGATATTTCATCATCATTACCAGCAAATAGCTTTTGAAAAAAGCCTTTCTTCTTCTGTTTTCCCATACTGTATTTTAAGGAAGCTGAGCTTGCCTCGATCGCGATCTTCTTACTAGTTTCTACCGCCCACTTCTTACTACCTTCTTCAGATTTTTGAATTTCGATTTTTAATTCTAAGTTTTCAGCTTGATAGCCTAAACTTTCAATTTCTCTGTCAATATCAATAAGCTTTTTACTCATTTCTTGATATTCACTCTTCTTCTTTTGAAGCAATAATTCTTGTTGTTGAAGAAATAAAACTTTTTGTATGTTTAGGAGTTGGGCCTCAATATGCTCTTGTCTTTCTCCGTGATTCATTGCAGGTAAATTCGATTCATTAATGACATTGTTACTATTTCGAGTAAATGAAGTTGTAACTTGTTTTGGATCAAGTTGACGGGACCCCACTAATTCCGCTATATCATACGGTTGCATATTAGCCTGGTCTTTAAGAATAAATACTAAGTGAAACCGATATATTGCTCTAAAATCCAAACGGTGCATTTTTCCGTTTTTTTCGACTTCTAAATATTCGTTAAGAGAGTGTCGGTTTATTAGATTTCGAAGGTCATATAATTGTTTATCTTTAAAAAATTCTGCTGCTTGTGTTAACGAATACATAGATTCAATATCTATCTTTTCTAATATATTTCTAGGGTAAAGAATCTCTTCTAGATCCTCCCGGCCCCTGAATTCTTTTCGAACTCGTTCATGGAGCACATCTCCTTCGAATTCTTCTCGTATCTTTTCTTTAAGATGTTCAAATTCCACGCTCTACACCTCCAATCAGGTTCAATCATACTAAATATGTAATAACAATACCTTTATATTAACCTCAAAAAACTTGGGAAATCAAGAGTTTTCCGGAATTTCAGCCATCAATCACTTGTTTGATTGATACTGATTGATGTTTAAATCTGATTAATCACGATTGATAAATATAAATCATGCAATTAATAGCAATATAGATTGATAAACACAATAATGATTGATATTGATTGATACTGATTCGTGGTAATGTTTTTGCAATCAACATCAATCAGTACAATCAGCAAAAAAACCGAAAAATATAAAAAATATAGGTTGTCAGACATGTCTGACAGTCAGACAAACAAGAACATCCCTTTGCCCTTTGAATAATTTGATAATTATTAGTCAATAATAGTGGCAAATAAATCAAATTTAGGTGAGATTGAAGGGAGAATGTAATAATGGCAGAAAAAGAAAGGGTTTCAGATCGTGTTTATCCAGATACAATAAAAAGAATACAGGAGATTGCAGCTGATCATGAAAATAAAGCCGATGTCTATGAGGCGTTAGTACATGCATATGAACTTTTAAATATGAAAAAAGTTAGTAAAGTAGATAACTTAACGGTACCAGTATATAACTTGTTAATGGAACCAGGTGGATATTATATTGAACTAGTGGATAAATGTGAAAAGGCTATTCAAACTGAACAAGTAGAATGTAAGGTTCAGTTTAATGTTATAAATAATCAATTGTTAGAGAAGATGGAGCAGGAAAAACAGTTCAAGTTAGTAATAGAGGAAAAAGACCAATTAATCTGCAATTTAAACGAAGTAATAACTAATCAAGAAAAAAAAATCCATAGATTAAGAGAAGAAGCGGACCTGCTTGAAGGTATGAAAAAGTTACTTCGCTCCCAGGGTATTCAACAAACACTTTTTAACGATGAAGAGTCTAAAAAACTTTCATAGCACTACCTTAAATAAAGGGAGGGAAGTATATGAAGAAGTTTTATAAAGTTGGATACGTCTATTTTCTAAAGGATACCGACAATGACCTAATCAAAATAGGTAAAACTTCAAGGAAACTAGATAAACGTTTGTATGAACATAGTCGAGATTTTAATTACGAATTGGTTCAAGTTATTTATTCTGTTAATTGTTCAAAGACAGAAAGATTACTTCATTCATACTACCAAGATAAAATGGTGGAACGTGAAAAATTTAATTTATCTAAACAAGACATAGAAGATATTAGAAAATTGGCATTTTCAGATGAGATAAGGGATTCTTTAATTAATACGGACTCAATAGAAAATTCATCACTGGAAATAGTTAAGACTCTTTTACCTATACTGAAGAGTATTAGAACCTGTTTCGATATATTGTTTAAGAAAAATGAATTACAGCAACTAAAGAATCGAGAATTGAATTTGAAAATAGAGTCTTTAGAATATAGGAAAAATGAAACCATTAAGCACATTCTTATATCTGAAAAATCAATTATGGAAACTTTGAATATATTACTTGAAAAGATTTATACACTGGAACTAAAGAACCGAGAATTAGATATAAAGATAAAATCTGTGGAATATAGCTCTAAAAGAAGTATTGAAACCATTAATCGCATTCTAAATGGCAAAGATGATATATTAGAAATCTTAAAAATTAATGATAAAAGAAACAATCTCATTAAAGTTAAACCCAATTTGATTAATCGAGTATTTAGTAACAACAAGGATATATAAAAAAGAGGAATAACATTTAAAATGCATTCCTCTTTTTTTTCTATTTATTTTGGTTATCTTTACTTACAAAGTGCTGGGATAGATTAAACGTTTTTTGCTGACCAAATTTATTTCCACTTGATTGCTGTTCAGTGTTAGATGTTTTATTACCGAAAGATCCAAAGGCATTTGAGCCAAATCCTTTCTTCTCAACAGTTGCAGCAACTTGTTTAGTGAAAGCTGATTGCTTCGGCCCATTAAAGCGACTACCCGTTGTATTTGCATAGGGATTAAATGAATTATTTTGAATCCGATTTAAAGCGATTGAAACATCTACTTCTTCTTCCTCTTGTTGTTCTCTTTGCTGTTTTTCAACTAATTCATTTAATTCATTTGCTAGTTGTACATATCGATTAGGAATTCGCATACCTGCAAAGATGGAGTATACTACTGAATAATTTTGATTCCAAATAGGATCTCCGAACTTTCCACCGATTTCGTCGAGTCTCTTATACTTACTTAAGGTATCTTTTAGCTTTTCTTCGGTTTTCATATCTGCAAAGAATTCAGAATCATGAGGACGAAGTACAAAACCACCGTACATTGTAGCAGTACCAAACTTATGGTCACAAGCAAAGTAACCTCTATTAAGACTACCTTCAACTTTTGAACTCAATCCGTTTAAGGTAAAATCCTCTGGTTGAAGGCGAGCTTTACCTAGAGTTAAAAATCTACCTGGAACACTGAATAGCTTAATTAAATCTGATGGATCATAAGTAACGCTGTCAGAACCAAAGTTTTGTGGAATTAAATTAACTTCATGTAGTGTACTTAGAATTGCATTATTGCTTTCTTCTTTCCAGTTGATTACTTTACCTTTATTTGCATGTTGGTCTTTTCTTTCATTAAATGACTCATAAAGTCGTTTATTATCTACAAGAATTACGCTTGCAAGAGGCTTAGTTTCGTTGGATTCGTACTGTGTTTCTTGTTCTTTAAAAAAGTCTTCTAATTCTTTAAGTAGCACAAGGGCGTTTGTTATCTCTTCTGGATTACCGTGAGGAAGGGAGATTAGTAACGTGACAGGAACACCTGCAAAATAATCATTTCTTATTAGATTTAACACTAATGAACCCCAACCTGTACCAACACCACCACCAGCACCTAAGCAAATTAAAAACTGGTCAATAAGAGGGTTGCCATTTTCGTCATAAAATTTACGGCCAATTTCTCCAGTGAGTCTTTCTTGATGTGCTTGACCGTTTTGATGCTGTGGATCGAACATGTCAACGACAACTTGTGGTGTACGAGCTGCACCTTTCATTCCTTCAAAATGGATACGGTCAACTTGAGGGATATTCTTTAAATGTGTCATATCTGATTCGGAAAGATTAATAGCTAAGGAAGGATAGCACTGTTCACCGTTTGAGAATGTGTATCCGGCAAGAATATCGGCATCCTTATTTCCTTTTTGACCAGCTCCAATAACTCCAAATCGAATACTCACTTCATTAAATTTACCTTTTAATTCAGCGGATTCACCAATAAACATTCTTTCTAATTCTTTACTGTTTGCAAGAGTCATACTATTTTACCTCCTCTAAATTTTCTTCCTTATGTAATGTTTGTTCATTATGTAAAGTCTCGGTAAGTCTACTTGCGATCTCAGCGCCAATGTCTGTTAGTCTATAAAACTTCATTCTGCCAACTTCTTCAAACTGTACAACACCAAAGGTAAATAGGGCATCTACTGATATATGGACTTCTTTACGAGGTAAAGACAACATCTCAGCAATTTTTGATTTATGAATACCATCAAAATCTGCGATAACACTAAAAACCTTTATTAGATAGAATGATTCTTTCAGTCTATCACCAACATTTTCAATATAATCTTCAAGAGTCATAATTCACCTCCATAAGTAGGATTTTCCTATTTATCCAATATTGTATCATATATTCTTTATAGGGTATACATAATTGTGTCCCCTATATTGTGTACATGATATAAAACACCGATATAACAACGTTTGTTCATAAATTTTAAAGAAATATACAAATCGACTACACATTATCGTGTACACATTAATAGGTACACATTTCAAAGAATCATATTCTTAGAGTTTAATATAATGTACTATATGTAGAATGGAGCTTATAAATGTTACTATCTCTTTATTCGCAAGAGATTGGAGTGATAAATTCAGGCAGGAGCATCATTACTGAAAATGAAGGGATCCGCTTAATTATTAAGAATACTGTTTTTATTAGTGTACACGATATTGTGTCAACTTTGTTGTGTACCCAACAACTTCAAATTGGGGAAGTACAGAAATGAAGAACTTTATCATGGTGGATATTTTAGTAGTCACTAACTACCTCTCTATTGATCAATGAGACGAATACTTTTCCAGTTATACTAGTGTCTTGGTGTCTTAGTGTCTCTAAAACATATAGATGGGGGAGTTTAACTGTAAACATTCTTATCAAGTTGTTGGAGTCACAACTTGAAAGTCATAGGGTGTAAGTCATAGGATGACATTATGAATTGAACCTTATTACTGGAGTCATAACCTTGTAGATTGATAGAACAGTATTTTGAGACCTCCTCAGAATCCCGACTATTATGGGTTCCCCGAACTAGGAAAACCCTATCTTCCCATCACATACTTACGCAAAATCCCCAATTCCATTTCCTCTGTTTTTCTATATCAATCATCATCAATCAATATACTCTAGGAAAATCATTATCAATCAATGTATCACAAGGATTGTGGGGAGTTTTCCTTCTGAAAACTCAAAAGTATAATTATTTTTGACTTCTCAGGTCATAAGCTGCATGCTATAATAACTTTCAGCAAGTCTATTGCCTAATTACATACTGCATAAATAGGAATTCCCTAAGCAGAAAGAGTAGATACTTATCTATCATGAACAATCATGGATATGTATTCTCTCTTGAGCTTGGGGATTTTTTGTTTTTTCAGGAGAAAGGAGTGGAATGGTGGAGCATAACATTTTGAGTCAAGCTCTACCCAAGAGGAAGTGGATTGAGTTTGGGTCAAACCGACAAGGTATCATTCTAACTGAATTAGATTATGAATTGTTACTACTTCTGTTTAACCAAAGATTATTAACAACTCAGCAGCTATTCCTGTATGCCTCATCTAAGAAATCCTACAACCGTAGAGCATTTACGAACCGCATGAGGAAGTTTGTCCAGTATGACATTATCAAGCATCATGAATATGAACTAGGGAATTTAGGTTTTCGTTTCTATTACTACCGTATTGGGAAACAAGGGGTAGATATCTTAATCAATGAGGGGCTTATTCCTGAAGCTGATAGCCCAGAACAGATTCAAAAAATCCATAAGAGGATAGGTTCTTATTCTGCTATAAAAAACGTCGACCATTATCTTGGCCTACAAGAGTTAGTGATTCATACCCTAGGGAAAGTAGCTCAAAGGGGAGAAGATGTACACTCTATAAGTCCAGGGATGAATCCTTATGTTGATGAAGATCCTATGTCAGATTCGCCACTTGTCATTCCTGATTGGATACTAAGAAGAAAGAACCGAACTCTTAATATTGAATTGGATACAGGTACGGAAAAACAGGCAAGGTTGCGTGAGAAAATCGAAAAGTATATTCAGTTAGCAAAACAAGAACCATGGGTTCATCATGTGGTCTTAATTGCAGAATTGGACGATAGTTTTCGTACACGATTTAAATATGGGGACCGTACAAGGCGTATAGGTAACGTTAAGCATTCCATTATCAACTTAAGGGAACTGCATCAAGAAAATTTAGAAATCTATACTTTACCTTTACAAGAATGCTATGGACTTACATTTGAATTGTTGCTTGGGAACCGTCCTTTTACGAAAGAAAAAATGGTACAACACCTTCAAGCAACATTGAAGATCTTAGAAGACTATAACGACACCTTTGAATTTAGCTTTACGTCTATTAAAAACTCGAAGGTATACCTGAAAGAAACGGAGTCTCATTATTATGCTGATGGGGTATATAACATCAAAAACATATCTGGAAGTCTGACGCGAAATGTATTCTTTGTTTCGTTGGAAGCAGGGCATATTCAATCTTTAGACCGATTAGATTACCTTCATTCACTCGTATTGGAGCAAAAAACGAAAATCCCTATCGATTTAGTGATTGGCTACTATCATGATTCAGAAGAACAAAGAATGGATGTACTAGGAAAAGACTATCGCAAACTATTGATTATCGATACACAGCAATGGAGTGAGAACTTTACGGAGTCACCTATATTCTATAAACCGATAAGTCCGTATAGAATGGAGGCGATCATGTATGAAGATTGGTCTTGATGACGTAAGAGGAAAGATTCCTTTTCTCCTAACAACCGTATTGTTCATATGGTCGGTTTATATCGTTATGAAAGGATTGGTTAATACCGTTGCATTGTTTCAATCTCAAGTGACACAAACTTTTAAAATGTATCCGTTTTTTGGAGACCCGCTCCATCCTACTTTTTTTGGATTATTCCTTTCGGGAACTGTCTTTATCGGTACATGGTTGTTAGCAACCAAAGTAAAAACGTACCGTAAATTGGTATGGAGAGTGACCTTTTTTCTCGTCATGTTTTGTGGAATCACGTTTTATTATGTTTGGCATGTTACAGCAGCAATGTACCGTTCCCTAATACCGTACTTACAAATACGATCCGATATGATTGATAGAGAAGCATCGGCATTTACAGCAGTTCTAACGCAAAACACGGAACAGTTTTTGCTTATCATGATGTCACTACCAATTCTGATTGTCGGACTCATCCTCCTATGGTTATTAGGGCATGTAAACAAATATTGGGAGGAGTTATCAGAAGCATTCAAAGAGTTTGAGGTTAAATCTAAATTTTTGCAAAAATTCACATCGATGGAAGCAACAGAGGATTGGCCAGATTTGGAGCTTGGTCCTGATTCCGAAACGGGAGAAATGGTTCATCAATTAGGTAGAGACCGAACATTAAATAACATCATAGTAGGTTCAATTGGAACCGGGAAAACGGCAGCTCTTGCTTTACCTATGATTAATGGTGACCTTCATCATCTGGCAAGATTCATTAATGATTATCCCAAAATTAGTCAACTACCTAATTACTGGTCAGAGGATGTAGTGGGAAGGTATTTGAATTCAATTAGTATCATTGAACCTTCTAATGATTTATGTAAGAAAGCCTATAAGCTCTGCAAGGCACATAATATACCCGATTCAGTGATAACTTATATAGATCCTACAAATCCGGATACACCATCAATTAATGTAATGCAAGGTCCCGCTGATAAAGTAGCCGAGCAAATGGCTTTGGTCATTGACGGGTTAAACGAAGATGGAGGAGGTAATTTTTATTTCGAACAGGCGCAGCGTTCCCATTTGAAGTATTATATATACCTTCTAAAGCTTCATGACCCTGAAAGAGGGAATGACGTTACGTTTGGTGAGTTAATCGATATGTATAATGATCCTCAACTTGTTAGAAAAATGCATGTCGTGTTAAAAGAGACGATACCTGATAATTTTCAAGAGATTACAAATCGAGAAGAATATCACCACTGGAGCATTGTAAAAGGGATTGATGATTGGTTTGAATTGAACCATGTTCCAAAGAAGACTCGAGTTGGCGGAGCGGAAGTTGATGAGATGATTTCTTCTGGTAAGTATCGTGGAGAAGTCAGATACATGGATAAAAAAGAAGAGCATGTCCAAGGATTACGAAATATTCTAAATGACATAGCTGCCAATCCACTTATTCGTAGAGTATTATTCGATAAGTCGGACTTCGACTTCGACCGTCATTTATTAATGGGTGGTGTCCTCTTATGTAACACTGCAAAGGGGCAGTTGTTTGGTCTATCAAATGTGTTTGGGAAGATGGTATTGCTTTCACTTCAAAATGCAGTGTTTAGACGAGAGCCTGATGTTAGCCCTCATGCATCAATCATTGTGGATGAAGCACCGGACTTCTTTTATAAAAGCCTACGCGAGTTCCCAGCACAATCACGTAAATATAAGTGTATCTTAACGGTGATCATGCAAACCATTACTCAGTTAGCAGACCGATATGGAGAATACTATATGAACACACTCATTGGTACGTTACGTCACCGTATGGTTTATGCTGATGTTCCTGAGTATGATGCAAATTATTTTTCGAAATTATTCGGTGAGAAAACTCGTTATGAAGAATCGGACACGGAACAATCCGTATCACCACTTCAAGATAATCCTGTTACGAGAAGCGGAACATCATATAGCAAAAAGCGGGATATGGCTTTTACGCCAGGTGACATCATGTTCCAGAAGGAATTCCAATGTATGGTGAAACTTGTGAAGGATAATCGGAGTATGCCACCTGTTCAACTCAATGCGAATTTCGTACCAAAGGCAGAGTTTAAGAAGGCCAAAGTATTAGTAAAAGAGAAACCTTCACAAATTTGGCTTGAAGAACGTTCAAAGATAGTTTCTGGTGAATACTTTGTCTCTGAACTAATCCTAGAGAAAGATAGCATAGACTATTCAAGTGATACATCTCTACGTGTAGACCAACAGGAAGTAGAAGCTAGTGTATTGCACGTGCCAGTCGACCAACCAAATGATAGCATCTCCTTTGATGGTGAAAGTGGAATGGATGGGGGTACGTCAGACGAATCAAAAGTCATTTCATTAGATTCTCATAGAGTAGAAAAGCAAAGTCAGACTCCAACACAATCGTCAGACCGTACTTTAACAAACCCACAATCAATTAGTCAGACAGACTTTGAAAGGACATCTGAACAGAGAAGACAAGTCGATGGGTTTGAACGAGAAATAAAGACTGCCGAAAAAGAAGTAGCCGTTATAGAAGAACAACCAAGATTAGTAGTAAGGCGAACGGTGTTAACAGAGGATACGAAAAAGTTTGTTGCAGATTTAGAGAAAGAACTGAATCAGGTAGAAACGGAGAAACAGAAAGATGAACCCGAGAATAAAGGGGTAAATATTGAAGATCTATTTGAAGAAACAGACCAGTAATACTCGTGTTTAATGAACAAAATCAAAGGAATCTTTCCTTTTCCCAAAATTTTCATTGAAGGTTTATAGGTCATAAGGTACAATCAAGATATTCAAATTTATCACAACTTCATAAAATTGACTGGGAATACCCCACACTTATTTAAGAGAGAACACATTGTCATGTGTTACTGTCTCTTGCTAGGTGTGGGGTTTTTTATTTGTCTTTGACGTTGTGCAAACAAAAGAAAACAATTTTAGGAGGTTCATATAGTGGAAAATTTATTTACTTGGACACAGGAAGAAAGAGATTTATTAGCAACGTATCAGCGTAAACAAGAAGTGGTGAAGGGAATCGTCCGAGCTGCTGCCATCAGAAAGATGCCTGTTCGTGATGAAAATGGTAGAGTTTCAACAAAAGACGTTGAAGTAGCTATCATTCAGGTACAGGGTGGAGTACGTGCGTTTTGTCCGATTGATGAATTTGCGGAACACCGTTATAAAAGCTTAAATGGGTTTGTAGGTTCGACTCAAAATATTATCATTACGAGACTAGACTTAGAGAATCAGATTGCGATTGGTTCGGTTAAAGAAGCAGACAAAAAAACATCTACATCATTCTGGGAAGAAATTAAGTTACTTGAACAGAATAAGCAACTTAAAGATAGGCACTATGAAGCTACTGTATGGGGTTACAATGAAAAGAGTGGACGCATTTTCGTTCGAATCAATGGACAAGATTGCTTTATGATGAAGCATGATTGGGATTATTCCAAGAGAATTGATTTATCCGTAGCCATTCAACGAGGGGAAACGATTCATGTAAAAGTCCTTCGTTTTGATGAAGAAAGAGAAATCGTTCAAGTCAGCCGTAAAGCAGCAATGGTCAATCCATTCGACCGTTTATTAGAGCTTGCGGAGTTCGAATCCATTGTAGGACGTGTTACAACGGTAGATCCTATTCACGGGATTTTCGTTCAGCTGGATGAAGGACTTGAAGTTAAAGGGATGAAGCCACATCAACTTCCAGAACCACTACCGAATGAACTGGTTACGTGTAAAGTGCGTTCTGTGGATCGTAAGAATGAACGGGCAAAGGTTGTAATTATCGGATATCCTCAAGGAAAGAAGAAGAAGAAAGATTTAGGAGATTTTCTTTTTGCCTAATCAAGATGTTCTTTTAGTTACGTATCCTAATCGAGAAGGGGATGTTCCTGTATGGGACCATCCTCTCTTAAGGGGATATCGAAAAGTTCCGAAAGATCATTATTATCCATATACATCACTTGCCCAAGTGTTAAGTATTTACAAAAGACAATATTTTACCGAAGAAGATTTAGTTTTATTAAAAGTCCTTGGTGATTGTATTTGTGCAAATGAAGACCAAATAAGACGATTATTTACCGCAAAAACAGAAATGTCCCGCTCTGAGGTATCTAAACGGTTAGACCAGTTCCGTAAATTTGCGTTAGTAGAAAGGTGGTCTTGCCGAATAGAACGAGAGGCAAACCAACGGAAACCTCCTGCTCCTTTTTCACTCGGAGTAGCGGGGTTTATCCTAATGCGACATTTATATGGTGACCAGTTCTTTAAGAATCCTGATAATTGGCAGGGCATTATGGAAGTTCAACGTTATGTAGCGATGAATGAAGTTCGTACTAGGTTAGTGGAAAGTGGGAATATCCGAGATTGGAAGTGGAATGTCTTACTTGGTGGGAACCCACGTAATGATAAGCCGTTCGGTGTGGCTAAAATGGAAACACCAAAGGGGTATGTCAATATTCTCTTTGAACGAGCTCAGCAATCTCAAAACTTTGTTGGATTCCTTCGTAAGAAGCTCGATAACTGGAGACGAGTCAATGAGGTGTTTGGTAAGCTCCCGCTGTCTGAATTTGATGAACACACAAGTATGGTCGTTATATCCGTTAGTACCAAGACGGTAGCGGAGTACTTACATGAACAGTTATTGTTAGACCAGTATAAAGATTTCCAAGTGATGCTTTGTATTGATGAGTATTTTGATGAAGGATTTGAGCGGGCTTTCTTTGTAGCCAATGGCCCTGAATTAAAACGTGTTCAGTTATCCTTTGTAGCACCTACGTTGAATCTTGAAGAACAAGAGATTGCAGCGGGGGTGGCGCATGAATAAAATTATTATGCTGACCGTCCGTACTTTGTTTGAAATAGGTATTCCTCTTTTGTTTATAGTGTCGATTCATTCTTACGATGAGTTTGCACGCCCATTAGCCATAATTTGGCCCATTTATACCATACTTTCTGCCATTCCTAACGTACTTTATCTAGCTTCAACAGTTATGATGGAAAGGCTATGGTATTATGAACGCACTCTTTTGGTTTCCAAGTTAGTACTACTAGTATTTTCAATCATTGTACTAATCCAAAATTGGTAAGAGAAAGACACATGTTTTATGTGTGGGAGAAAATCAATAAAACAAGTGAAAAGGAGGTACATATAGATGAAAAGATTTACTAAAAATACTATTAATACTGTAGCTGAATCAGCATTGGAAAAAAGGAGTACAATTATTGTTGAGGGAGGAGCAGGTAGTGGGAAGACTTATTTTGTGAAAGCTCTTCTGACTAAGAAAGCTAAGGAGCCGAAAATAGCTATTGTTGATCCTGACAATGAATATAATGATATGTTAGGACAAATAAACAACATATCACTATTTAATGGTTCTGTATTATCTAAAGGTCCAGAAAAACCATCTCTAACTGGTTATGATCTTGTTGTGATTGATGAAGCCATGAAATATGAAGTAAGTTATTTAAAGTATCTCCAAGAACACAATACGAATATTATTGCGATTTTTCAAGAAGTGAATCAAAAGGAGTTAATGATATTAGGTGACTATGTATCTGTATCAATTAAACCTAATAAAATGATAGTTAAGGAATATCAATTGATTGACGGGCGGTATAAAAGTTCAGTCGTATCTAATATATAAATGAGAAACCTCTGTTGCATAGAACATGCATCAGAGGTTTTTACATTCGAACCGTATATTAACCTTGCTTGATTGCTTCCTTCAAGTTTTTGCCAGGAGCGAAGGCTGGTACTTTACCTGCCGGGATTTCAATCTCTTCACCTGTTTGTGGGTTGCGTCCTTTTCTTGCCGATCTTTCACGCACTTCGAAGTTACCAAAGCCAATTAAACTAACTTTATCACCATTCTTTAAAGCATCTAAAATGGTATCGAATACAGCATCCACCGCTTTAGTCGAGTTCGCTTTCGATAGTTCTGTTTTCTCTGCTACGCTGCTTATTAGTTCTGTTTTATTCATGTTATGTATCCACCTCTCATAAAATCCACAACCCTGAAGGATTGTTGTACCCTAGTTTTACCACACACGCACACCAGTTCGCAACACGTATTCGTTTAATCCTACTATTTAATAGTGCATTATCTTTTGATACTCATAGAAAATAAGGGGAGATAGAGTGTAAGAAAACTATTGCAAGTCATAAGGTTGTTTGTTATTATTGTCATTAGAAAACACTCTTTCTAAAGTTTTGAACCTTGTTAAGCTTCTTGCTTTAGAAAGACCCTTAAATTTAATAACACTAATTGGGAATTCCCCAAATTTGCATGAAGAACAATCCATTAGGAATTGTGTCTTTATTTTCGTGCAACTTTGGGGAATTCTTTTTTTTATGCATTTTTGCAAAGGAGGTATTCCAGGTACATGAGACAACGTGTTTTATTATCTGTCGGGAATAAGGAATTGAGTTTGATCATACGAAACGCTTTAAAAGAACACCCTGACCGCTTTCTGGTAGTAGAAAAAGAAATTTTCCATCAAGACTTTATTTTAGACATAACGGAAGAAGAACAGCCGGATATCTTATTGCTGCATGACTATTACCTTTCTTCCAACAAGGAAACAACGGAAGAACGAGAAAAAAGTTGGCTATCCATCTTCTCAAGACTCCGTGAAACCTACGACAATGATATACGTTTTGTCTTTTTGTGTGAACGAGAGACACAAGATCCGTTCTTAAGTGAATTGGTAAGTCGGAATGTTCTAGACATCTTCAACTCCAATGCGATTGATAAACAGCAATTGGTAGACCAGCTCTTAGAAAAACCACGGTATTCCAATGTGTCTAAGTTTGTAGATAGAAAGGACATGAAAACTCGAAATGTTCGACTGTCTCAAGAGGAATTAATAGAGGAATTAAGCGATGAAGAAGATACTGACACGGGTTCAATCGAACATGTGAACGATAAGCCTACAAAACAGGTATCTAAAGAAGCCTTCTCCGTCATCAATGAGGATGAGTTTAATGTCCCCATTAAAGAAAAGGTCATCATCCAAGAACGATTGATAGGCGCAATCTTTATCGGTGTAGCGGGTGTTGAAAGTGCAACAGGCTCAACACATTTATCTCTCTTATTGGCTAACTTCCTTTCAAAAAAGGGACTTCGAGTAGCAGTCTTAGAAGCAAATAAATCGGAAGACTTCTTTGAAATTGAATACGCATATGAAGGTGGTAGAGGGTATACCTCCGAGGAAAGTAAATTTGTGATAGAGGGCATTACTCATTACAAATCAGTAAAAGGAATGAACATAGCCGATATTGTTCACCTATACGACTTTATCATTTTAGATATTGGCAGTATTGAAAAGACCGTTTTTTTTGAAGAGTTTTATCGTTCACATATTTCAATCGTAACCGCTCATGGAAGTGAATGGCGAAGAAAGAGCTTACTAAAGTTTTTGCAAAAGCATCACGAAAAAGAGCATCAATCGTGGAAAATTGTTGTCCCTTTTGCGGACTCATTGACCCTACATGATTTGAAGAAAGAAACAGGATTGTCCATCTATTCTTTGCCAAGTCATCCAGACCCTTATCAAGGTCAAGCTGATACAGACCACCTTTTAGAAGAGATGTTACAGGGTTATATACCTAAGAAGAAACGACAGGTAGCAACCAGTAGCAAATGGATCTATGCAGGTGTTGCAGTATTGGTTATTAGTTTAATCACATCATCATTATTCTTTTTTAGGTGAGAGGAGAACATATGAAATTACGCCAACGAACAAAAAATCTACTTTTAGCTGGGGGAATTGGGGCCGTTGTGGTCGGACTGATTGCAACAGGTATTCTTTTCTTCATGTATCAGCATTTAGAAAAATCAGAAGAAGAACAAATCAAGCAGTATGAAAAGGAACTTGGTGAATTAAAGGCTTGGGCCAAAGAACAGGAGCGAGGATACGTTGTAAATGTGGAGGTTCCTCCTGGTACACAACTTACAGCAGAAATGCTAGAAGAAGTATTACTTCCAGAAAAGACAACAGCTGAAAACATTTTAACGTTTGAGGATGCGATTGGGAAATATGCGAAAGTACATTTAACACCAAAGACCCTTGTAACCGGAAGTGTTGTTTTTGAAGAGGAAGTCACACCTAAAGACTTAAGAAGTGCGGAATATAATTTCATCATCTTACCTTCCAAGTTAAAAAAAGATGAATTTATAGATATCCGTATTCAATTTCCAAACGGTAATGACTATGTGTTGTTAAGTAAAAAGAAAGTAAAAGACTTAAATGAAGATGTGGTACACGTTGAGATGAAAGAAAGTGAAATTTTAACCATGTCGTCAGCCATTGTGGACGCTTACTTAGAAAATGCCATCATTTACGCATTAGCTTATGTAGATCCATATATTCAAGAACCATCCATCGTGACCTATCCATTAAAAGAAAATGTGTTGCAACTCATTACATCTAGTCCAAACATTATCAACGTTGCTGAATCAGAACTACGAAGTAGAGGACGTTCTATTTTAGAGGGTAACTTACAGGCAATGTCAGAAGAAGAAAAAATGAAATATTCGGCTAACGTGGAGGAAATGAAATTAGAAAACTCATTTACAGGACCTGCATCTGATGAAACATCTGAGCCGCTAACACAAGAAGAAGTATTTTCAAGTCCATTAGAATAAGCGCACAACATAGAAAGGAGCGAATTTATGAAGAGAGTGTTGTTCTTAGGAACGAAGGATAAAAGTGATTTAGTTGTCTATATAGGTCTCATTCTTCGAGAACTCGGTTTTAAAACGCTAATTGTGGATTCATCCATACGAAAAAAATATTTCAGGACCTACACCAATATGGAACACAATCCATCCTTATATGATTTTTTTGGAGTCGATATCATTAGCGCTACCAGTGAAGATGAGTTAAACCAAGTACTTGCTACATACGAGCAAGAGCCTGAAAAACCCTACGACGTCTTGCTGGTTGATATGTATGAGGTTTCAGAAAGTAAGGGTTGGCATGAGTTTGATGAACGATTTTATGTAGGGAATCAAGAAAAAATTTCATTGATGGAAGATGCAGAACTACTTATGAAATTTGTTAAGCACTATCCAGACCAATCTCAACTTAACCGAATCGTGTTCACTCTTGATAATCAAATTGAAAAGACTTACTTTGATCAACTCATACATGAGTCGGTAAAGTGGGGTGCCTGGGACTATGAAGTGGAGTATAACGAATTTGACCAAATTAACCGAATTCAAATGCAATACGCCATGAGGCCCACCTTCAAGAAATTATCGAGAAATTATAAAAAACTATTAAGTCGTCTAATTACGGCTCTAATCGGTTTTCACGAAAGAGATTCATTGAAAGCTATGAAACGATTAAATAAGGAGGGAAAGTAAATGAGTACTGTTTCATTTTGGTCACCAACAAACGGACAAGCTACAACATCGAATTTAATCTTAGTCGCATCTTTACTATCGGCAGAGTATGAGTTGAAAACAATGATGACTCAAACTCATGCACAATCAACGCTAGAATCAGCATTCCTAACTTCTTCACAAGGAAGCATGGTAGATTTTTCGGATAGTGGGATTGATGCACTCGAGCGTTTAGCACGAAGCAATCGTTTAACACATGATAAGGTAGCTAACTACACTAAATCGGTCTTAACAAATCGCCTTGATTTATTAGCGGGAACATCAAAACCTAATTTTGTGAAGTCAGAAAGTATACATGATGTACTGGAAACAATCATTGAAGCGGCAAAACGTTACTATGATTTACTCCTAATCGATGTTAATAACGGAACTGATCACGAGCTTGCAAGTAAAGTCCTACAAAAATCAGACTTAGTGATTGTGAATCTTACTCAAAATGTGAACGTCCTTGACCAGTTTTTCTCGAAGGATATCGAACAATTACAAGATAAGAAGATGTTACTGGTCTTATCTAACTATGATGTAGATTCCCGCTATTCAGAAAAGAACATTCGTAGACGTTATCATTGCAAGTCACCTATTCTTACGGTTCCATACAATACCGACTACCGAGATGCTTTCAATGATAAGAAAGTGCTGGAATATTTCTTACGTGCCAGAAAACAAAAGGCTGCCAATAACCATTTCTTTGTCAATGAAGTTCGAAAACTAGCAAAGGAAATCCTTAAGCTTTCTGATATTGAGATGAACGATGAGATCAGAGGAGTCTCTTAATATGTCGTTTACTCTTAATCTAACAATCATTTTTATTCTTCTTCTGTTTTTCCTACTATTTATGTCCTTAAGGTTAGTGGGTACGAAAGACAGAGATAGGAAGAAAAAAAAGAACAAGATTGATGAGAGCCAATACACCATTCCGGCCCTCATTGATTTTGTAAAGACATCGTTAAATCAAATCACCAATTCGAACTTATATGACTTAGGCTTATCAGAAGATGAATTTAATCGAAGACAGAAAAAGCGAAAAGAATTGCTTGCAGCTTTGCAAGAATGTAATACAGGGAGTGTAAGTGCCAAGCTGTACGTTACAGAGTTTATTTTTGATTTATTAGCACGAAGTTTCTCGTTCAATGAGCAGACGGCTAACTTATCCATTCCTTTTCATCAACCAAGTAAATTAACACATCAAGATAAATTTGATATATTGCTGCATCTATATAAAAAGCAATATGGCTATGAAGCACTTTTGAAGCTTATCCTAAAATACAATCTCAATCTTCCTAAAGTCATTGATGACGAAGAAGGCGTGTACATCATCACACCAAAAGAGATAGAGGACATCTATGATAGGGAAATCGCACCAACTACCTTATCAACAGAAGATAAACTAAAAATTATCACTCAACGAGTGTACTCTCAGTATCTAGGGTTTGGACCAATTGATGAGATAAGAGATATGGACATTGATGGAATAAGCGGTGGAGTAAACGGATTGCCTTCTACGTATAACTCGTATGACGATGAAATGGATCTGGTTCACTGTTTAAAGAAAAATCCAAGTAATGTCGATTCTGTATGGATTATGCTACGGGGGAAAACCATTTATTTATCCTTTTTATCTTTCGGAACGGAAGCAGAGTTACGAAGAGTCGTTCAAACCGTGTATAAACACAATAGACCTGGACAACTTTCCGAAGCACGTCCTTACATTGTGAATACCATGGCAGATGGATCCCGTGTTGTTGTTCTACGTCCGCCATTTGCAGAGTCATGGGCATTCTTTATCAGAAAGTTTGATTTACCTAAAGCTTCACTACCTCAATTGATTGAACATAGAAACAGTAACCTACCGATTTCATTACTAAAGTTTCTTATGGCTGGTTCACGCACTACGGCAGTAACTGGTCAAACAGGAGCGGGTAAAACAACCTTATTAATGGCATTAATTAAGTATATTCACCATGATTATGAATTGCGTATTCAGGAAATGGCGTTTGAGTTGAACTTGCGTAATTTATATCCAAGGCGAAATATCGTTTCATTCCAAGAAACACATAGTGTAAGTGGACAAGAGGGATTGGATGTATCAAAGAAAACGGATGGTACTGTAAATATTCTGGGGGAGGTTGCCACTGATCCTGTTGCTGCTTGGATGATTCAAGTATCTCAAGTGGCATCCGCTTTTACATTGTTTACTCACCATGGAAAGACATTTAATAAACTGATTTCATCCTTACGAAACTCTTTAATTAAAACAAGTATGTTTTCTAATGAAATCCTTGCAGAAGAAGAAGTCGTGAACGCCATTCACTTTAATATTCATTTGCGAAAAGATCATAGAGGAGAACGATATATCGAACGTGTTACGGAATGTATCCCGCTTGAGAAAGAAGTAACAGACTATCCTACAAATTGGGTAGGAAAAGACTCTTTATCCGATAAGATAGATGCTTTTATGGAAACTGCAACGGAGTATTTTCGAAGAAAAACAGATAAGCGTACCTATGTATCTCGAAACATTATTGAATTTCGTAACGGGGAATATGTGGCGGTTCATCCGATAAGTGAAGAACAAATTAAAGAAATGTACCATTCATTTACTGACCGACACAGAAAAGAGTTTGATGAATTTATGAAAAGATATTGGGGTGAGTAGAAGTGACATATGAACTCATAACGGCAGCTGGAATTTTAGGAGCTTTATTGTTTTATTTTCTGTATCTATTACTAGATAGAAAGAGTCCTCCTAAAAGCAAAGACGCATCTACTTTAATCCCAAGAGAAAAGAAATTTAAACAACAATATTCAAAAGTCACTCAAAAATCCTACATAGGATTAATCCGAATCCCCATTCTACGAGGGTATATTCGAAAAATACGCCTACGTCTAGAAACGGTAAGTGCTTTTGATGAATATAAGCTTCGTCAGGAAACAATGAAAATCGTATTTGTGATTTTAGGGAGCTCAGGATTCATCATCCTACTTAGTTCACTCTTAAGTCGTAATCTTCTATTCGTCTTTTTGATTATTCTGGCCGTTATGTTTTTAACAGATGTACTAGAAGATGTTTTCATTCATCGGCTAGAAGATCGACTGTTAAGACAATTAAAGGATTACATTGCAGAAGTTCGCCATCACTTTCAGCAAACAAAGATGGTTGACCAGGCTATTTATGAAGCGACGTTAGTAGCTCAACATGAAGTAAAGATACAAACGGAGAAAATATACGACATCCTTATCTCGGCTGAACCACGATTGATGTTGCGTGCATATGAAGAAGTTGCACCTAATCGTTTCTTAAAAGCCATTGCGGGAATTAGTGTATTGGTAATGGAGCAAGGCGATATCATAACTTCAAGAGGGTCAGTATTTCTAAACGCTCTATCGAATCTTACAAAAGAAATTAATTATGAAGTTTTACGAAGAAATAAATTAAGTTATGTGCTAAAGGGATTGAGTATGATCTCATTACTTCCTGTTTTCTTTACTCTTCCCTTACGAAAATGGGCAATCACTTACTTTCCAGTGATGGAACCGTTTTATAATAGTCGATTTGGGTTGATTTCGCAGATTTTGTTATATGCAGGTGTATTGCTTGCCTATTCATTAATTCGGAAAATGCGAGAAGTAAATGAGCTTAAATACAATGCTAGGTTGAAAAAAAAGCTGTGGGAAGAGTGGTTCCTTCAATTCACACCACTACGTGTCCTAGTTCTTGCATTTACACCCAAGTATTATAAGCGACAATACCTACATTATAAGTTGTTGTTGAAGGAAGCAAATGCGCCTCTTAAATTGGAGTGGTTATTTTTAAGAAGACTACTGCTGGTACTGATTTCATTTCTTTCAGTTTTAATGTTTTTCATGTATAGCCATATCAATGCCAAAATCAATGTACATGGAATTACAGATACAACTATCATGATGGGAAAATTAACACCAGATGAGGTTATAGCTCTTGAGAATGAGCGTGAGTTTGATATTCAAGTCATGAATCATTTTAAGGGGGTGAAAGAAAAAGCATATCAAGAAGTCGCTTTGGTAGTTTCAGAGCAGTTAAAGAGAGAAACAACGGATCAAGTAGTGATTCATACAGCTAAACGTATCTATGACAAGATGCATATCTTAGATTCTTCTTATCTTCGGTGGTGGGAACTATTACTTTCTGCATTTATTGGATTCTTAAGCTACCATGCTCCAGTTCTTGTACTTAAATTCCAGGCTTATATGAGGAAAAAAGACATGGAGGAAGAGGTCAATCAGTTCTACACCATTATACAGATCCTATCGGAATTTAAATCTGTTTCGGTTGAGGAGTTATTAGAATGGATGGAACGTTTTAGTGTTGTGTTTAAGGAACCACTACGACATGCATTGCTGAATTATGATAGCGGAGCAGAAGAAACACTTGAGCAACTTAAAGAGGAAGTTTCATTTGCACCATTTACTCGGATAGTGGACCGCTTACAACTTTCGGTTACCAGAATAACCATAAAAGATGCTTTCGATGATTTGGAAATTGAAAAACAATTCTATATCGAACAACGAAAAGAAAACAATGACCGAATTATTAAGGAAAAAGAGTGGTGGGGGAATCTATTAGGAATGGCACCTTTGTACATACTCATTTTCCTCTACCTCGTCATACCAATGATTTATATCAGTCTTTCCAACACGGGAAGTCTTATGTCTCAGATTACTAACTAACTAGTCTCAACTAGTAACATGAAAAGGAGTGTTTAAAAACATGGATAGTGCAAAACAAGCATTATTATTAGGAGCTGGTTTATTTTTAACCATCGCTTTAATCACACTAATGGTCACGATTTTTGGTACAGCTTCAAACGCAGGAAAAGCAGCACAGAATGAATTTACTGGTTTACAAACGGAATTAGCTGAACAAACCTTTCTAGTATATGATGGGACGGTTGTAACAGGATCACAAGTATTGAGCGCTTTAAATAAGTTTGATGGACATACCGAGTTTGGAGTTATGGTTCAAACAGGACTAAGCACAGCCTGGTATTATGCAAATGCGTCTAACCCGAACTCATTAACAGCAGCAACCGCTTCAACTATCAATACTAAAATACAAGGTTCAACGTATTATATCAATCCATCTGGAAAGTTCAACGCAACGATTGTTCGTGATAGCAATGATGTTATTAAAGCAATTAAGTTCGTGCAGCAGTAAGTAGGTAGTTATGACCATCAATAAAACGATGTTATTTGCGGTGGCGGTCACATTTTTTCTTGTGGCTGCTACCCAAGCTATCACTACATTTTCCACGTTGGATAGGGCTTATGACAATTTGTTAGATTTAGACAGCCGAAAAGGTCTTACACAAAATACAATGATTCCAAAAGAAGAGATTACCTACACAGGGGCAGAAGTCGTTGATCAATTGTATCAAATCCATGATATTGGTGTTCCCATTATCATTGAATCGACCACATTTCCTAGCCATGTAGATATTACATCTACCAGTTTTTCGATGATTGATTTAAACCATGAATATAAACAGGTCATAATTAGAGATACACAAGGGAATATAACAGAGGTTCACTATAATAGGTAAAGGGGGAAATCGTTTTGAATACATTACAAAAGATGTTTGCATTTATTATAGCCGTTTTATTACTTTACATTGTTCCCTCTTTATTCTCCTACTTAAACCAAGACGAATTATCAGAGAAAATCTCCTATCCTGCAGTTACGACATTTGTAGATTCAGTGAGAAACAAAGGATATGTGAGTCCTCAAATGTACAATGAGTTTGTGGATGAAATCAATCATGGTACATATGTTTACGATGTTCAACTACTCCATCAATCAAAAGTGTACAACCCCGTTTATACGGACCCGACCAATCCCTTAACGTTTCAAGGAACGTATAATGTAGACTACGAAGAATACTATACAAAGCAAATACTAGAAGTCCTGTTTCCGAACAACACGCTTCCAGATGATGACCCAAGCCGACTCTATAAAATGCATGTTGGAGATTTTTTTAAAGTCGTGATAAAAAACAAAAATCGTACAAATGCCACCGTTGTTAAAGACTTCCTAACCTTTGGAATGACTGGAGATCCTACCGTTATTTATATACCATATGGAGGAATGATACATAATGAAGATCATTAACCTCTCGATTGTGTTCGTCATGATGTTATCTCCTGTTATTTTTGGTTTAAACTTAAAGGAATCAAGAGTGGCTAAAGCTCAGCAATTAACCACTCAATATAAAATGGCATTAACAGCAGCTGTACAGGATGCTTCATTTTCTCTACTTCAGAATGTCGAGCAAGAGGGAGAGAGCTATTATTTTTCCCAAAAGTTTGCAAAGACGAATAATGATGAAGCCCTTAAAACCTTTTTTCATTCCCTTTATATGAATTTCGGAATTGACCAGAATCCGGTTGCCCAGGGGGTCTTACAAACCTATATTCCCGTTATCTCCATTGTTGATTATGACGGATTTTTTATTTATGCATTTGATGATTACACCAATAGTAACGGAATGATTGAAACGAAGCATCTACCAAGACCGAAAATACCATTTGAATATACTGACGGACAAGGCAATATCATCTCCTTTACTTTAGATGAGTGGGTAGTTGCCTATGAAGCATCTACTCAAAAATGGCGAGAAGGGATGAGAAGTGAAGTAGCGGTAGAACTTCCTTCTATTTCTCTATTACAGAATCCAGCCGAGTTTGAACGAGAAAGACGACAGGTGATTCTTTCTAAGATTCAAGAGCAACTAGAATACTACATTAATAGACATAACACCTACGCGAAAAGATATGGGATTACCTACACATTTACACTTCCGGTCTTAAGTCAAGAAGATTGGGAGAATACGATTGATGATATTGGCATTATTTCATTTATTCAAGGGTACCCGCTTGGTGGAGGATATGAATTCAATAACTTTGCATTAGGTGGAAGTCGTATCGCGAAAAAGCCTGTCATTATTGGAACAACCATCGGTGGTGTGAAATATTACTACCGAGAAGATTGCGGTCTATCTCACCCTGTCGAAGAGATCTTATATAGCCGAAAAGAAGCTGCATCAAAAGGTTATTTTCCATTAAAATGCGACTAAAAAAAGCTGTATTTATATGATGGAAAACATTTACAAACCGCGCTGTATATAGTATAATCTAATTAGACGTATATCTAATTAGATAAAAACGAATAGGAGTGGACGGTATGAAAAAACAATTAACAGCAATCACATTAAGTCTAGGATTATTAAGTGCAACTTACACGAATGTATTAAGCGAAAATGCTTTTGCACAACAGCAAGAACAAGTACTGTCATTTAGTGATATTCCAGAGTCGTATTGGGCATTTAAAGAGATTCAGTACTTGAAGGACAACGGAATTGTAGAGGCGTTAGAGGGGAATAACTTCATGCCAAATGAAGTAGCAACTCGTGGTAAGACTGCAAGGATGCTAGTTAAAGCATTAAAGCTAGATACAAACGTTGGAGAGGTTCGTAAATTTGATGATTTAAAGTCAACACATCCTGATTTTGATTACATTCAGACTGCTGTAAAAGCAAATATTTTCAGTGGGAAAGATGATGGAACATTTGGAGCAGATGATCCATTAACAAGAGCACAAATGGCAAAGGTAATTGTCAATGCTTTTAATTTACAAGGATATTCAAATAAGGATTTTAAAGATATACCAAAAAGTGATTGGGCTTACTCCTTCACAAGTATTTTACGACATAGTGGGGTAACAACAGGCTATGAAGATAATACATTTAAACCAAATAACCCCAATTCAAGAGCTCAATTATCAGCATTTATCTATCGTGCCTTAACAAATGAACAGGTGGATGTAATTCCAACGACTGATTACAAAAAAATGTCTTTAGAACAATTACGTGAAACATATGGTGATTATAAAATCCTGTATAGAAAGATTGATGAAGAAAAGGGAATAGATGAAATTGTAAAAATTGATATGGTCGAGAGATTATATAACTATTTACTCTCACGTCCAAACACAGAAACTACACCAGAAGAATATTTAAAACAGCATAATCAAGGTTCTCTATCCGAAATGGGTCAGTTCATGGATGATAAGTATCCTTATTATGATGTTTTTGTAATAGGGGAAGATACATTTGCAGATCATCCTGAAACACAATGGTTAAAAACCAATTATGGAACAACTCCTATAAGGCAATTAAAATTATTCCCTGATAAGTATTACTATCTAACATTTGATTATCAAAACTTTGTAAACAACATTCTTCCAACAAGACCTAATAGTGAAGACGGTGTATTAATTGATATTCAATTAAAATCAAAGCATTTTCCTATCTATACTAAGGCTAATATTACAACAGATGAATTTGCTACTAAATCTTATAAAGTAAATCAAATAGATATGATAGATGGTTATTCTTTGTATAAGAACTTTGGAAATGTTGAATTAGAAGCTTCAAGGTTAGTTATTGAAGTGAATGGACATACCTTATCACTAACAAACGGAGATAAACAAGCAACTCTGGATGGAAACACGATTCAACTTTCCGTATCTCCTGAAATTCAGAATGGAACAATGTATGTGCCAGTTCTTGAGGTTAGTAATAAGTTAGGACTGTACACTCGTAGTATTAATGAATTTTTTAGAATTGAAGTTTCAAATCAAATCATAAGGTGATTATGAGTGAAAATTTATAAGAAAAAACTAATATTTTTTGTTTTAATGATTATATTAATTGTTCCCTTATTTAAACCTTCACACACTCAAGCATATATAGGTGTGAGGGTTTTTGAAGGAGCAGTCGCTAGTGACAAAGAGCGTACCGGGGTATTTGGTTCATTTTTATATACAGACTATCTACCTGGGGACAGTGCTGGATATTATTATATGAGAAATAACCATATTAAAGTCAGTGAATACCTAGGAGGAGCTTCGAGTTGGAAGACTCCTCTTCAAATTGGTCCATATGCACCTGAGACAGTGATTGGCGAAACTATGCATCTAACAGGACAAGTTGTTTCAGTTGCAGGTTATTCCATAGTTGATAGTAATTCTTCAACAATTCAAGCATGGACATACGTTTTTAATGGGAGTGAACCTCATGTTATAGGGAACATTACAAAACCTACAATTAGTTGTGAGGATGACCGTCCAACATATGGAGGATGTGACAACAAAAGAATCCCAATGACTTATCTTGGTGATATAGCAAAGCTAAGTGGATCAGCAATTAAATTTATAAGGGAGGACCCTGTATATAAACCCAACGGAGAGATTTCACATTATATTGGTATTGTTCATGCAACTGTCTCAGAATTCCCTTTTATCAATTCAGTAACCGTTCCAGCCACAGTAACAGCGGGATCTCCTGTAAACATCCAAGCAGAAGCCGAAGAATACTCTATACCGACTCAAAATATTCGATATGAAATTAAAATTACGAAGCCTGATGGTTCAACAGATACAGTTTCAGGAACATCATCAAGTGGTGCAGATAATGGACGACCATATAACGGTAGTTCCACAAGCACGAAACATTCAATTTCTGCATCCAAAACTTATAGCCAAGATGGTACGTATACAGTAAAAGTTTTAGCTTGGGATGGTGTAGAACGACCAGCTACTGAGAAAACTGCAACCTTCACCATTGGAAGTGGGGGTTCAACACCACCACCAGGGGGAGGATCTGGAGGGGCATGTTCACCTGTTATTTCAAGTCCTTCAGCTGGAACAAGTATAACAGGCACTATGTTACTACCTTCGGCAACAGGGTCAATCAGAGCAGATTCAAGAGGTAGCGAACGATTCGATGTTTCACAAGGGATTCCTACGAGTGAAAGCTTATATGCGAATGCACTTACGAAAGATTATCTATACAAACACGATTTTGCACAAATGACGGGTACAGTTACGTATACGGTAAAAGTGAAAAAAACGTATAACCTAACATGGAAAGAAGTTAAGACGACGCCACCTGTACCACCCGCTACTGAACCAACAACAACCGAAACACCTAAGAATTCAACGGAAGTAGTAGAACAAACTTATACAGTAGAGAGACCATATTCATACTGGCAAATTAATAATCTAGAAGTCTATGGTTTGCAGAATGCTGTCTTAAATAATTATGCGTTACCAGGTGGAAGTGTTACGTTATCACCAAATGGCTATACAGCACCTACGGTCGACGCAGTAAATAGTGATGATGTTAATCAACACGTATTTCCTTCGGATTGTGACAATATTGACTTAGGGAGCGAAACAATCGATGGAGGGACTTCTCAACCATCTGTTCCTAGTGAAGATTGGCAAGGTGATGCGGAGGGAGCTGTCGGACAAAATGAAGTAAAGAACGATAAAGTGATTTTCAAAGGTTCTACGATTATGAGTGATGCAAGAGTAGTAGAAAATGGACCGAATCCAACTTCAATACCCGCTCCTACTACAATAGGTTCAAATGTTCTCTATCAGTCGGGACTCATGATCAGTAGTTCAAAGCAGAATGCTGCGAATACACCTAGTAATGGAACGGTTAACTATAACTTAATTAAAGGAATTAAGGGAGGTTCGCCTAAGTCCTTCCCAATATCGGGGATAAATACAGTTACGGTTCATACCCCAACGGTAAGCTATACGAATGTATCCGACGATTCAACGCATAATCAGAGAACAACACCGGATTACTCAAGGCGAGCTGTTATCTTAGATCGTCCATTTACGATTAGTATGCCGACGAGTGGGCAGCACCGAAGCATACCTGGTTATGGTAATAGAGACTATGCTAAGTACATCGAACGAAAGCAAGTGTTATTCCCGTTTGATGTATATGAATCAAGTGGGGGAGTGAGAGGAACGTTCCACCGAGCTAATTCGTGGATAGAGGTTCCAGTCGCTCAAACATCAAAGGAATTTTTCTTACCTGTTTGGGTAAACGAAGGATCCTATGATGGATATTTTAGAGTGTTTGCTGAAAATAGTCCTTCGAGTGGATTTACGACAGAAACAAATGCAAATACGATCGTATCCAACCATGTCGCAACTAAAACGATTCCTCTTGATGTCATAGGCCGCGTCTTTGATTTCCGTGTGACTGATATTGCAGATTACAATTGGGAGAATGTGTTCCGAGCAACACCAAGAAGCCCATCTCATAAAGGGAATCATTATTGGGTTGAACGAAAGGACATTGATGGGAATTTACGTGGGAATGCACTTCCTTACACGTTACCTATTTTACCTGGTAGTCACCCAAGCTATCCAAATGTTTCTGTAAAAACAGGGTATCACTTTAAGTTTGATTTAAAAACAAAGGGGAATATGTTTTCCGAGAACGATGGTATACGTATTACACCAACTTTCTATTTCGTTAATAAGGATGGTACAGGAAGGCAACAAATTGACCTTTACTATCATAAGAATGATAAGAAGTTTATTAAAATTGGAAGTCCAGAAGATACCGAAAGAAGATATGTCATCTTAGGAGACCGTTTAAGAAATGTGCCACATGCTCAGATTGTGAATACAGCGGATTATATATTCGATCATTATTCCGGTATCTCCACTAGTTCTAAAACGTACTTCATTCAAGACTACTTAGAAAAAACACTAAAGAAAACGTGGGTTGGAAAGTATGATTGGATGATCCTACCTTATGAGGTAAAAACACATATCGGTCCTTTATCAGTACCCGCTGGTGCAAGTGTAAATACGCAGAGAGCCAATGCATCTATTCAACAATGGTACGGTGAGTATTCGATACCACCTTCTGTATATGCGGTGCCAATGGGAACCAACATAGCTGAATACGGCCGGATGAATCGATTATCCGATAAGTCTCCAATCTTTTTAAAGAATGGATATATCATTGTTAATTTCAATATCGAAACCATTCGAAACGGAAATCTAGCAAGCCCACATCTTCAATATATCCATGCACCTTTAACGAATCAGTGGGATCGAGAAGGGTTTCCGAATCAAGTAACGAGTTCGACAGGTCATGTATTTACTTTACGTGATGGAGATATCATGTTCTACCACGGTGATAAGAGCTCTTATGATGATTTTGAATCGAGAGTTACACATTAACGTGCTTAATGCCTCAGCATTGCTGGGGCATTTGTTAATAGATTGAAGTAATAAAGTTCTAATCGGATTTTATCGTGGGAGATTGAAAGGAGAGATGTACAATGAAGTCTATTCATACAGCATTATGGCTTGAAAAAGTAAATTTATCGTTACCCTCTTTTATGGAATATGATTTTATCATTGATGAATTTTCTAGTATGGAACAGTGGGCAGATAGAAGTGAATTAGCCCAGCTTAATAATGAACTAGAAAGTGGCAAATTAAAAATAATTAAAGTGATTTCTAATAAAGAAATCCGGTATACGCATGTCATTCAAGACACTGATGGTTGTTTTTTTGCAGTAATAATAAAAGATGGAGACTGGGTAGATACACTATCCGAATAGCCGAAAATGTTGAAGATATATTTACTGTAATAATGTTTATGCAATCTCAAGAGAGTTGACTGGAAGACTGCAACAGTGGAATTAAAAACCATCTTTAAACTATTGGATATAACATAGTAATAAATATACTTAGAAAGGAGCTATATTAATGAGTCCGAGATATGTCTTGATTTACGAGCCAATTCGATTAGTAATTGAACTTCCTTTAGGGAAAAGCCTTATATCGGAACAGAACTTCCAAGCGGGTGATGGAGAAATTTGTTTCTCATATTTTAGAGTAATTAATAATAGTATTCCTGCAGATATCCATCAAATAATTAATAGCGAGTTACCTAAACAGGTAAAGTGGAAGAAATTTAAAAGAGAGTCACCTTCATTAGCGAGTGTGATTTCTGAAGGATTATTGAATATTGGAGTAAGAGCCTAAGATTAACATTAATTATTGTTCATGTGATTTTAATAAAGAAGGTGAGAGATAGATGAATCAGTTATTCTTTTTTCCAATTTCCTTTGTGGCCATTGTGATCTTATTGATGATATGTATGGGAGTCAATTTATTCATCCGTACCTATAAGAAAGTGTACCTTATTCTGTCTTCCATACTCGTAATGTCTATCATTCCTTTTATATTCATTACAATCGAATTTTATTCTTCTACTCTTGCGATGAGATCGACTGTTATGGCATTATCCATTCTATCACTCTTAGTGATCCTAACGGGTATTCATTATCTGTATAGACAGAATGATAGAAAACAGTTGATACCATTCGGAGTGTTGCTCCTTATAACGCTTATTTTTGCCATATCACCGACTTTCGGGAAACTAGTCTCTTATCTAGTAATGATAGGGTTCCCCCCTTATTTGTTTTGGCAAAAGCGAGAAGAAACAGCAACACCAACTCTTTATGCGGTATCTGTGTTATTCATGACTTTAACAGGTATAGCGGGAACGTTATCCTTCTTAGTCCCATCTAATCTAGCATTTATATTTCTATTCAGTTCCTTCTTATTATTAACTTTTGCGACCTTCTTTCTCCTGTTCTTTGTAAGAGTCGTAGATGTGATGGAAGCAGCTGCCTATTCCTCTATTACTGATGCCTTAACTGGTTTATATAATCGAAGATTCTTTACGAAACAAACCGAGGTAAAAGGGAATGAAGGAGAAATTGGGATTATCTTTTGCGATATTGATAATTTTAAAAAGTTGAATGATACACAAGGTCATGAAGCAGGGGATGAAGCATTAAAGCATGTTGCTAGAATTGCCCAAGAAGTTATTGAAGGGAAGGGGATTGCTGGGCGATATGGTGGAGAAGAAATTGTATTGTTAGTGGAACTAGAAAAAGGTTCGATTAAACGAATTGCCGAAGAATTAAGATCCCGAATAGAGCATGAAACGGTTGTTACCATTTCAGTTGGAATCTCCACGAGTTTAGAAGTCGAGAGTTTACAAGAAGTTGTTAAAAAAGCAGATGAATATATGTACGAGGCGAAGACCACAGGAAAAAATAAAGTGTGTGGAGTACAATAATGTTACAGAAACTTATTAATAACATCCCTTAAAGTATAATAAAAACAGGACTTTAGTGGCTAATCTGGGATTTTATTCTCATACTCTTTCTTATTCTGTTTTTCTTTTCATTCATAGTGGTAATAATATTTCACTTAAATAACACGCAGGAAAATAAACTTTTAATAATAAATTTAGATTAGTCTGTAATTGTTGTGATCTTAAGTATAAAAATACAAATATGAGTTTTTGTGACTAATTAGTAGTTCATATGAATAATTTCATCGCACATGATGACAGCAACAAATTATGCGAAATCTTTAAAAGTATGTTGTTCCTTATTAAATAAATAGATGTCAGATTTATATATTTATATAGAGGCAGTGGATGAGAGTGATAAATAAAAGCGTTTATGAAAATAATATTAAAACTCTTGATAGAACAGAAATAAACAAGAAAGTGAGAACATACATATTGGAGATAGGAACTCCGTTTTCAAACGAAGCTGTAGAAATTACACTATTTAGTGCAAATCAATTAGAAGCATTTCTTGAAATATTCCCAAGTGGAAGCATAAGGGTAAAGGAAACTAGTGACTTTAAGTTTTTTTCACTCCAGGAACTAGAGGAGATTATAAACTATGAAGTTATTGACGAAAGAATAGGATGGGAATTTATAGAGTGCAAGCATACATATGGTTCGGAATTAGAAAAGATTTTAGGTTTAGAGTTAAATTCCATAGGGATAATTTTTTTTACACAAGTAATTCCCTGTCCTAAGAGAGGGTTTAAAAATGACTTTTCCATTTTTACAAGTGATAATCGGAAAATTAATATAGAGGTAGATGGATATTGGCACATTTATAGAAAGAATAAAGATAAGGAGAGAGATGACTATTTACAATCATTAGATTGGACAGTATTACGGTTTGATGAGTATCAAATAAACTTTAAAATGGAGAAAGTTATCAATACTATTGTGAGTGTTGTGTATTGCTTAAATGAAAAATTAGAAGTAAGTGAGGATCAAACTATTTTAGAGTTAAAACCGGTTGAAAATAAATATACAAATATTAGTTTTGAAGACAATGAGGAACATACACAATTTGAGCAGAAACCAATTGAGAAAATGGATATAAATCATACTCCCTCTGAACAGAGACCAGTTAAAAAAATGTATACAAACATTAGTTTTGGTGACTAACTATAGTAACTATCATTTTAAAAAATATAAGATAATAACTTATCAAGAGTGCTAAACTCTTGTTTTTTTATTTTCTACATGTTAATTTGAAATAAAACTAGAATATTCGACAAAAATCTACAAAAAAAGTCGAAGTAATTCCCTTTTCACAGGTAAATTATGACATAATTTTTAGAGGATATATTTTATGATTAGGATCAAAGCATCTTTTTTACAAAAAGGAAATTCCTCATAAGTTTAAAAATCTTTTTATATTTATGAGAAATTTTTAAAGTTTTTCCTTTTTATTTTATTCTCATTTAAGGTAATATAAATTATATATATTGAAAAAAACTACCATATTTTTGAAGAAAAATACTAGAATTTTTCGATTTATACCGCCTAACTAGGGAAAAACACAGTATGGACGAACTTGTTTTGTACTATAAAGTTTAGACATATTCCTAGTTTCGTAATGGAGGTATAGCCAATGAAAATGATTGCTATAGAAATGGAGTTGGAATTTATGAGCCAACATATAGAAGAATTAAAATACTTTATAAAAAAGTCCAGATATATATTAGATGATCAAGTATATGTGGAATTAATATATGTAATGAAAGAAGTATCAACTGCTGAAGAAGACTCTTATGTAAGTGTACTAAGCTCTTATCGTGAACTACCCTTAAATACTCTTTCAAAAGAAACCATTGAAACAATGCAGGACCAGGCATTAGATAGTAGTTATCCATTATCTGAAGGTGAGTTTCAAGAAATTCTTAATAACTATACATCCGAAACGCTTTATAAAGTTTCTGAGGACTGTTCTTTTCCCCTATAATAGGGGATTTTTTATTGTCTTACATCACTACTATCCTGTATAATAAAATTATTAACCTTTTCTTTTTTTTTTTTAGCAATCCTAACGGGATTAGCGGGTATCTATGAAACGCACGTAGCCTCTGGGCTAATGATTTTCAGCACTTTTTTTGTGCTTTATGAAAACATTAGTCTAGGGGCTTTTTTGCGTTTCTAGAACAAATGGGGGGTTAATGAATTAAAACTTTTGAAAGGGTGTTTTCTATGAACAAAGGTAATGTAGGCATGTCAGATTGTCATCGTCTATGCGAGGTGGTGATTCAGTGTGTTTGATATGTTTAAACCACTGAATTCTTATCGACTTACAGTATTTCTCAACGTTCATCCTAAGAAATTACAAGAATACTTAAGAGGAATGAATTTCGTCCACCAGGGAGATAGTCTTCTTTGGAAAGTGGATCATCACGAATTTCGTATTACTCCTTTTAAAAAGTATGGTGATTTCCAAGTCGAATGGGCATATCGCATTTCTTTCAATGGAAGTATAGATGGGGGCATGTACCTACTAGATTTATCCGTGGGATGCTTTAAACCTTCTATCAAAGCGATTGAATATACGTTGTTCGATGAATCTATGAAATTTGAGGATTGGATAAGAGAAATGAGGAAACGACCTTCATTTCTTATGAAGGAAACAAAGGGATTATTTCAAAAAGGGGAGTTGAATTGTGTGGTAATCGATCATGCATTGATTCTCTCTTTACGGAAGAAAACAAGAAAAATTCATCAAGTCATTGAGTGTATGAAAGAGATTGATAAGGTTCGTGATGATTTAATGCCGAACAAAATCGATCTCTTTTCTTTTATGGGAAATGAAGTAGCGGTATAACCAAAACAAACACAGGGAGGAAACGACAATGAGTTTCGGATTATTTTATATTGGTACTAAGCAGGTCAATGTAGTCAGAGATTGTTTTTATCAAGATTCAGAGATTACAAATGCTCTTAATACATTACCGAATAAGGAAACCATTGCAAACGCATTAGAATGTATGGAAGTGAAATTAGTAGAAGGAGTACGTAAAGCTTTTTTGCATAGCAAGTCGTCACTTCTTGCTGAAGTAACTTTATAAGGGAGGCAATGTATGAATATAGTAAAAATGTTACAACTTTCTACATTTCATATAAAAGAAAGTACGTCAATATGGTTAGAGGAACACCAAAGGTATAGTTTGCCTCTAATTGTTTATTCCAAAGCTGAATATGGGTGGTTTATTCCTATTATTAAAGGTTGGAAAGACGATGTTCTACATATACCTGACGACCTCGTTACTATTATCGAATTTGCTGAGGGTGAGGGTATAGAGTGGGTAATGTTGGACAGAGATTGTGATTTAGTTAGTCACTTGCCAATATATCAGTGGTAATGACAGAACATAAAACAAAAACATGCAGGTTGAGGTAGCGGTATTAATTCCAAATCAGGGATTGGTGCCGCTTTTTTTATTAAAATTCGGGAGGACTCATTATGTTAAAGAAATTAGACAAATTGGTAGAGAAAGCATTTTGTGTAGCGATGATTGTTGCCGTCATCATGTGCGTGGTAGAAGGGTATCAAACAATTGAAAGAAATAATGCGAAGAAGATGGAAATGGAATCTTCTTATGCCATTGATCAATAGGAGGGCCATTTATGTTAGACCGTCAATCAGCTAAAGCATATCGGAAGCTCGTTTGTGAGTCAGATCCGTATAAAAGATTCGAATTGGTTGAACAAATGGACCCGAATACTGCAAAGAGAGTATTAATGACCGTGGTCATGAAACAAGGAGAGAAAAAAGAAAATGATTCTAACGGACGAATTCATTGAATTAACGGACGATACGGCGGTGGTCGGGATGGTTTACAACAGCATGAATGAGGAAGTCAAAGAAGTTTTATTTCAAGCTTCAGAGATACCTAATTTTATTGCGAAGTACTCGAACCATCCTAAACTCGAAGTGATTGGTCCCATGGATACGGTTGAAGTGGAAATCCGAAATGGTTTCCTTCACTATTTTCGTGACCAACAGTACCTATGCCAACTGCCTATGATTTTACATGCCTTTCATACAGGTTTGTTACAGGCTAGCGAGTTCCGTTATATCTATCAATAAATTTCATCTTACAACATGTAAGAGAAAGGGGAACGTAACATGAAAACTGAAAGTGCAGCTAGTTTGATGGAAAACTACATTACTAGTGGAGGATACAGAGAAAAAAAGCAAGTTGAATTACACCTAAAAGGAGATAAGAAAAAAGGGATTTTAGGAGCACAAGACCAGCTTCGTCATTGTCTAAAGGATCACGATTCCAAGCGATTCGAGTATGTAGACCTGAACCTTGTCGCCAAATTCGTTACGAAGAGAGTATACAATTGGGACTATGAATCTTTACATGAATACCTGGACGATTTAGGTTTATTTCCTTTAGTGGCCAAAATCGATAACAAAGCCCTAAAGGATGACCTAGCAACCATGGATATGCTAGAAGATTTCAGACTCCCATCCACCTACTATATTAAACCTTCCCTTAATAAATTGGGGAAAGCAGTCGTTGAGGTTTCAGCTGCTGAATTCCGCAGTTTAGGTGAAGGAGAGTTACTTAAGACCATTAAAAATTTGAAAGTACTTTATGAACGTCAAACTCAAATATATGAAGATCTCAAATCAGGCATGATGCAGTGTGACATTCTTCAATCTGAGAAAAAAGTCGAGCATGAATATGGTTCGGTTTCCTTAATTGAGAATACACAGGAATATGACATGATGGAGATTTATCAACATTTTGGTTCTGATTTTTTGTTAAAGTACTCCAAAGTGGATAACAGTTTGTTAGATTCGTATGTGTTTCAAGGAACCATTAAATCTAGTGAAATTGAACAGTTTAGAACCTTACATGATGTTCGGCTAGATTTCGTTGTGATGGCACTAGATGTCGAGCAAAAGATTTTGGCTCAACAACAAAAAAGACGAATTCTAACTTCGCTAAACCTAGAAAAGAAACGAGCTTAGGCTGGATGAGGAAATGAACGTTGTTCATTGAAGTAACAGATAGTCAAACAGGCGCAAGGGTATCCGTAAATCCTAATCATATTTGTACCATGTTTGATGCAGGAGATAAAACGATTATAAGGACAATAGACGGTCATGATTTGTGGACAGTAGAAAGTTATACCGAGGTGCTGAAAAAGATTAACGAAAAATTTGAAAAGTGAGCATGAGAAGTAGCCAGTAGAATGCTACCTTTACATGCTTCAAACCCAAAATGGAGGAGACAAGATTATGAATAAAATGGAATTTAATGGACCTTATTTGTATGGATATGTTGAGGGAGAACGATACAACGTTGAAAATAATCCTCAACAAATTTCAGCATTCATTCTAAAAAATCGATTCAAAAATGTGAGGATTGTATCGGTATTGGATATCCCTCTCATTACAACGATTGGAGGATTCATAGATTACGTAGCGGATCAAACATATCTAAAAGAAGAATTACTTCCAGTGTTCGTTCCAATACAAAGAGGAGAGGTAGAAGTACCGGAATTTGTACCTTATCAGCTAAATGAGGAAGTCTCTGTAATAGCGCAACAAAAAGGTATAGAGATGAATGGTGCAAAGTTTGATGTTGTGGTGACGGAAATCCCTTACACTCACATTATTCATCTTTTAGAGCTAGAAGGTCCTAAGCTTGTAACTGATATTATTAATTCTACTTGGCAAGATGAATTAATTAAGCTATTGAATCTTCCAAAAGTTGATGAGGACGAGGATGAAATTTATTACCATATCTATTGCTATTGCCATAAAGAAAACGGATTAATCTTAGAGTATGGGTGGGACGGTGAAACTGGACCAATGTTTACTCGCGTTTACGAAGATGAACCCGTGTGGCCGGATTTTCTAGAAGTGATAAATGAAAGAAACAATGATTAATGAGATTTTTCAACTAAAGCTTATAAAAAAGCACTTAATAAAACTATTTGATAGGGAGAGGACATTCGAGATACGAGTGTCCTCTTTTTTTTTTTATGTAAGGAGGAGGGTGTGAAATGAGTTTTGATTTTTATCAACCATTTAATGAAATTAAAGAGGAAATGGCTCAACTATATCTCAATCAAGAAAAAAACTGGTTACTAGCGGTCAGCTATGGGAAAGACAGTACGGCAATGCTCTTATTGATATGGGAAATGCTTTCGAATTTACCCGCTGAAATGAGAACGAATCAAGTACACGTCATAACATCAGCAACCTCAGTAGAAACACCAGATATGGAAGCCTATTTAAGAAGGTCTGTTCAACGTGTGAACAAGGCAGCTAGAGAACAGGGTCTACCCATTACTGCACATATCGCCACTCCAGCTAAAAGGGATAATTACTGGCTTCAAGTGCTAGGGAAGGGAAATCCACCTGTCAGTCCAATCGGTAGATTCCGTTGGTGTTCTCAAAAGCTCAAAATCAATGCTGTCGAGAAAATCACAGAAGAAATATTAAGAGATTGTCCTGTTACTTTCGGGGAAGAACACGATGCGATCTTAGGTCTTGGAGTTAGAGATAATGAATCTATTCGTAGGAAGAATTCCATATCTAAGCATAGTATTGATGAAACCAAGTTTGCGAAACACAACAAGTACGAAAATGTCTTGGTATACCATCCAATAAAATATCTGGATGGAAGTCAGTTATGGGGCTATTTTGCGGATTTTGATACGTTTCCATGGGGTACACCAGTTGAGGAACTGAGAAGTTTTTATCCTGAAGAAATTTTTGAATGTAGTATCAAGACGGATGGACAGGGAACCTCTTGTGGAAATGGTCGAAATGGATGTTGGGTGTGTACTGCGGTGGTAGAAGATAAAATGCTAAAAGATCTTGTTTCAAAAGATTTTAGCTTACAACCTCTTTATGAGTACAAACAGGTGCTTGCCACCATCCGAAACGATGCCAGGTATCGTATGCCCGTAAAGCGTGTCAATCTGAAGCATACAAATAAGCGAATAAACGAAGAGAATCGAACCAAAAATCAGCTAGACTTCTTACGTGACTCAATCATTGATTATAGTGTTGAATCACAAAGAAGGTCTGAGTATGAGTTATATGATCGAGCAAATGATACAGAATACAACCCAGGTTCCCTTACGATTACGGCCCGCCTATTGCTGCTTCGTAAATTACTCTATATTGAACAGCAGACAGGCTATGAATTGATTGAAAAGGACATTATTGAAGCCATTGTGGATTGCTGGATAGAAGAGGGATATCACATCTCATTAAGCGATGTAACCCCTTTAGATTGGCAATACGATGGTCCGGTGGTATTTGACGAAAACGGTGTGTTAAAAACAAAGGACACTACGAATCCTCATCCTCAATTTTGGGTACATCAAGACTTCTCAATGGGACGAGATGAAATGGTTCAATACATCGAAGATCGAGTGAAAGAAACAGGTCAATCCTTCTTTTATTACATAGATTGTTGCGATCTTGGTGAGAAAGAGGCTTTTGCTTGGAATATTGGTTACTTCCTTGTTTGTGATGAGTCCATTCAAGAGGAGAGAGATGCCTTTCGTTTAATTCAAGATTGGCTTTATAAAAAACCAGTAGTGGAAGAAATGGATTGGGATCTTTTTGCAGAGCGTTATTACCAGGCTGCATATCATATTAAGTCTCAATCGATTGTGGATTATAAAGAATTGGAACAGATTAATCGTGTTTTAGTTACATTGGGCAAGACGCCAGTTCCAATAGAGTATAACGTTAAACAACTTGTTCTGGATATTGCTTAAGTTAACCTAAACAAATAAGGAGGAATGTAAAAATGAAATTGACAAGCGAAGATAAAGAGTTACTACTAAAATGGGGATTTCCAGAGAAGGACTTTTATCAAATTGAAGTGGCAACAAGAAAGACAACATACGAATTGGATGATAAGAAAATATCAGCAAAAGAAGCATTGGAAATATTAGGAAGAGAAACATATTTAAGTGGTATTTCAAGAAGTGCTTTTCATTGGTCGTCTTGTAGAGAAAATGAAAAAGGTCAAATAGTTTATTTTAATTCGTCAAAGTTATTTAAATAATTCGGCCTACTTCAGGAATCTGTTCAAGAAGCAATTAAGACAATTGGCTTTGAAGATGCTTAGGTTAGATAGATGATAAAAGTTAAAGAGGATGAAAATATTCTCTTGAGCCGTGTTATAATATAAAAAGAAATTGGAGGGAAACCGAATGGAAGAAACTTTAAAGCAAATACTTGGCGAACTTCAAAAGGTTAATAATCGACTTGATAGTTTAGAAAAAGGTCAGAAAGAATTAAAATTAGATGTATCTGACCTTAAATCAGGACAAGACCAGTTAAAAGAAAACCTTATTAATGGACTTGGACCATACTTCGAACAAATCGAGAAACATATCGATGCAAAAACAGACGAACTCAAGGATACATTAGAAGATCAACAGAGAGTTATTGATACTCTTTCTGCACGTTCTATTAAGCAAGAGAGTGAAATAAAAGACTTCAAACGCATAGTGAAGAATCAATGATGAGTAATCGCCATTTTAGGCTTTTAGGCTATTCTCAGCAATGACCGAGAGATTCATAACAATACTAGGAAGTGGTGAAATACTTATCACTTCCTTTAAAAAACAACACGAATCCACAACATGGCTACATGAAAAAACTCCTTACAGTCACTTGAGACTTTGTAAGGAGTTTTTTGATTTCAGGTGAACAAACAGAACACACGTTCTTTTTTAGGTATGATTATGAGGAAAAAAATGCTATAATAAAGAGGATAGTAAAACGGGTAATGCGGTCAACTCTTTCTGTGGAGAAAGGGGGCTGCGTGTATGGATCATGTTCAAATCTTTATAAGTACAGGGCTACTCTTCATTGCTTTATTCAATGTCATTATTGTACTAATTGATAAGATGAACAAAAAATAATCCACCCGTTAGCTGTCCGGCTAGGTGGATTATCTTTCATCTTCACGCCCACAGTGACCGTAGTTACTGCGGTTGTACTATCAGAAGGGCTGAGAGTGCTGGAACACTTTCAGTCCTCTTTTTTAACTTATGTGATAATTATCTAAATTATAACATTTAAACATACATTACACAAAAAAAGTTATGTGAAATTATTGAAAAATATATTTTATTCTTCAGTATCATTTGTTTCTTCTTCATTATCACCAGTAAAGATAGGTGCTGGTTTTAAGCCTTGCCGTTCGATATTCTTGACATATACTTCGGTTACAGAGGGATTCTCCTCCAAATATTTTGAAAAGGCATCAAAAAATGAACCAAATGTCATTTTTTCTAAGAGGGAGTTTAAATGAGATATAACCAAATCATCTAATAGTTCTTCATTCTTTATGTAAAACATAATTAATGGAACTAAAGAATTTGCTGTATTATACCCCGTATGCGGTTTTATTAATTTTTGATCCTCGAATAAATATTCTCTTATTGGTTGAAAGAATCCGTGTTTTCGCAATGTAGCAATCTGTTCAGTTTTTATTTTTTGTATAGAACCATTCAATGCTAATTTTTCCACGAATGAACCCTTCTCACTAGGATCTATTAAGTTGTTTTCTAGTAAAATGATAGCTAAGTCCCAGAATCCATCGCTATTTATAATACCTCGCTTAAAGAAGTAATCGTTCCATAATAACCTAATCAATTCGCCATCTTTTGTACACATTAACAACTTTTCAGGATAGACAGTAATAAAATCTTTGAAAATATCATGGTCAGAGGTGATAAATTGAATAAATCCTTCATTCACAGCTTCATTTGTTGAGAACGCAATATCTTTCCAAAACTTATAAAAATCATCTTCTTTATCTTCAATATAGAGATAGCTTATATTTTTTAGAAGGTCATTGATATTTCTTAATAAATCACTTATCTCACTAGTTTTGACAACAAAGGGTATTTGTTCAATAAGATATGAATAATCTTGTCCAGGTTGGGTTAAGTTTGAGTCGAAGTGTTTTTCAATTTTATTTAATAATCCTTCTCTCCCACCATTGACTATAAATTTACTTAGATTGGATTGGATAAATAACCAAAATGATTCAACATGAGGATAACTAATAATATTATCCTTCGAATGAGCGCAGTCATTTCTTTTCCTACGCCAATATACCATGTCCTCTCTAAGATCATTATTTATTAGGTACACTTTACTTCTACCATCTGCAATTTTCCACTGGGTAGTATCAAACACTGTTTGATCCCACACACTATCATCCTGAATTTTGTTTAAAAGACCCTGCCATGTGCCCTCTGATATTGTATCAGGTCTAGAATTCTTCGCTTGCTCTAAACGATGTTTTAACACCTTTAAAACAAAGTAATATGACATTAGAAATGAAGCACGATAAGCACCGATTTTGTAACATTTTATCGCTTCTTTTATTAAACTAACTGCTTCTGGAGAGAAGTTTTGTGACTGTATGTAATCTTCAAATTTCAAATTCAAATCTACACTCCTTTTAATATATTTATTTGTAACTCTTTCGATTTAGGCGTATTCCAAAAATTAACATTACATCACTTTGATTTTACCATATTACTCAAATAGAACCATAGATGATTAATATAAAACTTAAGATGTCAATATTGCATGTTTTGGCAAATCATAGTAGACTATAACTATATTCTTTTTCTTTTTAATTTTTCTTTGCAATCCTCATTTTTATGATGGATTAGCGGGTTACTTAATAAACGTATGCACTCTTTGGGGTGATCTCAAATATACATTTTTGTATATTGCAGGAGATTGCTCTAAAGGGTGCTTTTTTGCGTTTATTGACCTTTTAGCAGCAAAGTGGAATTTGAAGAAGAGAATTATAAAAATTATTTTTATAATAGGGAGAGTGTTTTCGAATGTACAATCGTGTTGGACTAATTGGAAGATTAACAAAAGACGTAAATTTACGCTATACGCCAGCTGGTGATCCAGTTGCGACGTTCACAGTTGCTGTAAATCGCGTCTGGGAGAAGCCAGGGCAAGAAGATGGAAAGCATAAAGTTGATTTCTTTAACATTGTTGTTTGGGGTAAATCGGGAGAAAATTGTGCTAACTACCTTCGTAAAGGAAGCTTATGTAGTATTGATGGAAGATTACAATCCAGAAATTACGAAGGGAACGATGGAAAGAGAGTTTTTGTAACAGAGGTTAAGGCTGACAGTGTGCAGTTCTTAGAACCTAAAGGAGAAGGTACTGGACAGTCGAATGACAACAGTAACAGAAATCAACAAGAGACACATACCTTTAATGGGGATGATCCATTTGCGGGCAGTGAACCTGTTGATATTCCAGATGATGACTGGCCGTTCTAATTCTAGAGTGCAATAATTGCTCTTTAAAAGTAAAAAGTTATGAGGGTGTTCCTGTTTTCGGGACACTCTTATTTGTTTAGGAGGTCCGTATGCAAGTTAATTTATTCAATGCGCTTAGACTTATCGAGGTGCTTAAGGCTGATTTAGAAGAATCCAGTGTGTTTTTAAGGGATACCGATATCACACCTAAGCAAAAGCAACGAAAGATAGAACTAGTACAAAAAGCAGAGAACTTTATTCAGGAGTCCATGAACCAAGAGTTGTATTTTGACTTTTGGGCTGCTAAGCAAACCGAAGAACGGGGGAGAAATTATGTTAGATCCTATGATGGCGATCTTTATTAAAAATAGTAAAGAGGAATTGAAAAAGGGTACTGTCACTTTAGACGAGTACACAAAGGGATTAGCGAAAATCTTTGAAAAGATGCGTGAGTTTAATGGCATGACGTCAGAAGAGTTTTACGCTGAAGTAAACAAGCTCTAACCAGTAATAAAACCTTGAGGGAGAGATAAAGAATGACAGTTGATTGTCTGTATGTAAAAAAAGAGGATTTAAATGAATCTGGAGTTGTTGTAGAATCATATTTTGCTTTTCACATTTGTAATGAACACGAAGAAAGGTTAGTGTTCCTTTCATCTTCATTTGGTGATGTGAAAAGGGAAGTGAACCGTGAAAATCTCTTAGAATACTTGAAGAGACATTTTCGTGATACTTTCTACAAGCAAGTTGAATACCAGGAGGGCCTTAATTATTGTGGGCAATGGTATAACTTAGAACAACTGGGGTTTAAAGAGGAACTTCCAACAAAGAGTGAACCTATTTTTGAGACGTGTCCGAAGTGTTTTGGTGGTGGATGTATGAACTGCCACTTTGACGGGTCGATATTGAAGGAATACTGAAACCAAGAGAATGAATAGTCATTCTCTTTTTCTATGATTAAATACTAGGAGGAATTGAAATGTCTCAAATCGGTAACAAGCTCAGAATGGGCTTTTTTGCTACACCTGAAGCACAAGGCGAATACATCAAACAATTACTAGATTTCCAAGGGGATTGTAGTGTGTTTGATCCGACGTGCGGAGAAGGTGCCATTCTTCATCAACTCACAAAAGGACAGCGAGAGGATATCACCATTTCAACGTATGGAGTGGAAATTGATAAAGGACGTGCCTTGAAAGCAAAGGAATTCCTTACTCATGCCTTACACGCTCCTATTGAGTCAATGGTGATTTCAAATGATGTCTTTTCGATGGTGTGGTTAAACCCACCTTACGACTTTGCGATGAAAAATGAGGATGAACGAGCTGATAGAAAAGAATATATCGAGTTAGTTCGGAATACACGATATCTTGCTCCTAACGGGGTAATGGTCTATGTCATTCCTTCCTACCGTTTTTCTGATGAAAAGATTGCTAGATTCTTGGCTACTCATTTTGATAATGTAGGGATTCTACGTTTCTCAGATGAGGACTACGATGATTTCAAGCAATGCTATTTCATTGGTACTAAAAAAGGCGGTAAATTTAAGGAGTACAATCCGAAGATATTTGAATTCTTAACGCAGATGGAGTCAGAGGAATTTGTAAAAAAGAATGTGACACCTATTAACCATTTAGTTGGTCGGCATAAATGGAAAGTTCCTACTGGACGTACAGAGGTTAAAACCTTTTATACAAAGTTAGAGGGAAAAGACAGCTATTATACAGGTATTCAAAATAGCAAAGGCTTTCAAGCATTTATGGAACGTTCCAAGCCTAGAACACTTGAACTGGGCGGAGATCCTATCATTAACTTAGCCAATGGCCAAATTGCCTTGCTTCTTGCAAGTGGTGCAATTAATGGACTGATGGGTAAAGGTGATAATTACCATGCTGTTCAAGGGTTAGAAATGGTTAGTAAAGTGACAGAGGAAGAAAAACATATAAACGATGATGGTTCTACTACGATTAAAGAGGTTACCAGGACAAAACGTGAAATTTCCATAAAATTCATCACGCCACAAGGTCTGGTACGTAAATTAGTCTAAGAGAACTCGAATTCGAGAGGAAGTGAGCTGTAAGGATGCTTGCTTCCTCTTTTATATTTATCAAACAAAGGGAGAGGTTCACATGAATGCATTAGGAGTAAAGTCATTTAAAGAAACCGTTAAGGCAGGAGACTATCTTTCTGTCTATACCATTCCTCATAAGTATATGGGGACGGTAGAGAAGGTACATGATACCTGGTTCACTTTAACAGGCGATATCACCACTCATATTATCGATTTCAATAAGATATATGCTTGGCACATTCTTAATGACTAATCAAATCAATGAGCAAATACGAGGAGGAAAAAATAGATGTTAGAACAGCAAATTAGCTTTTTCAATGAAACGGATTCCATTTATGGATTAGATAATGAACAGTCGGTTGATATTCGTACTGAGAAACAGGCGAATAAAAAATATTCGTATGATGTTGGCGAAAAGATAGGTATGGCACAAAAAGACATTCACCAACTTCGCAAACAATTTCAGAACGAAAATAATATGGATACCTTAAGTGAGATTGAACAACTTGATCAGTCCATAGCAGCCGACTTAGTAACTAAAAATGAATTATTCAGCAGTTTCAACTTAGAAAAAGAAAAAGAGAATGGTACGTTACCTGACGTAGCAAGGTTTAAGCAACTTCTGATTCAACGTATAGATGGTGCTCCAACAGAAGATTCAATGGAAGCACGTCGTATTTATTTTACGGCATCCAAAGAATTGCTAAAGCGTTTGGATACTATTAAAAGTTGGGATGATGTTCAAACCTTTATTAAGGATGTAGGACTTGCTATTCGCTATTGGGATAGTGATAGTACTTATGTACTTAAACGGATTCATGAGTTAGAAAAAGAAATAGGTTCCGTAGATATCGATAGCAAAGAGTATCAAATAGCAGCAGTCCGTTTACGTCGAAGTAGAAATGCATTGTTTGGTATTACCGAAGGACAAACGTATCGATTTGATTGTCTTGGGAAGAGTTTCTGCAAGTTCTTCAGTGATTCCAAATCCGCAGATTCTCTTTTAAAAAATGCACAAAAGATTAAATCGTGGGATGATTTGCTTGCACCTAAGAAATCAGAGAAAAAGAAAGCTAGTTCAAAACCAGCTTGGGAGAGAAAGTTACCGGACCGACCAGATCGTAAGGGTGGAAGATATTCATTTGTGGAATCACCTGAAGATTTAATGACAGTCTTCAACTTGCGAGCAGTCGAGTTTGGCCATTATGTCGAGGATATTAAAGGGAAAGAACATCTATTCCGTTGTAGCGAAGCTTTACAGGATTTATCAGACGTATTAAACGTATCAGATAGAGCCTTATCGTTACGTGGGGAGCTTGCTCTTGCATTTGGAAGCCGAGGAAAAGGTGGTCGAGCATTGGCACACTATGAACCTCTATCGAAGGTCATTAACTTTACCAAGAATAAAGGAGTTTTAGGTGTAACGGCTCATGAATGGTTTCATTCACTTGATCATTTCTTATTCAACCTTTCACATGATTTCAAAAATGGCAAGCGTGGATATCTTTCTGAAGAGGATGCGATTGGAGCTTCAATTGATCCATTAATTGTATGTGCAATGAACGACCTTTTACATGAAATTAATGAAGGTAATTCAATTGCTACCTTTCCTAATGATAATAAGGAAGGTGCTTCATGGCGTATTGGCTCCATCACTAAAAATGCTTACAAGGCAGCGAATGGTGATCTGTTACAAATGATGAAGGACTACAAGGAAAAGCTTGATAAACAGTATAGTTATCACTTATCCATGAGCTTTTATGCAAATCGTGAAGACGAGAAGGAAAAGTTAAATAAACGAAAACTGAGAGAGTTAAAGAAGTTTGGACAAGCTATCGCTTGGCTTCATGAACAAGAAACGGGGAATCGAGTAGAGGAAATACCTTATCCCGCTAACCGTTCTCAATTTTTGGAGCAAGCCATTTTTCTTGATAAGGGAAAATATGGTAAATATTGGAGTTCTGCGGTTGAATTAACTGCTAGAGCCTTTGAATCCTGGGTTCAAGACAAACTTGAGAATGATCAACGTATGAATGACTATCTTGTTTGTGGAACAAAGGACAGTATTGCTTATCCTATCGGAGAAGAACGTGAACGTATTCATGCCAGAATGGATACTCTCATGAAACTTGTCGCAAGCTTATTGGAAGATTGAAAGATTGGTATACTAGTTTCATTCGGACTCTAACTGTTTTTTTTAATAGGGTTTGAATGAACTGACCAATGTGGTAGAGTATTAAAATTAAGAAATGAGGTAATTCGTTTGAGAAAACATTTTACGATTATATTAAAGTATGCGATGTACAGTTATATATTTATTACATTTATTGTTCTACTTGATGGTATAGGTTTGCTAGATCCATATAAAGAGGTTTTAAAGCCTATCTTAGCATTACCTAATTTTGCAACCATGGTTGCTCTGGTCTATTTAATTATTGACCTCCTAAAAAGAGAGAATGATAAACAAAAAGAATTAGAGTTAGAAATAGAGAATAAAAAGAAAGTGAAGTATATCTATGCACCCACTAAAGCGTATGTGGCTTCTAGAGAACTAGATGCTTACGTACGGAGGTCCAATTTTTATGCGATGAATGGGGAAATGCTTACGAAAGAATTTTCTCATGAGGATGGGAAAGTTTCACCATATCTTCCTCCTTATTCAACAGAAGTAGAGCATTCGCTTGACCTGTTGATAGGAAAAGAATATCAGTATTACGAAAATATCCCTACCTTGACGCATGAAATTAGAATTAAAGGTTACGATGGAACATGGTACTGTGCTGAAGCCGATACAAAAGCTTTAGCCATTTGTATTGCGTACCTTCTTGCCAGTGGAACTTTACAATAAAATACGAGAGGATGAGTTCAGTTTTTACTTGATCTTATCCTCTTTATTTATGACTTAGATTAAGTCAAAAGGAGAGAGAACCATGCAAAAAAATACATGGACAGACGGTGAATTACAAACCTTACTGGAAGAACTGGGATACGATTTCACCAATGAAAACGGTGAAATTAATGGACTTAGTTTTTCACAAGAAGCTGTAAACAACGGTTATTCTTGGAATTCTTCTTTAAGTGTATGGGAAATGTAATTAACTATCTAAATAAACAATAGAGAGGGAGAAGAAACCATGAGAGAATTTTTCAAAGTAGAGGTACAAGAATGGCACAGTCAGGAAAATGCATACTACGATTATTCTGGCCACCGTCTAGTTGTGGTAGAGTTGCCGAAGAAAGAGGATGAAAGCTCCTATGAAGAAAAAAGACGTGAAGAGGAAAAGCCTCGTTATGATAAACTGGCTGATTCTTTAGCGGATATGCTAAAGAAGGAACACAACTATCGATATAAAAATCGTAGACAAGATGGATCGATTTTTGTGTACCATTCTTATTCAATAGGAGATTAATAAAATAAACAATGAGAGGAACAGGTTTTGCTTCATTAGGCAAACCTGTTCCTCTTTTTTACAAGAGATCCAGTTTAGCGGAAGAAGATTTTATTAAATACTAGGAGGATAATAGGATGAAACCATTATTACGAAAGACATATGCGAAGAGAATGAAAAATGGAAAGAGCGGTATATGGTTGCACCATCTTGTTTGTGAAACTGCGGGATTAGTGGAGAAGCAGCCTGTTTATGTATCGGTTAGAGAAAATGAAATCGTTTTACAAAATAATCCTATTGATGAACATGATCATATTATTCATGTAGTGGGTAGGGAGAGTAAGACGAGTAAAAAAGTTCGCCCTTTGATTGATACAGCTGGTGACCGATATGAATCCATTTTATCCTTAACAGACAAAGTGGAGATTATTGTCCAAAAACAGGGGGATTTATCTCAAATTATTGTCCGTCCTTTACAGTTTCGTCTAATGGAGACCGAAACGCTTGAATCATTAAATGATGAAAGAATTCGTGTGGTTTCTGCCTTTGCAGGATGTGGAGTAGGGACGAGTGCATTAATGTCTACCGGATTTTTCACACCTGTTATGGAGATAGAGTATGAGGACGATTCAGCTGAGGTTTTGAAGCATAACTATCCTCACTCACTTTTATACAACGGTGATGCAAAAGATTGTCATGGGGTGATGAAAGCGGATGTTTGTCTAGTTACGGCACCTTGCAATGAATCGAGTTCTTTGGGATTTCAAGCTGGTAACGTGATAAATTCTTTAGCGATTGCTACGGCAAAGATCATTCGATCGTCACAAGCGGATGTCGTGTTTTTCGAGAATGTCCCACAGTGGTATAAGACGGATGAATGGTTATTATTAAAGGATTTATTGAAAGACGATTATCCTTTCTTTACTCAAAAGCAGCTTGAAGCATGGGATTTCGGGAGTGTTGCTACTAGAAAACGCACGTATTGTATAGCGTTTAAGGAAGAAGAGATGTTCGCAAACTTTCAGTGGCCGAAAGTACCGAATCTTCGTCGACGTAAATTAAAAGACTTCTTAGATGGTAAGCATGTACAACATGAATGGAAGTCTCTTGAAACGTGGATGACGAATTTTCAAGATAGAGGTTCATCTTGGAAGGATCGATCTCTTGATAAGACATTTGTAGATGAAGAAGTGAAGGAGATTCAATGCATCCCGCGGCGCTACAGAGGGCAGTCCGCCTCTTCGACATATATTTTAAGCGAGGATAAAACATCTTGGAGATTCCTTTCCATTGATGAAATACGACGAATTCTAGGTGTACCTTCCTGGTTTGAGTTTCCAGAGCATACGCCAATGACAAGAATCTATGAAATGTTAGGTCAATCTGTTTCTTGTCAGGTCATTTCAGCAATTGGCAATAAAATAGCCGAGTGTTTTGTGAGGAAGTCGTTTCAAAAGGTGTCAGAGTTGGTTGCTACTGTTAAAGATAAAATTAGTGAAGCTGTTCAAGAAAATGATAATGGGCAACTTCAACTCGTTATTTAATCAAAATGTGAGGGATGTAGTTGTTTCATACTTTAAAAAAGAGGTAGGGGAAGAGATATGACAGTAATAAATAAATCTCTATGCGTATGCTGCAAGCAAGTGGAAAGTGAATTCGTATGTGATGTATGTTTTAACAAAAGTAAAACAACATCAATGCCGAGAGAAGAAAGTTTGTGTATAAAATGTAAATCACAAACAGTTGAACCTGCAATAAGCAAAATTTGTGATGAGTGTTTTGACGACTTGTGGGATAAACAACTCAATAGAGAAATTGAACGTTTTTGTAACCCAGTCAAATGGTATATGTACTTTGTTTATTCTTTTGATAAATTAGGCCAAGGTTTTGGGTGCCATATTGAAGCTACATCAGAAGAAGAAGCAAGTAACAAATATTTAACTGACTTTCCTGAACATAAAGTTAGTAGTGTTTATCTGTTAGGAAAGACAAGATAAAGTGTTTTTTTAATAAATATGTAATAGTATGAAAATCTCGGTGAGAGTGGGAGATGTGTAATGAAATTTGACTTAAAAAAAATGAAGAAGTTAGCAGAGGTTGATGCTCTTATTAAATTCCAGGTGACAGATCTAACAAAACGACTAGGTAGTGAAGATGAAGCTTACCAAATCGTGTTTAACTCGGAGGTTTTAGATGCTCCTGAATTTGAAGAAGTATATAATAATTTATAAACTTACTGTGGAATAAGTCACTATGACAAGGGCTATTTGCCCTTGTCATAGTGCATTAAATTAAGAGTATAAAGATGAAAAGTACATACAAATGAAACATTTGTTTGTTACGAGGGGGAATGAATTTGAAAACGAAAGAACAAGAAAAAGCTGAGAGACGAAAAAAGAATATCCGTCATGGGATAGCCGTGATAGGCTTTATATTGAGTATTCTCTTTGTTAGAACCGGTTGGGGAACAAGCACCCTTAGTTTCATACAAGATAATAAATATCTAATGTTGCTTCTTATCACAACTCTTATTGTTTATCTAAGTTGGACAGAACCGGTATTTTTTAGAGAGTACAAACAAAACTTAAGACGCTCATGGTATTTTTTCTTTTTCGTTGGGATGATCATCCTTATAAATGAGACAGGATTTGATACGGCCAATTGGCAGAGGTATTTGTACTTAGCAGGAATGTTTATCTTTGTGGATTTAGCTCTCTTTCTTACACCACTTATCAAGAAGTTTGGTGGTGCTGAGGTGGAAAACGTTCAAGACATTGATAACGTTAATACAGCAATAAGGAAGCAAATTAAACTAGAGTATGGGAAAGCAGAAGTATTTAAGGATTTGTTATCAAGGCTGCCTCGTGAACGTTTTCTCCGAAAAGACTGGGATAATGTCAGTGATTACTGTATCGACTTAGAAGAATCATTATCTCATTATGGGGAAGCGTGTATGTTAGAAATCCTTGTTTTTCCTGAATCGGAAGTAAAGACTCCGACCCAATTTAAGACAGTTTTAGGTGTTGATGTAGATGAGGAAATGGAGAAAAAAATTGTTAATGGGGATATTGTTCAGGTTAATAACCAGCTAATCCTCATTCCTTTCACTCAAGAGCTATATCCAGTTATCATTGCTGTAACATCACCAAGGCAACCTATTACAAATATAGACGTATCAAATATTATTAGTCTTTCAGTTATTAATTCATGGAGAAAGAAAATATGAAGATTAATATATTCATAGTGTACAAGCTTATGAAATTTGGTAAAATATATATAAGGAAGGAGGAGGTTTAATTGGTAAGAGAAGCTATTAAAGAAGTTTTTGATAATGAAGAAATTAAAAGTTATAGTGGAATTCAAAGAAAAGGACGGTTAGTAAGAAGAAAAACTGAATCCCTTTTTGAAGACGAACCTATCTCTAAACTGCCAAGTATTCCTACTCTTAATTATATGGAAGATTTATTTGTTAAGGCTGACAAGGCTATTAGACAACTAAAATATAAAAAAGAAGTATCAGGTTCGTAGAAGACAAGAGATAATCTCTTGTCTTTTTTTGTCTCTATTTGCATGTTTAAAAGTTTCATAATTTGTCCATACAGATAGTACGTATTACTATTATTGGTTTGTATGGGAGGAATAAAAGTGAAGAAGAATAGAGAATCATTGTTCAATGATAAACCGCTAACTAAACTTCCTAAATATAATTTAGAAGACGACCACATGTATAAATTGAGCCAACAACTTGATAGTAAAGTGAAAAAGCTAAAAAAACAAATGGAACGTGGTAGCTGAAAACAGTAGAAAGGGATGGACCCTAATGACCCCCAAAAAAGTTATAGACTTACGTACTAAATCAAGACCAGTAGAGGTAAAGAGTCAAAGTGAGATCATTGAGGAAAGAAGAAAGAAGCCTAGAGAAAAAATAGAATCCGTGAAAAGGAACGGTCGTTTGTCATAAGTTACATGAGATTAATAATATGTTGCTTGTTACAGGGTCAACCTTACGAGGTATTTTAGTTACTCGTATGTATGCGGAACGATAAAAATTATATTCATAAAAGCCCTTTACCACTAGGTAAGGGCTTTTTTATTTTCCCCCAAAATCTCCTCATATTGATGTGTATAGAAACATCTATTTTTTCAATCTTCAATGTATAGGGAGTTTTACTACAGTTTAACTACAGTTGGTATTCCTTACCTTACCTTTTCTCCGATATGGATTTTATTTTGAAGTTTTACAGCAGTTGGCGCCAATAGGTTATACGAAGTTTATTTTTCAACCGAAGGAGTGTAACTAATGCAGTAAAAAACACTTTTATTTATGAAGGATAAAAGAAAAATTTTTAAAAGAGATATTAGAGTCGATTATAAATTTGGACTCTTAGCAGAGTTAGGGAGGTACAGATATAGATTACAAGTGATTAAATATTGTTTTTTCAAACCTTTTCTAGAGAAGAAAATAAATACCTCGATATAGTGGTGCTTTTAGTGAACCTTGCAGTTGTTACTCAATTCAATTATTGTTTACCAATATTTTTTCGCATTCAAGAGTTGTTGTTTGATCCAAAAATATGTTACTTGTCCTTAAAAGTTTTTAAGGGCTAATAAAGCCTAGGGGGTAAAAATAAATGGATATTATCATGGAAATTGTTATTGGATTTATTTTTATTGTGTACGGTCCTGTCATTATGGAAAAAGGACAAAAAATACACAGAAAGGTGAAGGAAAGAACAAGTCGGTTCATAGCAAAGGTTAAGGGTAAGTGGAAGAAGAAGTAAGGGGTGTTATTATGAGTGAAAAGAAGGTCTCTCCAAATACTAAGGGGAGACCTTTCTTTAATTGGAGATACTGTACTCAACAAAAACGGGGGTACGTAGATAACCATTTCGTGTTAATCCTCTTGTCTTAACAATTCCATTTAATGTCGGGTGTACATATACATTCATCTGATCTTCTTTAATTTTGTTTTGGTAAGCATATCGAAAGAAAGTTTTGCGGTGTTCTGGAGCCATAAATTCGATAACACCCGCTGGTTTTAACTTATCACCTTGTGCAAAAGCGCATAATACTCCAAACTCTCCCTTATGGCGAAATCCTGTTAGAACCACCTTATACTCCTTATAAAATACAAATTTCCCCCATTCTCTTCTTGCTGCAGGGTAGTACAGGCTATTTTTGTTCTTAACAACCAATCCTTCATGTCCCCTTGATTTAAGGACATCATGTACTTGTTTTCCTACTTCGCTAAAGAACATCAATTGAATATGTGCATTTGTGACAACCATTTCTTGCAGTAACTCTTTCCGTTGCCACAAAGGTAACTTCATAGCATTTGTCTCATTTTTTCCATAGTACAAGATATCAAAAATTACAAAGTAAGCGGGATTTTCCCTTACGGCATATTGTATTTTGAATTCATTCGAATGCAAATGGAATCGGTCCATGGTTAATTCCCAGTCATCTAGTCCAGTACTTGGATCCACACAATAAATTTCTCCATCTAATAAACAGGGTTCTTTCGTTTGAATCGAAGAGATAATCTCAGGAAATCGCTTTGTAATATTCGTTTTATGTCTTGTATGTAAAAGAGGGAAAGTGGGATAAGTTGAAAGGATTCCTCTAATCCCATCAATTTTGGGCTCTATAATCATATGAGGCTTTTGGATAATGTGTTCATCTGCCTTCTCCAGTAACATCGGATATTGAAAGTCCATCATGTTCAGTCCTTATATCAATTTATATGTAGCATATGTAGACAGAGGACTTTTATTTATGGTGGAGGGAACTTTCATCCAGAAGAATCCTAGTCTTTACGTATTACTTGAAAAAAGGTATAATATCCCTATATTACTTTTTCTTTTTAATTTTTCTTTGCAATCCTTGGAATAGGATTAGCGGGTACTTACTAAACAATATGCAGCCTATGAGGTTGATTGAAAGAAAGACGGATGTATCCTGTCTTTTCAATTAAACGTCATAGAGCTGCTTTTTTTGTGTTCGCAACTTTTTGATGGATGGGTAATAACGAGATTTTTTGTAGGAATGTTCCTTACAGAAAGTCTCGTTTTTATATAAATAAAACAGTAGAGAGGGTGTTGGTATGAAACAGAATGTGGTGAATGCTGTCTTTCCGATCTTGCATGAAGAACCTTTTAAAGGGGTTACTTTTTATGTTCAGAAAGCTGGCTATACTCCATATGGGGAGCAATTTCGTGTGTTTGTACAATCAGATTGTAGAAAAAGCGTTACATGCGGGTATGCAGATTCTGTGAAACAAGCTGTTGATGAATGTATTGCACATTTCAAGAGCTTGCCAGAAGAGGTATGGCTCAATAGCTTAAAGGCGTAGAGCTACTTGTAGCAAAATAACTAGCAGACAATAGGGAGGTGTACCCCTAGCCATTGAAAATGATGGGTAGGGGTTTTCCCCTACTTTTCATAGATGGTTAGGCAATATTTATGGGTAAGACAATTAATTGGGAAGAGCTAAAGAAAGTAGAGCATGAAGATAATCCGAAGATGTTGGAGCTGTATCATGAACAATCGTGGCAAAATGCATTTTGTTTTGCATTAGCCCTAGAAGAGTCAGAGAAGACCTATCAAAATCATAAGATTATGCTGACGATTATTGCGGGTAGTGACTCTACTATGCAATCGATTAAAGCAGCGATTGATTTAGGAATTCCTGTTTCATTTGGTCATGGGAAGAAAACCAATACACAGTATGAGTTTGTTAAGGAATATCCTCTTATCTCGGAACGAGGGAAGTATGAAAAATTCAGTATGACGATTAACCAAAACCGAAAAGCCTTAGCGATTGTTCACGAAGAACTCTTGGGAAACCATGATTATATTATGTGTTTCGATGGTGATCCGGCTGAAGCAGTTGCACGAACGCTTGGTAATGGTAAATATGGTCTTCACATTTTACCTGAATGGAGACAACCCCTTTATGACGTTCTTGTGGAGCGAAACTATCTTGAAGAAGTGAAGATGTACGTGGATACCAAGCTATTCCCTGACGGAATTCACTTATACCGTTTACGGTTAGAAGAACCCGAAGCGGATACTCTCATTAGTGAGTTGGTAAAAACGAAAAAACTTCTCTTTCCAAAGGAAGGTAGTGGTAGCAGCTTACAAGAGGTAGAGGATCTAACAAAGTATATGGTGGACTATTCGGATGATATGGTTGAAAAACTTAATGAAGAAGTACAACCAGGTCATAATCCAATGGTCGATTCCCACTTTGAATCGCTGGATACTTATCCTCGTCAATTGTTCCCTGTACAATCTCATTCGGTAACGGCAACTGTTAAACGATTAGACAAACAAAAGGCGGTTATCATAAACGGAGAAATGAGTACCGGTAAATCAACGATGATGACAGCAGTAGCAGATACTCACTTTAAGCTGAGAAACAAAAAAGGATATCATGTGGCAATGATGGTTCCACCTACCTTAACAGCGAAATGGCCCGAAGAAATTCGATATATTGTGCCGAATGCAAAGGTTATTGTCGTAAGGGATGCTAAGGATATCATTGACTATCACAATGAGTGGACAAGTAACGGTCGTCCAAAACCTAGTGTACCCACATTCTTTGTTATTTCTTTTACAACAATGAGAAATGATTGTGCTACTGTTCCTGCTGTGGAATTCCAGTACGAAAAAACAAAGTCCCAACGTGAAGAAAATAAACTACCTTATAGGTATGGCTTTTATTGTACAAGCTGCGGGAAGCCTCACCAAGTTATTGAGGATACCCGGGTGGTACTTAACGAAGAGGGGATCGAGGAAGAACAGCATTCAACTCACAGCATGAGTGATGATGAGTTCGGGAATAGTCGTCGTATTAAAAATGCATCTAAACCGCAGAATGCCTTTTGTTATCATTGCGGAGATTCGCTTTGGACGAAGAAAGTTCCAACTCGATATAGCTCTTTTAAAGATTGGAGCAAGCACGAGAAAGAACTCATTCATGCGGTGAAGGATGGGAATAAAAGATTAGTAGCTCAAGTTCAATCCTCTCAACCTGAGATTCCTAAAGTAGTAGGGAAGCCTCGAAAAGTTGCGGTGATTGAATATATTCGTAGAAGAATGAAAAATTTCTTTGACATGTCAATAATCGACGAGGTTCATGAACTAAAATCTTCCAATTCCGCTCAAGGTAATTCTCTTGGGGCGCTTGCTTCGGTTTCCAAGAAAGTAGTAGCTGGGACTGGAACACTTTTCGGAGGACGTGCAGACGATATATTCTATCTGTTATTTAGATTGTTTCCTAGTTTAATGGTGGAAGCAGGTTATGAATATTCGGGAGTACGAAAATTTATAGAGGAATATGGAAATATCGAGAAAACAACGTATCGTCGTGAAGATCCAAATGGAGAGATGTCTAACTCTCAATCTAGAGGAGGCAATAACTCTTCCAAAGAAAAAATTCTACCAGGTTATAGTCCATTTATCTTTAGTAGATTCATCATTCAGAATGTGATCATGGTGAAACTAAAAGACGTTTGGGTGGATGCAGTTCCATATACCGAAACGCCTACTATTTTAGTAGATATGGAGAGTGACCAACGCGAAGCATATCAGGATATGATTTCTACTTTCGAGAGGGAAATAGATGAAAGAGAAGACGGATTTAAGCTGTATCTTCCATTAACGATGAATGGGGTTGCTTACCCTGATAATCCTTTTACTTATCCTACGGTTGATTATCTAAACATGAGTGGGGAGCGCGAAGTTATCTGGGTGCCAAAGTATTTAGACGAAAATCGTTTATTGCCGAAGGAGAAAAAACTTCAAGAGCTCGTTGAAATGGAGATGGCTGAAGGTCGCCCTTGTATCGTATACATCCGTGATACAGGTACGTCTAACGAAGGAAGAGACGTTCAACCTCGATTGCAAAAAGTCCTCGAACAAATTGGTGCAAAGGTTGCAATTTTAAGAACCAACACAACGAAACCTTATAAACGCTCGGATTGGTTGAAGGACAAGGTAGAAAAAGAGGGAGTTAATGTTATTATCACCAACATGGAATTAGTAAAGGTTGGTTTGGACCTTCTATCAACTCCAACGTGTATCTATTACCAGTTCCCATGGTCACTCTATACTTTGAACCAGAGTATGAGAAGATCTTGGAGAATTGGCCAAACGGAAGAAGTCAGAATATTCTTTTTGGCATATAAGGATACCTTCCAAGAAAGCATGGCTGAGCTTATTGCACGTAAGAACAAAGCGGCTGCCGCTATTAGTGGGGAAATGTCCAGCGACGGACTTGCAGCGATGTTAGGAGACGAAGGGGATCTCCAATCTATGTTGATTGAGCAGATTAAGAAAGGTACGAAAGTACAGAGTAGCTTAGAGGATTGGGTTGCTTCAACTTCTGAACGAGCTAGAGAATTAATGGCGAATATCGGGAAGAAGAAACCAAAATCCTTATCAGACCAGTTTATGGCTTGGGTTCGAAGTAGTGTGGAGGAAGAATCTACTCGAAATGTGCTTCTTCGAAAAACAGCAACGTATTGTAAGTTTATCGAAAATGACCGAGTGCCAGGATTCTTATTCAAAGGTGGCGTGCTAGAAGTGGATCTTATTGAAGCCTTTGGTATTGATTTGAATCCTGAAGGTCATGTCATTTTGGATTACTTCGCACAATTAGAACGTCCAACTAAAGCTGTATATGGTGAAGAAATTTCTCTTATGGTATACACGCGAGAAGAGGAGCAAATGAAGAAAAGTAAAAAGAAAGCTGAACCGGCAGATGGTCAGTTAGTCTTTGAGTTGTTTGCATAAATGGAACATCCTTATGGATGTTCTCTTTAATTAAAAATGAGAGGAAGATATTAAATATGACAATTGCAGTAGTAGATGCATTATCTATCATTCAACTAGTAGTGATTCATGTATTGGAGCAATATTGTATGATCAAAGCAGACATTATCCGTGTTTCTCGAATGGTAACATATGATTTTGTAATGAGTTATCAAGAAGAAAAGCAAATGGAGATGGAGTTGGTCACTGAAACAGTCGTTGAATCTGCTCCAGTTGAAACTACGCAAGTACCAGAGGTTAAAAGAGCAGTATTAAATGATGATACCTTACAATTTCTTTCAATGATTGAACAAGAAGTGAATGGGCCTCAAGCGGAGCAATACGAAGAGCCTATGTCTCAGGATTCCTATATTGATTGTATGGAACCCGACAATTACGTAACGGTATCAATGGATGATGAGTTAAACCAGTTAGATATGATGATGGAACAACAACCAATTGAGGATTGTCTAACAATGGAAGACTTATCTGAAGATGATGAAAACATTGAACTGGATGGATCATATTCTGAACTGGCAACAGCTCGTATAAGAGACGGTTTAATGGGAGAGCAAAAATGGACTGTTCAAGTTGTCGGGATTGAGAATGAGTACGTTCATGTGTCCGATGGGAACCGTATTTGGTTAAACATGGGTGACGCAAGTTCGATGGTTGGTGTTGGAGAAATCTTATCCGTAGTTGTGAATCGTACGGAAAAGGATATCACTGTCCAACATATTGATGCCATTGAACGAACCATTTCTCAGGATTATCTCATACCGGATGAGTACATGGCAGCCGTTTGTTAATAAAAAAGTAAACAAAGAGAGGGAGTAAGTACAGATACCATGTGCTTGCTCCTTTTTTCATTTTAACGTTGAGAGGAGTATATATTATGGTCCGAACATATAGAATTTGGACAACCAAAGAAGAAGAATATCTCTATGAAATAGTAGGAAAATTCGATTTGGAGACAATTGCAACTACCTTAGATAGGGATATTGGTTCAGTGGAAGCTAAATTAAAACGAATGGGTCTTAGTACTAAAGATCATGAGGGTGAATTGACACTTAAGGAATTAGCTAGGCTATTAAAAACAACACCTTACCAATTAGGAAAACTGAAAAAAAATGAGGGACTTCCTGTAAAAGAGAAGGTTACTAGGAAGAAATGTACTTATCAAATGATTGCTCCGAAAGACTTCTGGAATTGGGCAAAGAAGAACCAAGACAAGATTGATTTCACGAAATATGAAAGGTATTCCATCTTACCTGAGCCAACTTGGGTAGAAGATGCTTGTAAACGTCAAACACAAGCTAAACGAGCTTACGAAAGATGGTCTGATGAGGAAGATCGAAAACTAATGAACTTGCTTCGACAAGGTTTAGTTTATGAAGAAGCAGGAGAGCTTCTCCGAAGGACTAAAGGAGCCATTCAAATGAGAGTAATAGAACTATCTAATATGAACCAAAACGCTTAGTAGCAAGATAAAAAGGATTAATGCTTTATTTTAGTCCTTTTTACTATTGTTATTAGGTAAGAAAGGAGAGTTGGTATATCTGGATAAGATTAACAAGTGGAAGTTGAGTAAGTTAAGAGAAGTTTCATACTATTGGAAATATAGAACAACTTTGCCAAATAGCATTGTCAAGAGGTAAATAAATAGATATACTACTTTTGTACTGATAAGCATTCTCGTTTCAATATAATATATTACAAAAGTACTAATTTATATCTATATACATCCGTTAAAGGCAAAACCATTGAAAAGTGGTGACGCAAAGCTTAAGGGGCTAAAGTGATAAACTATGCTAGCCAGCTATCGGGATAATCCATGAGGTATCCTATGTAGGATACTTTTTTATTATCTACGCCTAGAGGATAAATATACAGTATACAGCTTATACGACTCCAAATCTTCTAGACTATTCGTGCAAATAGATATTAAACTTGAAAGTGAAGTGATAATATGTATACTAAGTTTTTGTGCCGACTAGAGGCTGATTTAAAAAAGAAAAGAATTAAAAAGAAAGACATTTCTATTTTATTCGAATGTACACCAGCTAACGTTACTCTTATATTTAAAGGAAAAGCTGCATTTCATTTTTCAAATTTTTATAAATTGGCAGAATTATTATACGAAGGCGAGCCAGATATCTTTAATCGAGTAATGAGGGAATTTTGTATACTTTCCGATCGTCCAGATAATGAGCCAATGATATTAGAATATTTAATGAACAATGGATATTTCGAATTAGCCGAAGAATTGGCATACAAATTTGACAATCCAGAATTTTCTCCTCTATATCTATTGTTAATGCAAAGAAATCGTGGTGCTTTTGTTAATAAAAAACAGGAAATGTATAGGCGAACTGAGCAAATAAAATTAAATACGAACTTTACAAAAGAAACATCTAAGGTCATGATGGAGATCCTAACTTTATATAGCTTTTATGACCTTAATGCTTGGAACGTCATGTTAGATTTAGTAGATGATGTTACAGAGTTAGTATTGCAACTTGAAGATAGTTATTTCAAACATTCTATGCTGATTAGGGTATGGGAAATGAAATCAACTGTGTTCATGGCTCGAAATGAAAAGGAAAAGGCACGGGAAATGGCTTGGACTATCATTAATTCTGGAAACATTTATCATTTTCCTATAATTTCTGCCTATGCGTTACTCGCTCAGTTACATGCAGAACATGATTATGAACAGAGCATCCAATATATTAAAAAATCATTATCCTTATTAGAAGTAGTAAATAAGGATTTCACTATAAAAAGAGTACAATTAGAAGCTACGCATGATTTTATTCGTCTAATACACAATGATTTTAATGAACTCTTTTTATCAGATCGAGCAGAAGTCTGCCATTATCATGCTAGATTGGAAGGGAAAGAAAACCAAGATAAGTGCTTATCAATTTTGAATGAAATTGAAAGGAAAAGGGGCGAGTTAACTTCCTTCCAATTGTATTACAAAGGTATATGTCTTAGAAATCAAGCCCTTTTAAAGGTTGCTATTGAGGGATTCCAAACAGGTGGAAATCTATTCTATGCAAGCTTAATCAGAAGTTTAGCCAGTGATTTGTAAAAAAGTGTTGATTCTCCAAATATGGAAGATTATAATAAATTTAGGAATATGTCAGTTAAATGATATATGAGGTGACAATATGAATAAGTTTGTTAAGGTTTGTTTAGGAGCATCATTGACTTTAACTCTTGGACTAGGAGTATTCGCTAGTGATGAAGTTAATGCAAAGAAAGAAGAGAAGTTTAAGCTCTTCAAAGATGAAATAGTTTTTAATACAGACGACATAGTGATTAGCCAAAGTGTCCAAGATCCTGGAACGGGCGGACATTAAAAATTAGAGACAACATTCATTAAGTTTTTTACAACTTAATGGATGTTGTCTCTTGTAGTTTAAGGGCAAATTAAGTAATTGTCTAAAATGGTAAATTTACTTAATTTTTTTCTAAAGGGTACAAAAAAGCCAGTCAATTTTAAATTTTCAATGGTTTATTGACTGGCTACCAATCAGACTATTTATGTTCTTTTTTATTAAGGCCAGCAAAGTTATTGACTAAATATTTTACAGCAGCAGCTTTTGAAACATTTATTTGAAGTTCTTGTGTTAATGTTTCTGCTATCTTTTCGAGTTTTTCGAAGCTATTATAATCGATGCGTATGGTTTTATAGGAATTCTTCTTAGAAGTGTTCTGTTCAGACATACGTTTCATTCCCCCAATAGTAAACTTGTGTTTATTTTATCAAAGTATTGTAGCAAAGTGGTAGTTTATGTATAATATAAATTAATTTATTGTCACATAATGTGATAATATGTGACAATAAAAATAACTACCTACTTTGTTCCATCAAGAATATTCAATTAACAGTGGTATGGAGAGGTGTCGCAAAATGCAATTAAGTGAAACTAGATTTGACTCATTTATATCAGAATTAATCGAACATAAATGTTCATGTGATGTATTAGCTGTAAGATATTCTGCTGATCAAGATCAGGTTTTAATGGATGGAGATTTTACACCGGGGGTTAACTCCGAAAACGTTTATTTTCAAAATCTCCGTACTGATATCATCGATTCTTGGACAAAGTGGATGGTCCCATTTTTTACTTCCATTGCGAGTGAAAAGAGCATTCCTGATCGTAAGTGTAGGTTCGATATTAATTTACCCATTTCATCTACTGGCGTGATTAATGGTGAAAACATAGAGATTCGTATCAACATTCATACCCTTACTAAAATGAATGCTCTTGAAACACAGGTTATTTTGACAAAAAAGTTCAAAGCCTTAGTAAGATTGCATAAGTATGTAGTAGCAATGGAGTTCAAAGGGAAAGGAAATAATATTGAAAATGTCTTTGTAGACTTACGTGTAAATACAAATGAATTAGCGTCTCTACTACAAAATGTAGATACAGGTGTTAATATGCAAATTTTAGGAAACTGGGTATCTATGATGCATAAGTTCATGGAAGTAACAAGAGATAACGAGCAAGGTAAAATGTTTTATGAGAAACTTCCTGTCGTAAAAGGCATTATGCATTGGAATTTACGAAAGGTAAATATGCGCTTCTTTCAGGGAAGTGATAGACCTCAGCTTGCTAAGAGTGGAAGAGGAAGACGATGAAAAAAGTAGTAAGTTTTATGTTAGCAGTGTTTTTTCTTATGTCTGCAACTACAATACTAGCTTCGGCATCACCGTTTGACTCACAGAAGGATATAAATAGAATGCCTTTTGAACATAAAGAGGGTTCTGGAGATTTAACTACATTCTCTCTACTAGGGGAAAGAGCTAATGAATTGTTGCCCGTTGTATATTCGACAGGTATTAAGTTTATTACGGTTATTTTTTTAGCAGCTGTGGTAGTGATGGCTTTTAGTATGATGATGAAAATCGGACAATGGACTAAATGGAGCACTGGCGTTATGATTAGTTCGCTTCTTGTTCTCATCTTATTCCGAGGCGTGCCACTTATTATCTTAACGACAAATGCAATGGGAGTATCGGTATTAGCAGGTGATTTTTTGAAGGTGCTCACAAAGGTCGGAATCTATTCTTCCGTTGGAATGATCCTAGTGGGGTTAGCCTTACGGTACATTTATAAATTAATTACGCATCCAGATTATAATCGATGGTCTAAACGCTTATTCATAGGCTCAACTATCATTCTATTATTATCAACCATCATGCCTTTTATATTTCTCGGAGCAGCATAAATCATTAACGTTAGGAGGGTTTCCCTATGTCACTACAACTAATCATCGATAATACAAAAACTAAACAAACTAGGGACTCACGAAAGGAGAGGCCAACATGTAAAACCGGATGCTCGTTATTCGATCCTTTTACAAATAAGTGTGGCTATTATCCTTCAGCTGACATAGAAAGCCCTAATGTTTATGCAAGATGTCTTCGGAAGTGTCCAATTGAGGATGATGTTGAAATGGATATCTATTATGAAGATTCTATACAAGATGATGAAGAGACTTTTTATGAGTTTGCTGGTCACGCTTTTGATGAGGAGCAATCAACATACCCGTTCAAACCAGATATTGACTCTCCACGAGATGACGCGACCTGGTATATTGACCCTACAAAAACGTACGGTTGTTGGATTGTAAACCAAAGCGAAAGGAAACTTGTTGGTGTTACAAATAAAGGGGTAGAAGTTGGGTGGAGTAAACATGTTTACAAATCACCATATCCAGTGCATAATCATAAGTCAGCGCTATCTCTAGCTTCTAAAATGTGTTGGTATGTATCAAGTGATGGATTTGGACAATATGTATTGCTGAGCCAGAAAGGTGAAATTAAAATGATTTCTGCACCACGTCCGCAAAATTGGGTGAAAGGTCATTGATTCTCACTGGAAAGCATACTATAATAAATATAGATTTATTCTGCATTCAAATAACAAATTAAATTGAACGATATATTAAAAGGGAATTCCCCTCTAAACCATACTACTCCAGCGAACGAGTAGTTTTTAGAGAGGAGTTCCTTTTTTGTGTTTAAGGGAGCTGGTAGGTTGAACATTTTTATTTTGGACGAACAAAGAGAGTACAGGGAAGGAATGAAACGAATTCTTTCTCTTCATCTGACAGATTTAGATATTACTATTTGCGACGAATCATGGATAGAGGAACAACCATCAAAGTTTGATGAAAGTATCGTAATCATCGATGTCTTTTCCTATCCAGATAATAAAGGTTTGAAACTTCTAGAAAAGGTAATTTCTCTTGGTGCAAAAGTAATTGTCCTGTCTATGGTCAAAGACAACGAACAGACACTTGATATTCTTTCTAGGAAAGTGAAAGGGTTTGTCCTTAAGTCCAGTTCAGGTCAAATTTTGGTCAATGCAGTTTTAAATGTGATCGAGAATCGCATCTATTTGGACAACAAATTGTCCTGTACTGTGTTAGAAGGATACCAAAAGATGCTCCAAATGGTAAAAAGTTTAGTTTTTACATCTGAATTAGTAATACCTACTCGACCAAAAGGTCTTTTAACCAAAAGAGAGTGGGAGGTTCTTGAGCTTTCAGCAAGAGGTTTGTCTAATTCGGAAATCGCTCAAACCCTTTATATTACTGATGCGACGGCATCTACACATATAAAAAATGTCGTGAAAAAACTAGAGGTCAATACAACGATTGCAGCGGTATTATTAGCTCTAAAAAATAATTGGATTGTATTCGAAAAGACTGAAAAAGTGAGTCAAATTTCGTAAATTTTGGCTTTTTCCCCCTTTGGAATCAAAATCAATCCTGGAAATACGTGTTATATTTGTTACACAAATTAACCAAACAAATTCAAAGGGAGATGTATTGATATGAAAAAGCCAACGATTGCAGTATTTGGAGGTTCACAAGAAGCTACGTTAAAGAAATTAGCAGGAAAGTATAAGTGTAACGTATTATTCCATTGTGGTAAGAGCCGTAACGGAGGCAATAAAAACGAGTTTAAGACTCTTATTAAGAAGGCTGATTCCATTGTGGTGCAGTTAGGGGCTATCGGACATGTTTCTATGGACCTTATTAAAGAGGTTGCGAAAGAGCTAAATAAACCACTTTACTTTAATCAAGGTATGGGTGCTTCGGGTGCCATTAAATTAGGATTGGGTTTAAGTTCGGATGTTGCTGCGTAAGCCTGTACAGGAAATTTCTGACGAGGAGGTCACATCAATGTTAACTTGTCAATTTTGTAACTTGATGGGTACTGCCGAAGATGGGAGCTTTCAAGTTGATCAGTTCAATGCAGGATTCTGGTGTGAAGACTGTGATGGCTATACCTATCTAAATGACCAAACAACTCGCCATAAATTTACTTTGATCTTGGAGGATAAAGACATGAACGAACGGAGAACTGTTCCTCCCACGATTAAGCTGTCTAAACAATTATCACCTTACAGGTATCCAGGCGGGAAATCTAAGTTAATCGAATATCTATATTCTCACCTTCAGCAAGCCAAGAATAAGAAGCTTGTATCACCCTTCACAGGTGGAGGAAGTTTTGAACTTGCTATGTTAGATGCAGGTATTGTCGAGCACCTACATCTGAATGACCTTGATACAGGTGTCTACTCCTTATGGTGGCTGATCAAATATATGCCATTCGCTTTGATTGACCGCATACAGTCTAAAGAACCAACACATAAAGAGTTTTTTAGAGCTCAGTCAATCATCAAGCAAGATTATAAAGGCATTGACGTAGTAGATGCAGCGTGGGCATCTCTAATCGTAAATCGTTTAGCGTACAGTGGGATTTATAAAGCAAATCCATTGGGCGGTAAGAATGGGACAAACAAGAACTTGCTGTCGAGATGGAACCCCAAAACCTTAGTGAAAAGGATTGATCACCTTCATTCTCTTAGTGACCGGATGACTATTACCCAACTCAATGCATGTGAACTCATTGAGGAAGCATATTGGGACAGTGAATCTACTCTATTCATTGATCCGCCATATGTTAAAAAAGGGAAGGAACTATATCATTGTTATTATTCAGAGAAGGACCACAGAGAACTCTCACAACTTCTCAATTTGTTACATATGGGAATGCCTGGTGCAGATCTAATTGTTACGTATGACTATAACGAATGGATTAATCAACTCTATGACTATCCTGTTCGGGAAGTAATTGGAAGAACGTATAGTTGTTGACATTTTTATATAAGGAGACATGTTGTATGGAAAAGTTATTTAAATCTGAATGGACCTATTTCGTTATTTTAATGATAATTGTAGGAATTATTACCGTAAGCCAAGTGCCAGAAATAGAAATACCATTAAGTCCTTTACGATAATATTTTTTTTTGAATGAAGGGGTTCCTAAAAACAACGAACTACATGGAGTAACAATGTTAAATCACGTAACCAGCTTAGAGGATAAACCAAACTATACAAAAGAATGGAGAAAGTTATACAAATGAAAAGCCTTTCTGAGCAGTCACTAATTGTTGATATAAGACAGGAAGAATCACCTTGTCATAACATTATTTATACTTTAAAACTGGAAACAACAACATACGAGTATGAAGGGTATGACGTATTAAAGATATTAGAGGATGAAAAGGCCGAGTTACTTCGCAGTACGCTTGGGAACAGACTTATGATGCACATAACGAAAGGATGAATTAAAGTGGAAAAAATATTGAATTTTTGGCTTGTTAAACTTGGAAAGCTGTATTATGCAGGTGGTTTAAAAAGATTACCCAACAATGAAAATTCATTTAGCCTTGAATTCGTTAAAGATAAAGAAGTAGCTTTTTTATTTATTGATGAAGATATAGCTAATCATATTTCTGAGAAATGTGGTGGGGAAATTGAAAAAATAGAAATTACGTCAGAAGAATATAGTCGCTTAATCGATAATCACGAACGTTATACAAATAGTGAAATTGAGTGGGAAAAAGAACAAGAACGTGAAATTTTAAATGAATTAAGAACCAAGTGATATTGTCGTCAAAACTAATTTCATCTCTTTGGAAAATGAAGCTACATAAATAAAGAGCAACCAATAAAAATATTGCAAAAAGAGAGCGAGCGAAATGATTTATAGAATCTTAGAACAATACACAAAGACTTTGATAATGGAAATGCATCTAAACCCAACTCTTGGAATGACCATTATTAATCCAGGCACAGGGAAGAATTATATTATTAATCGAATCGATGACTTGAAGGGCATATGTTTTGTGGAGCGATACTATTCGAGGTTGTCTTGAGTCTCTTAAAGGTGGGAGTAAATTTGAGGAAAGTTATAAACATTATGTGTGGATTAGTGTTTGTAGGGCTAATTCTAATAACGTCTATGTACGAACAATTAAATACAGTAGAGGCTTCGAGTGTAACTACTATTGTAGCACTCTCAGGTCAGACTATGCATTCGACTCCCAATAGAGTATCTAGAACAGAAACAATTAACCTATCACAGTATACATATTCCACATCAAATAATGTTTATGGTTCTATGACTGCACTATTGGTAGGGGGATCTGTAATATGGCGTTCTCAAGATTATGCAGGTAACCATTACAATGGTAGTTTAGATTCTATTCTACAAAATTACGATGGACAGACTGTTACTTTTCAAGCTAGTGCAAGTACTGGAACAATAAATGCATATAGTCGTGTTACAAAACGGCTACTAAATAATAAACCAAAAATAGAATTATTATCATTAGATAATCAAGTGAAATCAGAAATAGAAGGAAATAATAACTTAGGTTTAAACGGAAGTGTTAGTGATCAAGATGTAGGAAACTCTATACTAATCTTCTATTCCATAGACAATATTCCTGGGCATCAGAACAATGTATTACCTTAGTTACTTCGTGATATCAAGTTATAAATGGAGAGGAAAGGTATAATAGCAAATGGCTCTAATTTTGACTGCTCTCTCGGGTGTTTTTGGGTTATTCTCATTAGGCTTTACAACATATGCGGGTAATAAAATACTCAAAAGTTACGACAAGATATATTTACGCAAATTGATATTACAAAGACTTTCAATAAATCTTATTTTCATTCTTTTCATTACTTTATTTTCCCTATATGGACCTTTTATAAGGTAGTAGATTACAAGAGTGCGAATAGGATGATTCAAGATATACATAGTATGTCTAACATTTTTACTACGTCACAAAACAAAGGAGTGAGTATAAATGCTTGCTAGGTCTCATCAAGTTTTAGGGTTTACTTGCGGTATGTTAGCAGTCCCTCTATGTCAGTCCTTCAATATAGTACCTGCACACTTTTTTTCCTCTATTATTTTCATGGGAACGGTCTTAATAGGTTCGTTGTTTCCAGATATCGATTCTCCCACTACGAAACTAGGTCGGAAATTTTGGTTATTGGCAATCATGTTGTTTGCAGCAATTATTACGATAGCAACAGAGTTTCCTAAGCTATGGGACATCATAGATGAACACGTTTCAGGCATCGGTAGCATGTTATTGCCGATGTTATTAGTGTTTTTAGGACATCGGAAGTTTACTCATTCTCTTCCATTCTTAGGATTACTGGTCATCTACGGATCCATTTTACATACTGTCTATTCAATTCCAATGTTCTATTTAGTTGGATTTTTAATAGGGAATGTAGCTCATTTTCTAGGAGACTTTCCTACTACAAAGGGAATCCCGCTCCTTTATCCGTTCTCTAAGAAGTATTTTCGTGCTCCTCTAGTCTTTGATGTGGGTTCTCCAATTGAACATATCATAACATTACTGCTAGTTGGCTTTAATATCGTTTATATTTCACTTTATATCATTTAAAAGGAGAGAAAGTAATGAAGAAGCTTTTGATTTTTGAGAAACCCTCACAAGCGAAGGCCGTGTGCTCTGCTTTTACAGGGGTGAAATACGGTAAGCAATATCATGAGTTACCACCACACGAATATTGGAAAGAAGGGGCTATTGCCGTGTGGTGCATAGGACATATTTTAGAACCAGTGATGCCCGAAGAATACGATGTAAAGTATAAACAATGGAAATTGGAGCATCTTCCTATTATTCCAGAAGAGTTTAAGTTGAAAGTTTCCCCCGATAAAAAGGCTGCCTATACAATCATTCGTAAGTGGGTGAATGACGCAACTGTATCTATCATTATTCATTGCGGTGATCCAGGACGAGAGGGGTGCTTATTAGTAGATGAGGTATTGCTCTTTAGCAACAATCGAAAACCGGTAGAACGTTTATGGACGACCTCACTTACTCCTTCAGCTGTACACAAGGCAATGAAACAATTAAAGGACAATAAACACTATCAATCTATCTATTATGAAGCTGTCTCAAGACAGCGTGCGGATTGGGTTATTGGAATTAACGCTTCAAGAGCGATGACCTGCTTATTAGGCGAAAAGGGACTTTCAGACCTATTCAGTATTGGACGTGTTCAGACCGGAACCTTATCCATTATATATAGACGTGAAATGGAAATAAAAAGCTTTCAATCAGAACCTTTTTGGGATGTCTTTTTAGATTTTTCTACTCCAAAGGGTGACACTTACCGTGGTAAATGGTTTAAACAAGGCGAAGAACATGTTTTTAATGAAGCGAAAGCGAAAGCCCTTGGAGAGTATTGTAAGGAGAAAGAAGCGGTGGTAACAAGTGTGGTAGAGGACCGTAAGTTCATTCCTGCACCTCAGCTATTCAACCTCACTCATTTGACAGCAGTAGCCAACAGCTTATATAAAATGGCACCAGACCGTGTGTTAAGTGTCGCGCAAGAATTGTATGAGAAAAAAATAATCAGTTATCCTCGAAGTGAACCAAGACATGTTTCAAAAGAGGAAGCAAAAGAGTTTCCATCGATCTTAAAGAATCTTGGAGAGGTAGAAGCGTTTAAACATCTGTTACCTGTACCTATTCAAGATATTAGTAGCAATAAACGGTTCGTGGACGACACAAAAGTCGACGACCACTATGCGATTATTCCAACAGAGTTGGTACCAAATTTAGATGAGCTATCGGCAGATGAAAAACGGATATATGAATTAATTGCAAAGTCTCTGATTGCTGCTCATTATCCACCAGCAGAAGAAGATGTATCAGAGGTCATAACAACCGTAGATAACCATTTCACCTTTAAAACCAAAGGTAGAAAGTTGGTGGCAGATGGATGGAGAAAGGTCTTCGGTATGGAAAGCGATTCGAATAGTGAGGAAAACGAGACAGATGAGGGAGAGGCTGTCATCCCATCTTTAAAGGAATCAGAACTGGTAGCCATTCAGTCATTAGAGATAAAAGAAGGGAAGACAAGCCCGCCTAAACGTTTTCCACATGGTCAGTTGCCTACGATTATGAAAAATGCTTACGCCTATTTGACGGCTGACGAGAAACAAGGCTTCAAAACGGAGGAGCTTCGTTTGGGTACGGTAGCAACACGATCTAATGTCATCACACAGCTCATGAAACGTAAATTTATCAGTGTGCGAAAGAATTTAGTCTATTGCGAGCCGAAAGGTCAATTACTTATCGAATTGTTAGGTGAGAAAAACTGGCTTGCGAGTCCTCTCACAACAGGTGCCATTGAACAGGTACTTGCTGAGATTGGAGCAGGAACACAACCGCATGAGCCATTTTTGAATAGAATTAACGTCCGTGTCAAAGAGCTTATTCATGAACTTATGGAACAATCGAAAGAATGGTCCATTCCGGTTGAGATGAAACAGTCTCTCTCATCTAATAATCAAATGAACCACAATCAAGAATCCTCCATTGGAGCATGTAAACTCTGTGGTGAACCCGTTGTAGATAAAGGGAAATTTTATGGATGTAGTGCTTATTCTAAAACCTCCTGTAACTTTACTGTAAATAAAGTAGTGGCTAAAAAAGAAATCCCACTAGATGAGATTAAGAAGCTACTTAATGAAGATTCTACAAGTTTGATTAAAGGTTTTATCTCGAGTAGTTCTGGTAACCCCTTTGATGCATTTCTAGTGTGGAATGACGCTAGTTCAAAAGTTAAATTTAGATCTTGGGGGAGGTAATGCATATGGATAAGAACATTATTTATAACAGTTTTATCCGATATAAGACAGCACTTATTGTATTACTTTTAGGAGGGAGCATTGTTGCAGCATCATCTCTAACTAGCCATATTCACTTAGTCAATGCATCCACAAATGAAATTTACAATGATGTAGTTTTTTCCAATTATAGTTATAACGGTTACACAAATCCCTCTGGAATTGTTCCTACCTTTTCAGGGGGGACTTTAGGAAATATTAGGGACAATGGCCTTTCTTTCTATGTGACGTTTGTTACTAGTATGTATGGATTTTCTGGTTCTGGAGCAAGTAGAAGTGGCATTGTTGATTATGGTGTTAACCTTACCGTCTATGTTGTGTTTACAGACGGAACAACAAAAACCCTTCGAAGTGTCGGTAGGAACAGTGGACCTGATGGGTATAGTGCAACGTCAACGATGTCTTCAGGTGGAACATTCTCAGCTGCAACAAGCGGAAAAACCCCTTATGCAATACGTGTATCTTTCTCAACGTCAGCTTATGCTGATCAAAGTCATTCACAATCACTTGAACAACTCTTAGTACCCGCAAATCAGATTCCTGAATTAACTCTATCAACCTCGGACGAACAAATCTTATCTGAGGTTAGCGGGAATAACACTCTTGATATTGATGGATTCATTAAGGACAATGATGCAGGAGACCTGGTGCTAGTGAAGTATTCAATTGAAGGGCTCGTAGAACATTCTAACAAAGTTATACGATAACTAGTACGAGCCACTTTAATTGATGTTAAAAGATAGGAGTTAATGGAAACAGATGTAAGGTAGTTCCTTTAATAAAGGAGGGGAAATTTATGATATCAGCATTATTATCAAATGGTAAGGTAATAACATCTTCTGAATATAACCCCGATACCCACGGTCACCGTTTATCATGTATTGACTGTAAAGTACCCGTTGTTTTTGTGTCCGCAACTGATCTAGTGAAAGGACATTTTAAAACAACAGGAAAACACGAAAGTAAGCACTCTACTACGTGCGGATTTTTCAAGCCACTATCATTTGAAGAATCGATTCAAAAGATACGTGAATACCAGGATGAATTGTTGGATAAGGGCATTAAAGAACAAGTATTGAAATTAAATTTAAGCAAACTAGATCCCGATTATGTACCAAAGGTCATAGAAAGAGATGAAACGAACACAAAGCCTAAAGAAGTAGATGATTCGAAAGTTAAGGTGAAACAGGAAAGTGATACGCCACAATCCTTAAGTAGTTTGAAAAGTGTGGTTAATCTCTTGAGCAGCTATGAACTTGATGTATTATCTACAATATTGGTTCAGGTCAAGGGTAAGAAAATCCCGCTATCTTCCATTGTGTTAAACCAAGAACAAGCACATCGTTTGTTATGGGGTTCAGAGCAGATTGATAAAATGGGCTATTTTGTATATGGAGAGATCGAATCTGTGATTAGAAGAGAAAAGGTTATTTATGTTGTATTTAAACCTTTGAATCAAATACGTTTTTCTCTAGTCGTGTTCGAGAAATATTTCTCTCATTTTACCTATAAAGATCAAGAACTAATGGGGAAGAGGATACTTGCTTATGGATTTCTCCAAAAGAATACGTATAAAGAAAAGAACACGACCGAGATGTCTATTAAATCAAATAAATATATTGAGTTTTTAGCATAGAAAGAGGTAGTAGAAATATAAGAAGATGGGATTGCCCCATCTTCTTATTATTGAATGTAACTTCCACCAAGTTGTTGTTCAGCCATTTGCACAAGTCTTTTGGTAATTTCTCCACCCACCGAACCATTCGCACGAGATGAAGTATCTGGTCCTAAATTAACTCCGAATTCATTTGCAATTTCATACTTCATTTGTTCAATTGCAGATGCTGCACCAGGAGCTACTAGTTGATTAGAAGAATTGTTTCTTGTTTGATTTTGTCTTGTTGCCATTTGAAAATACCTCCTAAATAATTGTAATTTTTGGTACTATTATTAGTATGTTTTATATACATTATTTTTATTACAAAACTTGTAATAGTGGCATTTATATATTTCGTAGAATGGAGTGCTATGATGGAAAAATTAGAAAGAACAGAAATTAACAGTGTTGTTTCATACATAGGAGTACATGGTGGTTATTTGGGCGATTTTTCTTATTCAACTCACGCTGATTTTTATCCTAGCTTTTGCGGTTTAGAAATTAACCCCGTTGAATATGCCGGAACTACAAGAGAGCGTTTTATGAAAATTTTAACTGAGTCTGAACCAGATGACCAAACGAAAATACTCCTTGGTGTTTTAGAAAAATATCCTTTACACTATTTCGAGGAACAACTTCACAACAAAATTATTACAGAACAAGAGTTTAAGCACAAAGAAAGATTACATGAAAAGATAACTTTATGGATTAATCAGTTGAGAGGTGAGGTAATTGAAGAGAGTGATTTAAAACATGATATAGAGTTTGTCAAAAATGTACTCCTTCAGGCAACTACTTTGATTGAAAATCACTCATACAGCAGCGCTGTTGACCGTGTACACACAGCTATTCATGGTTACTTAAAAGCACTATGTGATGAACAAAACTTTACATTCAATGAACAGAATGTAAAGATACAGGATATGTGGGGAAAGCTGAAGACTGAGCATCCGAGTTTTAACATTGATGTAAGAGCACACCACAGACCTATTAACCAAACCGTAAATGCCATTGGAAAGTTTCTCGAAAATATGAATGAAATTAGGAACAATCACGGTTTCTCACATCCAAACGAGGATATTATTGAAGAAAATGAGGCAAAGTTTATAATTAATTTAGCAAGAGTAATTTTGTATTATATTGACAGCAAAACAAACTAATAAACGAATGATTGTACCAGTCATAATCAATGTTCTAAGTAGGAGTGGAACTATTTGTTTGCATTTTGGAACAACCAATTAAAGAAGTGGCAAGAAGATAATTCATTAGTACGGATTGTGATCGTAGAGCAAAAAAAGAAGCCTTTGACTATATGCGGGAGAGTTATCCTCATAAATGAAGTAGAGGAATCCTTTTTAGTGTATGATGATGATTCTAAGAATGTTAGTTCAGTCCAGCTTAGTAGCATTGATTCTATGGAAGCATTTTGAACATAAGAGAGCATGATGTCCTTCATATCATTGAGTAGGCAACTTTGTTGGAGAGGATATTGGCTTACCATCATCATGCTCTTATACCCATCTTACACGGAAAACCTCATTATTATTCTTCTACGGTAAAATCAAAACATCGCTTTATATTTTAAATAGAAACAAAACAAATAGATGTATCGGATAAAATCCTCTATAAATCACTCTGTTGACTTTAATTGTTCTAATCTTATCGACATTCATGATAACTATTGTTCCCAGTACACTAAATAATTGAATATAGGACCAATCAAACACACTCCATGAGATAATGTTTAATGCCATGTGTCCGATTAACAACTGGTATCCTTTAGTGTATTTATAAAGTAGAACTAGAACAATACCATAAATTCCATAATCACCTATTTCAGAGGCACATGATAAGACCATACCAACAGGTAAAAATACATACCAATTTGTATTATCTATTAACCATAATACCAACACCGCAAAAAATAACGTGTATATTACATTCAAAGTCCAGGTATTAAAGGCAAGTACATAGGGTATTTGGGATATGACCATTAAAAAAGCAAGTCTTCCAAAATAGTTCTTCATGTTTCCTGTATATCGATAGCCTTGCGTTAATGCGAAGCAGTAAATAGGGAAGGCCAGCCTTCCGATAATGCGTAGCACATTATTTTTTCAAAGATGGGCTATTCTACACAGCTTACCAAGGTGAGCTGCACCCAATTCTCTAACCTTCTTTTTAGCTTTGGATCGGGGGATGTGAACGGGTTTATTTATATTGATGATTGCCTTTTTTACAACTGTTGAATAGAATTTTGTTATCTCGTGTATTTCATCATCGATGATAATCCAGTATGGATAACTTATTTCTTCCTTAATGAAGGTATTAAATTTTGTTACAATTCCAATATCTTTTGAAATCACTTTTGCTTTTGATAATAGCTTTTTCTTATGGGATAAGAATTCTTCCGTATCTGACTTGGCTTTCATCTGTAAATCTCCTTTAACAATATCGTTTATAGAAACTTTTTAATATTACCACCGTTCCAATGCCTTGCTGCATTATGCTCCCGCTTCATATTCTTCTCTAAATAACCTTCCGTCGTAGATTGGTGTTTATGGCCAAGTGTTTCCTGAATGAAATATAATGGTACACCTTGATCAGCTGATATCTGAGCAAAACCATGTCGGAAATGATGGGGACTAATAGGTTTTTTTCTGCCTTCGAATGCTTCTAAATTAAAACGTTCGACGGCATTTTTTATATACTTTGATAAATAAGAAGGAGTATAAGCCTTGCCTGTAAAGGTAGTAAACAAAGGAGACTCATCGTTCTTATCAATCTGAGTCGATTGCCCTCTAACCTCACGAAATTGTTTAATTTTCTTAAATGTCTTAGGGCTTAACCATACTTCTCTACGTTCATCACCTTTCCCCAATACACTTAAGTAATAATCTCCGCTCTCATAACTGAGATCACAAACTCTTGCTGTACATAATTCATTATTCCGGATTCCACACAATAGAAAGGTAGAGATTAATCCATTTAAAATTGGATGCTCTAGATTTTCTACAAATTCCAAAAGAGCTTCAGCTTGTTCAACGGTAATATCACGGTTGGGAAGGTCTTTTTTCTTATCAATTTTGACGTATTCCATTTTAGCTGTAATGAGCTGGTCTAAATATCCTTTCTTGGTGAGGTAGTTGAAGAAGCTAATAAGGATATTTACTTTTCTAGCTAAGGAAGATTTTGAGTAATATCGTTCCTTGCCGTTTCTATCTGACTTAAATGGTGTTTTCTCCAACCAACGTTGATAATTTTTCAAGTGACGAGGAGCAAGGCTTTTGAAAAGAGATCCTTCTTTCACATGCTCAATATCAATCCCAATATCATCTGCATGGGCATGGACATTTTGAATGAATTGAAACAGCTCCCGAATATATTCCGTTTTCGTTTTTTCATTTCTACTTTTACTGTCATGAATGTAGTAATACAAAACTTCCATATCGGAAAAGTAGTAGAAATCTGATTTATTATCTTTTTCGGATTGATCCACTAACTTATCCAAATCTGCAAATTTATCATTCTTCATAAATACGGAAAGAAATTGGCTACTAATTTTTGAATCCAGTTCAAAGGAAGATGGAGAAATTTGTAAATGATGTTCCAAAATAATCACCTCACGATTTATTTCATTTTTCCCTCATGCTGCCATTTTTATAAGATTACTTCTATACTAATCTACTAATTTACCAATGTAAATATAAGCATAGTCAAAAAATATTACATTTGTTGACCTTATTAATAATCATATTTAGTTACTTACTTTGTATTAATATTTATATTTAATTAATTTATATATTGACACCTAATTAAAATATAAGTATTATTTATTTAAACAACTTAGATAACTTTATATTTTTAATCAAATAAAAATATTAACAATTAGAGAAAGGAAGATGTTCTTATGACAAAATCAAAATTACAAGATTTTACGGTTCAACTAACTTTAAAGCCAATACAAGTTTTGGTCCAAGCGGAAGAGGGAACGAGTGATCAAGAAATTGTGACATTAGCAAAGCAAAAAGCATTACAGGTATTAAGTGAAAAATTCCCTTCAATAACTTACATCATTACAAAAGGGGAGTCTTTAACCTTACAGGATGCGTACCCTGGTCAAGTGATTCGGGAAAAAGATGCCCAAAAGGTAGGTGTTATTACAGAAGTTAAGCCAAGAAGTAAGTTTCCTATTGAAGTTACTCATGTTGATGGAAAGCAAATGAAATACATACCAAGTACGCTAGAGAAGTCAAATAATGAGAAGGATTTCGAAAGTGTAATGAATATCGGTCGCCCTTCTTATTATGGTGACTCATGGGCGGAAGGTTGCACAGGGTGGTTTGTAAATGGGAAAGAACTCATTCCTGTAGTAATCGGAAAAGTGACAACAGCATACTATTACGTTCATACAGTAGGACTTGAAGGGAAAAACTCCCATTATAAGTTAAAGACTCCACATATGGCACGAGTATTTCCAAATAAAGAAGATGCTCTAAAATTTCTAAAGAATTAGTTACATAAAGTGAGTATAGGTTCTGGTTTGAAACCATCCCTCACAATCAAAAAAGGGAGGAACATAAATTGGATGAAAAATACACATATACACAAAAACGAATCTTATGGGAACAACACATGAAGAAGAATGTTTTATTAGAAAAGATGAATTTGTCCCTTATGGAGAAGTAAAAGAAGGACAAAAGGTTAGAGGAGAATTCGGTTTCATTAAAATAGTTAAAGTTTTTGAAGAACCGAAAATCCAATATGGGAAATTTATTGCTGAATCTATTACCTATGAAGAAATGAATCAGTGAACAGAGGGATATATGTATAAGGTACCGATTTTCGGTACCTTATCCCTTATCCACCATCAAATAGGAAAAAGGAGATAAAATTATGCTAAATTTTTCAGATACACAAGAGATTGCTGATTTCACAGGTGAATTAGGGGATGAGTTCTTATTAAAGAACCGAAGATATCAGCTACTAAGAGTGAATGAAGGTCTGAGCCGTTCCAATTTATCGGACTTAACGGGATATACCTATCGGAATGAAGAAGAACATCATAACGTTACATGCTTTTACTCGGGAGATAAGATAGAGTTTGTTGAAAGTGGATACGGCATGTCATAAAGGGGAGTAACAACTATGTTAAATCGATATTTCGAGGATAAGAGAGATATAAATGCAAAGATTGAAAATTATAAAAGTCAGATCAGGGAGATAGAAAATGCCTTGAAACCAATAGAGGATGAGTTAGCACCATATTATCAACAAATTAAAGAAATGCAACAAACTATTAATGATTTGAACGATTCCCTATATCAAGGCTACTACATGGAAGTTAAAAATTCTGATGGGTTCGATAGCTGGATTGAAAAAATAGGTGAATTAGTAGGAACTCGTAAAGTAGGACAGTTCCGAGATGATATATATTTTGTCCAAATTTCAAATAATACAAAAATAAAGGATGCATACTCAAAAGCTTCAGAGATTGTTAGAGAATATAACAATGACACAAATAATGATAAAAGAGAACTTTTGTGTGTAATAAACTTTACGAAAAATATTGTATTCAATGGAGAAGAAATAATTACACTCGATGAATATATGTTACAACGTCTAAATGAGGAAAGTTTGTAATTATAAACGATTACTTTCTTCAAAAAAATCCGAGTTTCTTCCTATTATATATAGGGTGGTGATCAAAATGGAGCAATATCTCCATGAAACAGATATTGAGGTTCTGAAACAGTCATGGAGAAATGCAACAGCCATGATTGATAAAATATATCTTGTCCAAAAAGACAAACACAATGCATTTATATGGTGGGAACTTAAAGCTAAGGTGGAACAAAGGATCGAGCATTTAGTAAGCGAGGACCTAAAGCAGCTTGAAACATGTGAATACTGTCAAAAGCGAAAGACTAGATGGGAAATGAAGCATTTCTTATCTACCGCTTGGTATTGCGACGACTGCTATACAACGATGCTAAGAGATCAAAATTGAATGTAGGTGAGCATGTTGACAGGTGTTTATTATAAATACTGTTTTGACTCAACTGATATCGATGAGCTGGAAGAATGTTTGTATTTAATTGATGATGATATTCAAAAATACTGGCCATTAAACCAAGATATTACTAAATTATTGTTGAAGCAAAAACAGATAATCCACACAAAAATAAATGAACTCAATATGAGAACCAATATTATAGAAAACAAATAAAAAAGATATATGATTGATTGATGATTGATTACTAGATAGAAAATTAGAAAACTGTATTTGCAAGAAATTTACTAAGGAGGAACGCTAATGAAAGGAACTATTACTGTTGAATCAAAGTCTTTAGAAACATTTCATCAATACTATCAAAAGAGGCTCGAAAAAGGGATGTACCAAATATTATTGCCAATGGTAGGATGGGGAGTCGATGATCGATTTTTCTACTACCAAGAAACAGAAAGTGGATATGAAATCGAGGGTTTATTATATACATGTGATTCTAAACAAGCAAAAGGATTAATAGCACAGGCACAGGAAGAATTAAACGAAATCCAAGTTGATTATCGCCTTCATCCTGATAGAGCTCTAGACTTGCTTTCCTAGTATAGTTTATAGTAAAAATATAGATTTTCTATAAATATCATAGGTTTGGTGAGTCAGAATGAATGAGAAAAGTGAAAATGTAACCGTAACAACCAAAGAAGCTGCAAAAATATTAGGTGTCTCAATGCCAACCATGTATAAATATATCCAAGATGGAGTCCTTACACCAGTATTTGATCACAAATGGAAAATGCGTCAAACAAAGCTTTTTAAGTTAGAAGATGTAGAAGCATTAGCTAAAAAAAGACAACCTAATGTAGACGGTTTTACTACTACGAAAGCTGCCGAAAAGTTAGGTGTGACTCCCGCTACTGTTCACTTTTACCTGGAACAAGGGCTATTAAATGCTGATAAAAAGAAGATTCGTGGCAAAGAAGTGAATATAATTTCAGAGAAAGAGTTATCTTCCTTCATGAAATCTGACTATTTCATGACAAGACGAAAAGAGAAATCAAAGCGAAATTTTATTTTAGGCGAGAGGATTTGTTTATTTCAGTCCTTTATTCATGATACGTCAGGAGATATAGTCCGAATTATGGATGAGGATACTCTAGTTAATCAGAATGGCGAAGTCATTGAAATATCTGTGAAGGACATAGAAAATTCAGGATTCTATCGTGTTTTCCCTATTGATTTTGAGAAGAATTATATAACCAAAAAAGGACATGCAAAGTTCCGCTTTGTACGACCATTTGATATAAAGGCACTCGTATACCAAGCTATTGAGTTGTTTTATCTACATGCAGGTCCTAAAAACATTCGACTCAATGTAACATCAAACTATATTGACATTGAGGTAAAAACATTTCTCCTTCCTAAAGACACGACACCGTTTTTTGAGGATATTGTCAGCTTGTTAAAGGGTGATATAAAAGAAGGAAAGCTTATACCAAACGAACAAGGGATTTTGATCGATACCGCCTTTGAAAACATACAACTATACGTTCAAGAGGAACTTAAAGAATGGGTTCGTAGAAATGCAGAAAGAAACAACACATCAATGGAAGAATTTGTGATCTCAGTCTTAGAAGAATTCAGAGAGAAAGATGGGGAGTAAATGGCAAGAACTACTGTTAATGTTCAAGATGTACTATTAAATGAGGCAAGAAAATCAAAAATTAATGTAACCATCATCACTAAAAATGGATTCCAAACACCAGGTCAAGTAATAGCTTTTGATAATTTCGTAATTATTTTAAGTGTCAACGGAAAGCAGCAGATGTTCTATAAACACGCAGTATCTACAATAATTCCTTCAAAAAAATTAGAGCTATAGTTTTAGAAGTTAAATATTTAAAAAGTGAACATTCGACACATTATACTCAATAAATCTAATGTAAAGGGGTAGTAAAATGCCAATACAAGATAAATCCGACTATGTAGTACAAAAAGCAGAGGGTACTCGTTGTCCTGATGGACACGATACAGTTAGTCTACTCGCCCATGAGTTCAACATGTACAGTATGCCTTCTTTTTATATTTGTCGTACATGTGACTACATTGGACAAGTTGGAGTAGGAGAGGTTAAAAGTAAATAAATTTACTACGTAATACGTTGCGGATCTGACACAGAAAGTGCAGTAAGGAGGAAAAAGAGAATGAGCATTCCTTGGTACATGTCCGATTCACGTTTTAAGCCAGGAACCGTTGCAGATGTCGGTTACTCTCTACGGCTTATATTATCTAATCCAGAGTCTAACCCTAACGAATGGCGTTTACACATGGCTATAAGGACGCGGAAAATTGACGGAGTTAAAGATAACCTTCCTAGACCAGTTAAAGTTGCTGTATTTAAGAAATGCCAATCACTTAAAGAAGCACAATATCGAGCTGAATCTTGGTTTTCGAATTGGCGAACTGATTTGTTTTAATGCGCATCACGAAGAAACTATATACAGAAAGTCACAATCTTTCATTAGATCTAGTCATAACTGATCCCAAAGATGGATTAAGAATTGCAGTACAATGTAAAAACTATTCTTCTGAATCCGTTGGCAACGGACCGTTATTAAAGCTTGAAGCGGGTAAAAGGTTTTATAAATGTCCAGCTACTTTATTTATTACAACTACTAGCTATACATCAAAGGCAATTGAATATGCTACACAAACAAGAATGGAAATATGGAATGGCTTAATGGTGGAAGAGAAGATAGTCAAATGGATGAAAAAGGCAAGTGTTAGTTATCCATTTTTTACTTAATACTTATTTTTTAAAGAACTTGTCAATAAGGTCAATGCTATCCTTTAAAAGGATACAGGCTGACTATATAACTATACTCAATATGATAAATAGATTTCTTGAATTTAATTACCATTTCTCTTGGGTTTTAGTTTAGCAAGTGAAAAAATTCCCAATAGGAGATTTCAATATAAGGAGGAGAATAATTGCAAAAAGTTATAATGTTTAAGTACGTCTTTGAAATATACCTCTCACTACCAAGCGAGGGTTTTCATTTTAATTATAGAAACCGATCAGTTTTTATTAATACCGAAGTAATTAAGGGGAATTTATTACAATCCTACAATAGGGATAATTATAATTGGTTAAATAAAAAGGATAGTCATATATATAAATTTAGTGTTGATAATAACCAAGGTGTTATGCAAGATGCTAGATTTATACGTTTTGACAATGAAAAGGGAATTTATAGTGGTGGAGTAATAGAGCCCACCCATTACACACAAATATGTGTGTTTTCATTGTTAAAAGGAAATGAGTATTCTTTGGATGAGGGAGTTATTACGGAGTTAAAATCTTACTTTTTTGATACTATCAAATATTTTATTAATAATTATCGTCGAGTATTAAATGAGAATGATGTTCCTAAGATTAATATTTCGAATTGTCCAGTAATAGAGATTCAAACTTCTGATAACTGCGTTATTTCTAATGATGGTATTGAAGGAGACTTTAAAATATTTAAATATGATTTTGAATTGTCGGGTATTCCAAAAGTATTTGAGAAAAGGGTCCCCGAGCGAGACCAATTAGACACATTTAACGCACTACTAAAAAGTGGTCAAGAAATTTCAATGCATGAAATGTTGTTGTTAGATGCTAAAGAAAACGGTCAGATTTATGGCCGGTATGATATTTCAATTATTCAAATAGGAACCGCCTTAGAGATTTTTTTGAAGAACTTACTAATCTATGAATGTAATAGAAGATCTATAACTGAACTAGCTGGGAGAGGGAAAAATGGAAAGCCCAAGTTTTATCTTACTGCAATTTATGAAGGTAGTATAAAGGATGACTTGTTTCGTTTTTTTTATGACATATTTAAAAAGAATATTAAAGGAAGTAAGACATACAATGATTGGCATGTTAATGCATATGAATTAAGAAATAAAATCGTACATAATGCATACCAAAATGTAACTGACAATGATGCTAGCCTTGCATTTGATTCTACAAAAGAATTAATTGAAGAAATTAATAAAATTGTAGGTGGGGCTGATTTATCTTAAGATAGTGTATTTAATGCAATTTTTGAGGAAAGGTTTAACCTACACCTGATAGTGATAAATCTGTGGGAGGGATTATCCAATGTTTTTCCTTAAATGAAAATGGACACAAATGGTTAAACTATGCTGAGTTTGATCCTGTTTCTTTCGAAAGGCTAAAATTAATTGTTAGGGATGATAACCATTGGAAAAAGTTCCTTAATACTGGACTAAAGGAACAAACTTATTCAATTGATGATGTTATAAAAGTAATTTAGCTTTGTACTGATTAACAACTAATAATCAAATTAAGAGGTGTGGAAATGACAGATAAATTAATAATAAGGAAGAATAATATAACTATCTTAAATTTTACAATTAAAAAAGCTAGGAATAGTAAACAGGGACAAGCTGATATTATGATTAATGGATTTAAAAATGGATTTTTTGATAATGTTGTTTTTGGGAATTTTTATGAGCATTATAAGTTGCCAAATGATCAAATAAACGCAATTAGTTGGCATGGCTATTATAAAATTAAAAATAATAACGTAAATACACCTATAATTCATGCTAAGAACCAAACGGGTAAAAACAAAAATTATCTTGCTAAGGTTGGACATACCGGAAGTGTAAATATAAAAGAACCATTTGGACTACCAATTTGTAGTATATTTATTCCAGGTAATATTAATCTGTCTACATTAGAAGAGAGTAACTATCCTTCAGATAACAGCCAACTAAAATATCATTTTTTTGATTTAAACACAAATACTGACAGAAGAATTGATATTTTTGTAACACCAGATAATGTTAAATCTAGTGACGTATTGAATTCGAGTTTAAACTTTATGTATACTTTTTCAGATATTGAGATGTTTAGTGATCCGCTTGGAAGTATAGTACAATTAAGGAATACACAAAATCTCAAAATTAATGATTACAAAAGTCTGAATGGTAACGATATTATTGTAAGAGAAGTAGAAAATCAGAATAGTACATTTAAAAGTTTAGAAGGATCGTACTCTCTATTATTACATGACCCTAACGATGCGTATTCACGAATTATAAATAGGGGGGTAATAAAGTATGATGAAGATGTAATTAACGTATTAGATCTTTCAAATCTAAAAATGAAAATGCTAAAGACCACTTATGAGGAAGAAATAATTAAAAATAACTAGATAAAATATACTGATAGTAAAGATTACTTAATAGAGTATAATTTAATGGAAAGCTCATATCTCAAGAGACGTTCCTATGTATTTATTTAAAGTAAAACTAAGATATTGTATTCCAAAAACTAATTACTTACTATCGGTAGATCGATGTAAATTCCAATTTCAATGTTCTCTTTGATTAGAGGTTGAAATTCTTCAAGCTTACCCATTGGGAAAATTTTACAATACTTACCTCCTAGTTAAGAATATTATACTTTTATGCTTGTCTAGGTTTATTCATAACTAAGTTTTTAAAAAAACAAACTTCTTTTGACAAAGTAGATCAGTTGAGAACTACTATACCCTTTGCTTTAAGTTACTACTCTTCATTTAATCGTACCCACTCTTTTCAGTATTATTTTTGATCTTCATATGTATGTTAATAGGCTATTCCGTAATGAATAGCCTATAGATAGGCATCGTCATAAGTATTATGTTTATTGCTGTATTTTTAGTAGGAGTCTATTCTTTACTCAAGGAGCACTCAGTTGACAATCAGAATTGAAAAATATAATTATTTAACTCTGGTATATTACAAAAGGTGGTGTTTTTTATGTTATTGAAAATAATAGGAATATTATTATTGGCATATTGTGTTACGTCTTTACTTTTCACTTTTTACATTAAAATTTTTAGAAAAGATGTAAAACAGCAGCTAGATAAAGATACTAAAGTTAAATACTTAAATAGAGCACTGAACCAGTTAGAAAACTATAAAAATTTAGCTAAGCAAAACCCGAATAAAAGTTATGAAATGAAAATCAACAACTATTATGGAGTGTTAAGACATGGATGTAGACGTCCATTTTTTAGCGATTATTTATCAGACGAGGATTTAGAACTGTTAAAAAAAATGTTTAAAGGAAGTCAAGTAGAACTTGACTACTATTACAGTGACTTATCTAAATGTTTAGTTCTTAATGTTCGTTACCCTCTGCATACTACTAATCATTAGAGCATATAGAAAAATTTATCTATATTTGCAATTCTGGAAAAATTTTGTATAATAAGTATGTACTATTTTTTTATTTTCTTTGCGACCACATGGGTCTGCGGGTAACTAGTAAACGTGTGTCTATGGACAATATTATAAAATCAGAAAATGGGAATTCCCCACGAGGTTATGTATTCTATTATTTTAGAATTCGTATGCCTTACGGGGAATTCTTTTTTATATTTTTAAGGGAGGTTGTAACCATGACTCTATTATATTTAATCAGCCAGATTGAAAAAAAGAGACAAGAAATGCATCAAGCTGCATCCACCTTTGGGTTTACACATATAAAGACTATTCATTGTAGCCAGGAACTAGATCTGTTGATTAATAATTTTCTCAACTTGTCACAGTATCAAAAAACCTTAGCAAAAACAAATCATGAAAAGGAGACAACAAATGAATCGATTATTAACAACGATACTTTGCATTCTTGTGTTATCCATAACGGGGTGCTCTGTCAGCGACTATAACATACCCGCTTCTCCGATTGAGATCCCCTTAATAGAGGATACCTTACAACATGACAACGGCCTTGAAAGAGTTAATGCGACAGTACTCTATGTTATTGACGGGGATACTTATGAGGTTCTTACTGAAAAGGGTGCCAAATTTAAGGTCCGCGCTTTATTAGTGGATAGTCCTGAATCGACAAAAGAAGTAATGGCATGGGGATTAGAAAGTTCTTCGTTTACAAAACAATTGATTGAAGGAAAGAAAGTCATCTTAGAATATGATAAAGGAGAGAGGACTGATAAGTATAATCGTCACCTATGCTACATTTATTTAGAAGATGGAACTCGACTACAGGATCTATTATTACGAGCTGGGTTAGCAACAGTTCGCTATGTTTACCCACCTAACACAACGCATTTGGATTGGTTAAAGAGCCAAGAAAAAATCGGAAGGCAGCAGAAACTAGGCGTATGGTCCATTCCGTACTATGTAAATGCTGATGGAAGTTATAACAGTGAAGCCGTTGCTGCATCTAATTATGAAAGAGATTTAACGAAAGACGGGATGATAGTTGCTTCAGAACTCATTGAACACCAGGTAGAAGGATATATAGATGATACCCTCGGTCCACAGGGAGGGGAGCTTGTAGACCAGCTGATTGGTGATCAAATTGAAAAGGGAATAACAGATGGAATTAAAAGTATCATAGATTCAGTGTTTAAATAATGAAGAGTTAGTTCTCAATTGGGAACTAGCTTTTTTTGTCTAAAAAAGGAGATATTTATTTGGTACTTGGCCCTGCTGTATGAATCCTTATAAATCGCTGTCGGATTCATACAGCAAATGTATTCAGCCATTTCGATATTATGAATCTTGTAATACTAGACTATTAGACTATGAATTTATCACAATAGCATATTCGTACAACCTTTGAAACCAGTCGTGGCAATAACTTGAACATTCATAACGAATATGTATCCATGAATAATTTTTATACATAAATGAATATTTTTGTGTTTAAAATCTGTCCATTTGACCATAATGGGTATCAAAAACTTGTCGAATGGGAGAGGATAAACTTGTTTGGCATTAAATCAAAAACCAAGTTTGGCAAATTTCTAGATAAGTGGGGTATCAAACAAACCTACATTGCCAAGAAATCAAAAATAAGCCAGGCTCAAATTAGTCGGCTCTGCTCGGATAAGAATATGGAACCATCCTTACATACGGCGAAATCGCTTGTTCGAGTATTAAGACAATATGATGAACGTGTAGGGATTGAAGATTTTTGGTAAAAAAAATACCTTTCTACGCATATATGAATAGATGTGTGCATATCATGTACTAACCATGAATGAAAGAAGGGGAAAACTTGTATATCAAGAATCCAGTTATCGTCGCACAAACCGTTCAGAATCGTCAGAAAGTGATTTCAATTGAAGCTACCTTATTCACTGGAACAGAGACCTTTCAATCCAAAATGAACCTAGAGAGATCACACACTCAATGGAATCTATCTGAATTACTCATTTATAACCATAAAGAGCAGCGATATGAAGATATTACAATACTATACTCACAACCTTTACTCGATACAATCACCGAAGAAGCACTTCATGGTTTAGTTTCACAACAAATTGCATAAGTTTAGGGGGAGACAAAATGGAATTAGAAGTAACCGTATTTGTTGCGGGAATGAAGAAAAAAGTGAATGTGAAGTTAGATCAACGTGAAATAGAGGACATACCAGCTGATGAACAAAGTAAGTATATCAATGAAGTCGTGAAAGAAACTGTTTTAGAACATATTCAAATAGAGTGGAATGAAAGAGTTGCAATCTAAGGATGTATATCATCGAAAATACCACTTTTGTAATTTTGTTTTGTAATATAGATAGATCATTTAAATAAAACAATGTGTGGTCATTTAGAAAATAAAGTATGTTTAAAATCATCTTTCTCTTTTTAGAGCTAGGTGATTTTTCGTTGTAAATTTATGTTAATCTTACTTTTAATAAGATTGTAAAATAATACAATTAAACAATAGGGGCGGATAGTGGAGGAAGTATGTCTAAATTTCTTGATATGTAGGCTCACTATACGCATTAAGGATAAAGAGGATTAAAATTATCAATGAATGATGTTATTTTTATTTTTTTCTCTCCTTATTGAATTTGGAAGCATTACATCAATTTCTCTTTCTGAAAAGGTCTGCTCTTCATTTGTTTTTAACGCCTTCTGTGCTTCCTTAAAGCTTCTAGCGTCTGTCTTTGGTGATTGAGCGTAAATTTCTGCAGTCCTGTTTAGTAAGTCATCTCTTCGTTCCATTATTACCGTTGCTTCAAGTAAATCAAAATCTGTAAGTAACGAAACGTATTCTTCTCTTATTTTCCATAATGCATCAGCAGACTTTTGATGTGACTGAGCTGTCTCAACTAAATCAAAATTTTTAGTATATGAATTTAGTATCAACAAAACAATCGAAATGATAGCTCCGATTAAACCTGCAATTACCTCGCTAGATAAGATAGTTCCTAAGAAACTTCCAAATGTCAAAGCTGATAAAATAATTTGCCAGATTTTAATAGTGTTATTTTTTAATAAAAGCCGTTCAACGATTTTATTATGACATGTAAATGTATATACTACACGTCCATATGCTTCCCTAATTTGTGATTCCAACTTATAACCTTGACTAGCTTGGGAATTTCGATCCATAGATTTCCCTCCATTTTTGTCTAGAAGATATAGGACGACCGTGGGACTCATGCTCAATGGCTTCAAGAGAAAGATTATATGCGGTAGAAGCTTTACTTTGAAAATTACCATCCTTCCAGACGTAACGACTACTCCCAGGCGCCAACCAGTACAGTTTAGTCTTATCTATATTTTTAAGGAACTCAAAGAAGTCTCTGCTCATATAGTCGTAATAAAGGTAGGATTTTTCTTTATATATCCATTCGTTAATAAATTTATAGGCTAATGTATCGATTAGGATTCCACTCATTGGAACATCACATTTGCTTTTCCAGGCTCGTGCCATTCTACAAAGTCGTTTTAAATTTTTATTAGTAGTATTATTTCGACTATCCATAGCACTAATTTCTTTTCTTGGATCAGTCGTTTTCCATGTACCTCCATTGTTAGTATCTCCATATGTATAGCTGTTATCGTTATTAATAAAAGCAGGTACAATTTCAAAATTTATACCATCGGTAAAATTAATTCCTATGACTTGCCCGTCACCTTTTAAATGAGAAGTACTATATGTCTTCTTTAATACAGTTTTTACTTCTTGCAATAATGCGGACTGACCATTACTACTATAATTATCATATTTTTTATAAACCTCAAACGGTAATTGAACTATTATATCAATATCACTGGTCCATATTTCTGTCCCTCGACCATATGAGCCTACATATAAACTATGTGATGTCTCAGATGAACTGCCCCAGTAATCGTTATTGATTCTCTTAGTAATTTGTTTATAGCGATATTGTATTTTGCTGACAGTATCACTACTCATTCTTAAATTTGAACAAAATGAAGAAAAATCGTCTCTTACTGACAAGTTTATAGCCTCCTTTAACAACACGTTACCAATAAGTGTAAAATAATACTATTAATCTTTCAATCATTAATAATTAAAATAACTCGAGAATATCAATTACAAGGATGACTATTAAGCTAACTCTTTATATTTGGATGAGACAGCTGGCCCATTAAAGTATTAAGTAATAAGTTAAATGTGAAAAGCCTATAGATTTAAAGGGTTATTTTGTGAACCAAAGTAGGATTAATGGACTCTAATTGAACTCTAAAAGGTGCTATTCTTCAAGAATAGTTTTTTTATTAAACGGATATATGTAATAAAAATTATTTGTGATTTTTTGTCATTTTTTAATAGAAAGTTAAGAAAATATAAATTAATATAATATAATCGAGACAATTTATCGATAAAAAATTATTTACCATAACAGTAGTTATAGAAAGAGGTTTTTATTATGGCAAGAAAGCCTTCAAGACAGGAAAGAAAAAATACCGTTAATGCACTTGTAATGTTTCCAATCATTATGATTGGTATTATTCTAATAATGAATGGAATAACTAACCTTTACCTATTAGGAGGTATTTTTATAGCTGGAATTATCACTAGTGTATTTGCACAAGGATTCGTACCGGATTTAAGAAAGAAGGAAAATCGAAATAAAAATGCATACACCGGGCTTCCACAAAATAAACAGCATAAGTCACCCAAAAAAACATCTATTTCAAAAAATAATGAACGTACAACCTTAAAGAAAACAAAGAAGAATCTTACTGATACCCAAATAATAGCTTCAGAATTCTCTGAGTTAGATGGTTTTCAATTTGAAAGATTGTGCTACCTTTATTTTAAAGATTTAGGTTTTAAACCAAGGGAAACCCCTCCAAGTGGGGATCATGGTGTTGATTTAATCATTACAGACCCAAAGGACGGATTAGACATAGCCGTACAAATAAAAAACTATAGCCCTTCTAATACAGTTGGAAATAACGATTTAATCAAATTAATGGGTGGAAAAAGAGCCTATAAATGTCCTGGAACACTATTTATTACAACAAGTAGTTATACAAATAAGGCACTGGAATTTGCAACAGAAAGTAAAATGGAAATTTGGAACGGATTAATTGTTGATCAAAAAATTGGAAAATGGAGAAAAAAAAAGTTAAAAAAGATAGGTTGATAAGTTATGAAGATGTAAATCAAATTTTTCAGTTAAAGTAAATAATAAAAATTACTCTTGGCTTAATGATAATTGTGTGATTGGTAACCTACTATGACTAGGGTAAGACAGAATATATGAGACTTTAGCAAAACTAGGCAAACTCCGGAAGATGGAATTCTTTCGGAAAAAGAATTTGAAAATGAAAACAAAAGATTTTAAATCGGTGAGGTGAAGCATTTGAAAATTGTTAGACTTATCTTAAGCATATTTGCAATTATATTTACACTTTTAATGGCAATTATTACTCCTTTAGCATGGATAGGATTTATAGTATTGGTGTTTGGTATATATCAACAATCTCAAAAAAGAAAAGGGAAAATTACCTTTTCAAGACCTGGGTGGTTTGTTGCTGTCGGGATAATACTTAGTTTTGTAATGGCCATGGTCTTTGTTGAACCAACTGAGGAAGTAAATACCACTATAAAAGAGGAAGAGGTCCTAAATACAGAAGTTGAAAAGGAACTTGAATCTAAGGAGCAACAAGCTAAAGAAGAGGCCGAAAAATTAGCGAAGGCTGAAGCAGAGAAAAAAGCTGCTGAGGAGAAAGCTAAAGAAGAAGAAAAGGCAAAGGCGGAAGCTGCTAAGAAAGAAGAGGAACACCTTCAGAATTTAGGACTAGAAGCAGTAACTGTAGCGAGAATAATTGACGGGGATACTGTTGAGCTTACAGATGGTAGAAAAGTTAGATTAATAGGGGTAAATACACCTGAATCTACATCCAGAACTGAAGAATATGGAAAAGAAGCAAGTAATTATACGAAATCGAAAATTGAAGGTAAGCAAATTTGGATTCAAAAAGATCATTCAGATAAAGATCGCTATGATCGAATTTTACGTATTGCATGGTTAGCTATACCGGAAAATGACATGGATGAACAAGAAATACGAACTAAAATGTTCAACGCGGACTTAGTGATAAATGGTTATGCTGAACCTTCTACTTATCCTCCTGATGTTAAATATAGTGAGATTTTTGTAAAGTTTGCTAGAGAAGCTCGCGATAAGGAAACTGGACTATGGGCATATGGTACAGAAGGAACAACTAAGGGAGATTTAGATACGGCAACATCTAGTAATACAACAAGTAGTTCAAATACAAGCAAACAGACTAACTCTTCTACAGAATCAAGTACTAGTACTTCAACTTCAACTACGAGTAGTACTACAAAGGAATCATATAAAAACTGTACGGAGTTAAGAAAAGTCTATCCAAATGGAGTTCCATCAGATCATCCTGCTTATGCTTCTAAACATGATCGAGACAAGGATAATTGGGCTTGTGAAAGATAAATTATATGCACAATATGTTTGAATTACCCCTTTCCTTAATAAGGAGAAAACAATATGGTCCCTATAATTTGAGGTGCAATTTGCAAAGCATGTTGCACCTCTTTTTCTATTTTATATTAAGGATATTACCTTGAAATTTCATAGGACTTAATAAGGTGGGAGAATTTTAAGTGTAAAGATCAAGTGAGATTTAATACTGTGGTTAGTGTTAATTTATTTTGGGGCTTCGTCGATGGCTAAAGTCAGGGGGGAGTTATTTGTATTTTGGCAATAAAATACAAATAAAGACATATTTACCTAAATATCATGTATAATTAATACAACATTCTAATAGGAGGTTGTAATTATGCACGAGTATACGGTAGTGAATCATCCACGAAAGAATATTTTATTTTTACTTGCAGTTATATCAACATCACTTTCAGGATTTATCTCATTTTTTGTAGATCATTATCTGAATAGTATATGGGGTGGAATTTCAATCCCTATTAGCAGCATGAGTATCTTTGGGTTGTTATATCTATTATTCAACCACATCTTGTGGAGATTTAAGTTGTTTCAAAAAATATTTAGCTTCCCTGATTTAAATGGTGAATGGGAATGCAATGGTTCATCAATGAACATAGATTTACAAAAGAACTTTGATTGGGAAGGTACTGTCATCATAAAACAAACATGGGATAAAGTCCTTATTACCTTAAAGACGAAAAATTCCAAATCAAAATCGTTGAGTATCACAGGTGGAATAAAATATTATGCAGGAGACGGGTTTAAATTATCTTATCACTATGCAAATACGCCTAATGCAACTACTGAAACTGATCTAAGAAAGCATGAAGGATTTTGTGTTTTAACCTTTGGAGAAGATGCTCAAACAGCAGAAGGTTACTACTTTAATAATACTAAAGATAGACAATCGTATGGTGAAATGTATTTGAAAAGGAGGAATCCAGATGGCCAAAAACAATTACCAGAAGAGACTAGAATCGCTTAAAAAGAGAAGACAAGATGAAGTACTTTTGGAAAAGAGTATAGGTATGTTTACCGAATCCTATGAACAACTAGAAGAAAAATCAAGCATTAAATATATTATCGGTGCGATGAATCCCGTGGACAAGAGATCCACTGAAATTACATTGGGTGAGGGAGAAAGAATAAAAAATCAATTGGCCAAGCTCAAAGAAAAAGGATATGAAATTGAGTTTAGATATCAAGGTTCAGTGACAAACAATACGCACATAAAAGCCCATAGTGATATTGACATTTTGACATTACATCAAGGTTTTACAACATTGGAACCACCTTTAAAAGCAAGTTCACCATATAAAGGTAATCCAGTACAGGATTTATGCGAATTAAGAGAAGATAGTTATGAATTATTAAAAAATGCATATCCTGCTGCAAGTATTGATAATGAAGGAGCTAAATCAATCAGTCTTCAAGGTGGATCACTAAGAAGAAAAGTGGATGTAGTACCCTCTAATTGGTATGATACTGTAAAATATCAAAATACAAAACTAGAATATTACAGAGGAGTAATGGTACTAGATTATAAAGAAAAGACCAGAATAGCCAACACTCCCTTTTATCACAACAAGCTTTTAGATGATAAAGACACTCATACATCTTATAATTTTAAAAAGGTTGTTAGATTATTAAAAACTCTAAAAGCAGATGCAGAACATAAAATTAATTTAAGTAGCTATGATATTACTGCTATAATGTATCACATGCAAGAATCTAGTTATTTAATTAGTAGGTCACCATTAAGACTAGTTTCGAACTCTATTGCTTTTTTACGTACGCTTTATGAGCAAGATAGCCATAGGAACAGTTTGTTTGTACCTGACGGGTCTAGAAAGATATTTCAGAACGGTGGGGCAACTAAAGCTGACTTGACCTTGCTATTAGTTGAACTTATAAATATTTATGAAGATCTATTAGATGATTTAAAAATTACTGGTGGGTCTGTTAATAAAGAAATTATTGCATAGTAATAACTTAATCGAAGCAGAGCATAAAGCTCTGCTTCTTTTTTTTCACTACTTTGACAGTGAAAACATCTGTAAATGTGCTTAGTCTATATGCTAAATGTCTAAATTTCTGTGATAAGATTCGGAAACTACAAAACTCCATAGGTACACTTTTAATACTATAAGTTATTCATACTTTTAATTTAAGAGCATATATAAATAGAAAGATGTCTGACAAACACAAAGATTTGCAAGGCTGGGGGGGAGTTAACATGAGTAAACAACCAAAAAAACGTGAAAGAAAAAGCGTCAGCTTCTCAATGGAAGATCCTATCGAAAAAGAACTTTTTGAGTACTGCGAACAATCTACAATGGATTTTTCACCACTTTGTAAAGCAGCTCTCCGTGAATACATGGCTCGAGCAAAACGAAACATGATTCGATTAGAAGGTGGCAAGATTATGCTATCTCCCAAAGACATTGAGAACCTCATTACCATGAGATAACTGGAATGGATGTGAGATAAATAATGGTACTATCACGGAAAAACAGCTTAAATCCTCGTTTTTCAGCTACACAACAAAGGAAATCAACTAAAATCCCAAAGGAGCGAAAAATAAGGAGGGATAAGCTTAAACATATAAAAGTAAAAGTCTCTAAGCAACACAAGCTATTAACCTCTTTACTTGCAACGGACCGCAATATGTACCCAACTGATTATGCTACGATGCTTGTTGTAGGAGTAATCGAGAATTATGATGGTGATCTATATCCTGAGATTGTCTACCCTGAACAGAGTGAACTATTCGTGAGTGTGAAAATTCCCCAAAGTATATACCAAGACTTATTAGTCTTAAAGGAAAAGTGGGGAGAAAAATTTGTTCGTCGTACTGTTCATAGGATCTTAATTAGAGAATTAGAATGGGAGGAATTGCACAGTGGCCGGAGTTTCGAGGCAGCCATTCAGTCGTTATAACTTAATAGCAGAAGAATATCAACTGCTAGCAGAACAAACTACGGTTAAACAAGGCTTCATTTCTCGATTGCTGGAGTCCTTTGAGTTAAAGAAGGAGCTAGAATTTGTAGTAAAAGTACCAACTCATATATACATGGATGTGAAGATACTCATTGAAGATGTTAGTGAGATCAGTGAGTATGATCTAGGCAAGGTATCACATGCGGACCTTATTTTCTTCATCTTTCAAGATTTCATTTTAGACATCCGGCACCTGGATAATCGGTGGGACGACATTTTTAGAAGAATTGCTGATGCGATGCAGCATGTAGAATCTAAAAAAAATCAACACGATACAAGGAAAAGAAGCGATAAGCACCATATGATAACGGTTTATATCCCTCGTCCTCTTGTTTTACGTACTGAAGTGCTTTTACGAAACTTATCACGCTATAAGCGACATGAATATACGGTTGAAACTTTACTTGAAGTTGTATTCCTTGATTTCATGTACAACTACTTAAAAGGCGATGTTCAAGACGGAATGAAAAAGTTTCTCCAATACTTAGAAGAATAAACCTCTTAAAATTCTCCCAGTCATATATTGCCAGTCTAAAAGACAAAGACGTATAATAAGAGTAATAGTTTTTTTACTTTCTTTTTTCTATGCATCCTTTATTTTATGAGGGTAGCGGGTTCATTAACAAACATAAGCGTTCTATGGAACGAACTAACAAACACTTTTTTCAATGTGTTTAGCAAAGTTCATTCCTGGAACGCTTTTTTTGTTGTCCAAAAAAAGAAAGCATTCAAACAGGAGGTGAAGGCCGTATGTTTTTAACAAAAGTGATAGTCGGAATGGTTATCGCAAGTGTCGTGGGAGTTTATGATAGCTCTCGGAAAAATGGCGGAAAGTTGAAAAAACCAAGAAACCTTAAAACAGGTTGGGATTTAGGCTTTCTCGGTGATTGTATGGGCTGTGCGCTTTCAGCAATGGTTGTAATTGCTATTGTTGACCCAAGTGTTTCTGATACAGCAGGTTGGCTTCGTCTTATATTTTTATCTACAGTTGCAGCATTTGGAAAGGATACCGTATTTAAGAAATTAGAAGATGCCGCTTCTCATTTGAAGGTCAATGCCCTTCAGGAGACCAGAACTATGTTAGATGAGGAACTACCTAAGAAAGATGAGGGCGCACAGGGTAACAAAGAGGAGACTGGTTAATACCGTCTCTTCTACATAAATCCAAAAAACATTTTAATTGGGAGGTAATTATTGTGAGAGGAAATCTTGTAACAGTCTTTGATGTTATGACAGAAGAGGAGAGTTTGTTGGTGCGTCAACTACAAAGAAAGATCATTCTTTCTAAGTCACCCTTTGCCATTATAGGGCATAAGAAAAAAATAAAGAAGATGGTAAACCAAGCAAAAGAACGTTACTTTAGTACGTTAAGAGAAGCAAATTAAAATAGGACAGTTAGCAGGGAATCACCTGCTAACTGTTTTTATTTCAAAGAAGAGTTGGGAGGATCCCTAATGCCATATTTAACAAAAGTTAGAAAATGGATCGAGGAAACAGACGGTGCAGAGATCATAAGAGTGAGTGATGACTTTAAACGGATGACGATTGAATATCAGGGTATGAAGTTTAGAGTTGAGCAAAAAACCAAAAGCACAAGTACGAAAGTAATAAACAGAGGCAGAGGCTTAAAATGGGCAGGCAATCCTAAAGGCGTGTATTTAGATGGAATCCAGGAACGCAGCCAAGCTCACCTAATTGAACGAATAAAGGAGAGAACAGAAAATGAATGAGAGATATGTTTATGTAACGGGTAAAAGGATCCGTCAAGCAGAAAGACAAGAGGGTTATTACTACTACAATATCCGACATAGTGAATGTGGTAAATATTTCACACTGGAAAAGCATGTTACAGTGAATCACTATGCGACGGTAGTCACGAACGAACCAATTAAGACCCTTGAGGAATACAATGAAAACAATGATAAATGGATAGATTTATCCGGTGATGAAGAAGAAGCAATTTTAAAGATACTTGAGAATCAAGAGAGACAAAATGTACTGATACATTCAAAACAAGAGGTATTAGCTCACCACCTACAACTACATGTGAACAGCATAAATGTTAAGGCAGATAACCGATTTTCTGTTAACAAGGAAAATAGAATTGGTTATGAAGAAGAATGGTTGATATTTCATAAAGATGAAATTGACCAAATTGCCTATGAATGGCTATATGGAGATCTGTTCCAGAGTGGAATGGGCTGGCAATTTCAAATTTCGTATCTCTTGCAATTAACTGGTCTTACCTTAGAGGACTTATCCAAACACCTTCATATTGACTTGCAAAATGATATGAATGGAATATGTGATACAGACGAAGCGTTTCATTCTATGATTGCTCAAACTATTGGAAAAGAGCAGTTTGTAAAGAATCTACAAGAATCTTACAAAGAGAATAATCGATATGGTGAAATCTTCTCACCAAGTCTAAATGGACAACATATTAAAGGAGATTACTTCTTATTTCTTTTAGGGTAATTCAGCGTTTTGGAATAAACAATGGGAGAGGGAATGCATGAAAGTAGTTTTATTTATGGAAGGCGGAGTCATTCATGACATTATTTCAGATGGCGAGTTAGAGGTTCGCGTTGTGGACGCTGATGTTGAAGGTTTACATGAGAGCGAGACACAAACGGTCGAAGGAGAAACAAAGTTTGTCTTTACTAGTAATCGTACTCCTGAAGTAGATACGAAAAGAGTAGAACAAATCTTTAATGAGATTGCTGTAAACGAGAAGCAAAATAAATAATGAAAAGAACGTGATGGGTAGAAAATGCTTGTCTCGTTCTTAATCTATGGGAGGAATCGGTCATGAAAACGACTCTAGACTTAACAAAAGAACAGGCTCATGCTGTTGAGGGGATAAAGAAATGGTTTACAAAAGAGAGCAAACATTATGTGACCATGGTTGGCTTTGCAGGAACAGGTAAGACATTCTTGACGAAACATATTATTGAGGAGCTTAAACTCCCTAAATATCAAGTAGCTTTTGTATCATTCACTGGAAAAGCAGCACTTGTGCTTCAGAGAAGTGTACCTGACTACGAGTGTTCTACGATCATAAGCTGATTTATGATCTTGACGAAGATGGTTTCAAACTCAAGGACCCAAAGGCTTTAAAGTACCTTAAATTGATCGTGGTAGACGAAGCAAGTATGGTCAGTAAAGATATTCTAAGGCACTTGTTATCGTTTGAGAATATAAAAATTCTATTTATCGGTGATAACGGACAGCTTCCACCTGTTGGAGAGCCTACCGGACTCTTAGATAACCCCGACTTTCAATTGACACAAATTCATAGACAGGCGGAAGGTAATCCAATTATTCATCTTTCTTTCTTAGCAAGAGAAAGAAAACGGATTGAACCAGGTAAATACGGAAAGCACGCATTAGTATTACCTAAGAAAGAACTACCTACTTCTAAAATGCTTGATATCGCACAAAGAGCAGAACAAGTCTTATGTGGCTATAATCGAACTAGAAATCAATATAATCAGGACATACGATATCGATTAGGCTATAAGTCTGAATTACCCGAAGTAGGCGAGAAGATGATCTGTTTAAAAAATGATTGGAGTAAGCAAGCTGCTGGAGTAAGTTTAGTAAATGGACTGACAGGTTATGTAAAAAACATCGTAAAAGATGCAGGTAAAAACGAAAAGGTAACACGCGATTGTTTTATGCTTGAAATACAACCTGACTTTTCAGAGAATGAGTTTGATTGTTTTAATGATTTATTAGTCATAAAAGAACAATTTAAAGGAAAAGAAGTAAAACTAGAAAAAGAAGAATACGGTTTGTACAATGTAATTGACTTGGCCCATTGTCTAACCGTACATAAGAGTCAAGGCTCTAGCTGGGATAAAGTATTAGTCTTAAATGAAGTCTTGAATTCTCAAGAACATCATAAATGGCTCTACACAGCGATTACAAGAGCTCGTACTTCTCTTATTTTGGCAATATGATAAATCCAACACACCTAATTTTTCAAAAAAATGGGTGTGTTTTTGTTTACAAATACGTCTATATGGACGTATAATAATACTATCATACTACTACCACCTAGGAGGATTAATAATTGGGTTACAAATTAATAAATATAGATCCAACAAATTGTTCGTTTTGTTACCGAATGGATGGATATGATTGTTATGAATTAAGAAAAGGTGTTTGTTCATTATATATGAGTAAAGAAAAGGCTGAAATGATACATAAAGAAGAAAAGAAGTTTGGAGAAAGCAGCGTAATGTATTGCCGTGACTTTGCTGATAAATTACTTAATCAAGACTATTTTAACAGTAAAAGTTACCAGGAGGACCTCTATTCCATTAGAACGCATAAAAGGGATTGCGGTCATTACGAATTCACAGATGGTCAACATAGAACATGCATAGCAAAACACTTAAATATTCCCTCTATGTATGTAATGTTAGAATGTCATCCAAGTGATTATAGAGTTATTTGCAACGCATGTCATGAAAAATCAGAGATAGAAAGAGAAAGTAAAAAGTTGATTAATAAATTCCTTTCCATATTTAGAAGAGGAAGTGAAATGCCTTCAAATATCATTGATAATGAATATATGAAATTCAAGAAGGATTCCAATGTATCTCAAATATTTGAAGAAGAACTAAAAAGGTGATTTGAATAACATGAAGTCTTTAAATGAATATAAAGGAGCAACTAACATTGGAAGAACGCTTTAAGCTTTCAGATATCTATACAGCAAGTACAGCTTCTACGAAGAGAGGAATTCCTTATAGTACCTTGAAAGATGATCTCGTCCGATATGGGAAGTTCGACGAGCATATCAAGAAAGGGTTCGTTAAAAAGGAAGGTAGAGTGTGGATCCTAACAAAACAGGCATTAGATGATGTTTATGGGAAGGAGAAAGGGGTGGAATAATGCCAACATTAAAAGAGATATTACATACACATGAACTCGAACTTGTGAAATTTTATCAAAATGCACTTCTTGAAGTGGATATAGAGGACGAAAAAGCAACTTATTCTTGTTACGAAGAAATGGGGCGTATTATTGCTACGGCGAAAGCTCGATATTATAAAGAAAACCCTTCTATCCTATCAATGAAAAAGAAATCAATGGAATCTAATAACCCTCAAGACACAAATGAGAGTGCGACAGTCCGTGATTTACTGACAGATGAAGAAAAAGAAGAAATTGAGTTTCTTCAATGGAGGATTACGAAAGCTATGACGCCAGTTGGTGTTTATATCAATAAAAAGAAAATTGATAAGATAATAGAAAAGGTAAAGAGGCGCGATGAAAAAAGCTAATGTATCGGGGGAGACCTAAAAAGCGTAGTAATAAAAAGGGTGATTTAATGAAGATTTAATTGAGCAAAATCCTAATGAAAAATGTTGTGGTCAATGTTGTGTGGCAATGATAACGAAGAGGTCATTAACGGAAATTGTAGAGAAGTATGGACATAATTCGACTTCAACGTTGGATGATGTTAGGAAGATTCTTAAATCATATAATTATGAAACAAGCGATATAAAGTTTGTGGATAATCGAAAAGCATATCAATTACCTTTAATTGCTCTTGTGCGAATAGAGCGTAAAGGACGAAAAAATGGTCATTTCATCCTCCATTATATCAATAGATTTTATGACAGTTGTGAGGGTATCTTTTACGACCAAAAAGAGATGATTCTTCATTATGAAATGAAATTTGGCGGTCAATGGAGAATAAGGCACTATATAGCAGTGGGGAACATGCATTAAAAAAAGTAGGAACAGGGTTAGAATATACGTCGCTTTTCGAAAGGAAGATTTAACATGCCTAAATCCATAACTACTTGGTTTTGCGATAAATGTAATAAAGGTTATCAAAATGAACAAGATGCTGTTAATTGCGAAAATACTCATTTTATAGTTGATAGTATAGAATCAGTTAGATATAGCGAAGGAAAAAGATGTACGTCACGTATAGCAGTAAATGTATGGGTAAATGACGATGATATTAAAACCGTTTATTATGACTTAGATGAAAAAATAGGTTGGGGAAGCGAGTAAACTTACTCCACCAAAAGTGAGGTTTAATAATTGCCTCGAAAATGCATCAAAAAGAAATCTCCTATCTTTTTGAATCTATATTAAAGTAACCAAGATGTTGGGAAAATTTAAAATATTTATATTGCTGTATAATCCCGCTCTAAAAAAACATGGTGATAATGTGGTAATTATTAAAATAACGCGAAATCAAAGTGCTTTTAAAAATTTTTTATATGATTTGATTGTTTTTGACTGTATTAATTTCTAGATAGTATTTAAAGATAATCAATATTTTTTAATGCGGAGGCTTGAAAATAGAGCAGAAATTTTCCCAATATTAGAAATCACTGCTGTGTGATATTGTTATTAAGAGTACTCAGACTTTTTTACATGTAAATTTAATAACAATTGAGAAGGGGAAATTAAATGTTTAAGATAAAAAAAATAATAACTGTATTGACTATTACTCTATTAATTCTTTCGTCATTTGGACAAGTAATATTTGCTGAAGAAAAGAAATTAAGTAAAAGCGAAATGTATGAATTACTTGGATTTAGTAAGGAAGATATTAAAGAAATTAAGGAAAAACATCATGAAAATAGTAAAATTCACTTCAAAGATAAAGATTTTGCAAAATTAAAGCTAAAAAATAATGATATTTTACAGCTTGCAAACTTAGGGTTTACTAAGAAGAGAATTGCTTCCTTTACCCTAACTGATTGGGAAAATGTAAAAGACAGAAAAAATGCTGAATTAATAAATGTTGGTGTTACTTATGTTAAAGTTGATGGAGAAACAGGAGAATATATAGAAAGTACTAAAGAGGCATACGAAGAATATTTAATTAACCAAGTAGAAGTTAATGAGGTTAGTGCATCTCTTTGTGACCCTGATACAACGTGTAGTGGGGAAAACTCATCTGAAGGCTGGATTTTATTAACAGTATCTGTAACACATTCTTCTAAATATTCTATTATAACAGATTTTGAATGGTTAACCATGCCAACAGATCGACATACAGATGTATTTGGAACAGGTCATAAAGAAAACGTAATAGTTGAGTATTCTACAACATTTGGAAGTTACCAAACTAACTATAAAGATACTTACGGAAATCATGCTACATCAAAAACCACGTATTTTGGTGCAGCCGATAGGAGTGACGGAGTAGGATATTATCACAAATTTAACATGCACCCCGAATGGTATCAGTATAATGGAAATTGGACTCAAGCATATTCGGATTCTGGATATACTTTTGCTGATTTTTATTGGCAAAATACTTATGATACTGCATCTTCAGCATATGGAAATTATACACATGTATCTACATCTTGGGAATACGGTTTTGAAGTTGCTTACCCATATTCAGTTGCACTTGCCATCAATAATACAACAAAGGATAATACAGCTCCTAATGCTGCTGTTTCCTTTTCAAGATAGTATAATAATATATAGCTTAGAGAGAATAGTACTCTCTAAGCTATTACATTTTCCCATTTAAGGAGAAAAGAATATGGTATCTATATCAATTAGATTAAAGTATGATACTTTATATGTATTATTATTAATTGGAATTTGTATTTTATCAGGCTGCCAAAATGATATACCTATTCACGATGAGACACCTATAAAATCAATAAACTTTCAAGGGTTTTCGAGCGAAGAATTTAACCATATGGCAGAAAAATATAATGAAGAGACTACACTTGCATTCCAAGATAACAATTTAGGAAATGAAACTGTTTTAAACAAGGACATATTAAATTTTATTTCCATTGGTTTTACTAAACAACAGATTAAGGATTTTACTTTACAAGAATATAATCTGTTTTCTAATAAACAAGGTGTTTTATTAGGCACAAAAAGAGAATTATATAAACTACAATTAATTAAAAATGAGTTAATGCTAGTAGAAGGGACCGAAGAGGAGTATAATGAACAATTAAACAAAAAAATAAACCCAGGTTTGTATTATGATTGCATTGAAAGTAGATTAGTCTGTTCAAATAGTCAACATTTTAACAACTCTGGCCTGCTTGAAATATCAACTTCAATTAGTAGACTTAACTTTTCGGATACATATGCAGTTATCTCATCATTTGAGTGGATTGAACCACCGAAAGAACAATTTACAGACATTTTTGGGTTATTAGTAAGTGATAGTATGATTATCGATTATCAATCTATTTTCTCAAGAGTAAACTTTATTGGAGAAGCGCCACAATATAAAAATTCACAATATAAATCTACATCAAATGGATATATTCATATTGTAGAATCAAAGAACAAGATACTTAAGAACGCCTATTCCTATGCTGAAATTGTACCTAGTAATACTCAATTAAAAATGTTTGAACTTTCAACTGGATATATTCATTTACTCGAATCAATTCCATCCATAGATCTTCAATATTCTGAAAAACAACTATTATTAAATGGTGACTATAAAAGTAACTCTTATAACACTCCATTTATTAGAGTCTTTATTAAGTAATTTCATATATATTTACCTTCATCTAAGGTTAATATAATAAATAATTTGCTCTTAAAGTAAACCAGCTAATAGTTTGTCAATATTTTTCAATAAAAATATAATTTTTACCGTGATATACTAAAAATAAGGATGCCAAATAACCTTCCATTAACTAAACATTGGAAGGTTTTGTCTCATTTAGTTAAAAATCTTAATTAGGCTATATCTTGGAAAGTAGTTCTGTTTTTTAATAAAGCATAAATCCAATGTAAGAGCTTATTTACACAAGCAATAACGGTTACTTTATATAGTTTGCCTTCTTCACGCTTTTTATATAGAACGCTCTTAATCTTTTATTTCTTGGGATTATTTCATCAGTTGTTTTCTGCTTGCGACAATCACGAATTCCTGAACGAACAGCCATATATAAGGCATGCCGTAATCTACTTGAACCACGTTTTGTTATACGAACGAGAGTAGCCTTAAATTTCCCTGACTCAAAAACCTCTGGATCTACTCCAGCGAATGCGACAAGCTTTTTTGGGTGATTAAACCGATCTATTTCACCAATTTCAGAGATGATTGTTGCAGCGATCTTTTCTCCAATACCAGGGATAGATTGGATAGTCTTATATTCTTCAATATCTTTAGCGAGGGTATCTATCTCAGCGTCCAACTCAGATAGATGCTCTTTGTATTGTAGAAGCATAGTTATATACATACTAAGACTCATTAAATGACTTTGATATAGTGTCTTTTGAAATGGATTTCGTGCAGCTGCTGCCCTTAGTTTTTGAGACTGTTCTTCTCCCCATCTTTTTGACCGACTTTTACAGAGTTCCTTTATTCTATTAGCCAGCTCTACTTCACTAACCGATAAAATATCTTCTGATGCTGGATACTCTTCTAGAATTCGCAAAGACACAACTGAATATAAGTCACCAAAAACGCCTCTGTATTCAGGGAATATTTGATCTAGCACAGCTTGAAATTGTAACTTGGTTTGAACATACATCCCTGTTATATTCTCATGTTGCCTTGTTAGATTACGAAGGTTTAAGAGTTGAATTCCTCGCTTCTTATAAGGCTCTAAATCCTCCTTGTAGTAAAGCTCACAAAGACGATAGGCATCAATGGCATCTGTTTTTACTTTTCGCAAACTGGAACTTTTGGCTCTATGAGAAATCAAAGGATTAACGATGATTAATAAATACTGATGTTCCTCTAGAAACTGAACTACTGGTGTATGGTAATGTCCCGTAGCTTCTAATACTACCGAAGGTTGTAAACCTGTTTTATCTTTTAAACCTTTCAGAAATTCAAGTAAAGATTTTAACCCATCAAGATCATGCTTGATACTAAAGCTTTTGAGGTAAGGTTTTCCCTTGTCTAAAAATGCCTGAACATCACTTTCTCCTTTTGACACATCCAGACCAACGACTGGATTCATTATAAATCTCCTCCTAGTGTTTAATTTGCCAGTAACCCCTAATTCCTCCTAGTAGTATCATAGCTTCGCTTGTTATACGAGATCTCATGACAGTCCCAACCAGCCTCAAACATGTTTCTACAGTAGGGGGTGAACGGTTTAGTTGACGGGATCTAAGTCCCACGGGGGCGGACGTTCTACCCTGGCTCCTGCTATAATAAGACCATATAAAAAAAGGTCAACCAGAAATATTTAGCATTCTGGCTAACCTTATAATACGAAAGGAAGTGATATATTTTGTTGTATAAATTAGGTGGAATTGGATTAATAACCATTTTTCTCTTTGCGATATTGACCGAACAAGATCCAGCAAAATTATTAGCTATATTAATTCAAATGCCAATGTTTCAAATACTTTTTATAGGGACAGTATCTATATCGATTGGTATAACTATTGCTGATAAATTCAAGGCAAAGAGAAGTAGACTTAAAGATTAAAACGATTCTACTGTCCATTTATTGTGTAAATTAATCTTTCTTAACGTGAACCCAATATTGCGTTGTTGAGAGTAAGCCTAGTAAATAAAGGGGAAGAAGGGGAAATATGAGTAAAACAGTTAGTCTTGAATGCAAGAGTTGTGAATCGGATTTTCTTGCGATTACGGGTACTAAGGAACATAAACTACAAATTTGTTATAGATGTTTCTTAAATGGAATGGCAGAAACATATCTAAAGAACAATCCTGTTGAAGAACCAAACGATAAATAACCAACTAATAGGTACATAGTTCCTGATTGAGATTATAAGAACGAACTACCCTAAATATAATACAGACAAAGAGGAGAGATACCTAGATGAAATTTGAGACGACTATTACTATTCTTGAACAAAAACTATTCCTTGAACGAGTATATGACGTACAAATATTAAGTCAAGGGCAAACTATTCCCTTACCGATTTCCAGAACAATTCCCCAAATGATAGCATCAATAAATATCAATAAAAATAAAAGAGGCTATATTATCGATAGACCCAAAGATACTAATTACGAAGTGTACATCATCAACAGATTTTTAAGGAAACCCATCATTTGGGTGTTTAAACGGTCCGGGGAATATATAAATGACAAACAGTTTACAAGCATTGACCTGGCACTGAAATGGATGAATGATACTTATATAAGAGATGCAGAGATTAAGTTAAATTTGAATAGCACAGTAGTATTGTAACCTTATGTTTCAACATCCATTGGGAGGAGAGTAACCTATGAAAAAGATATTCTTGGGATTAATTGTCCTATTAATAACATTACATATAACAACCACAGTAAAAGCCTCACCACTATATGCAACCGACTATACGGACTATCAAGACAATCAGTATTGGTCAGAAGGTGTGAAATGGGCAGTTGAACAGGGGATCATGAAAGGTTATTCGGAAGAAAATCTATTAAAACCGTTTAACAAATTATCCGAAGCTCAATACATCACCATGTACTTAAGATACTTTGTTCCAGGAGAATTACAGGAAATGATTGACCTTTCTAGTCATCTAGGACACTGGGCAACTCCTCAATACATACTAGCCAATCAGTACCAATTAAGTGTATCCAATCATCCCTCAAAGTTTGATCAAGCTATCAGACGTGGAGACACAGCTTTACTATTAGCGGAAGGTATTACGGGAACAGAAATGACAGAAGAAGCTGCAGTTCAATGGTTATATGAACATAAATTATCGACAGGTTACGCTGATGCAAATGGTCATTATCCTTTAACCTATGAATCTTATAAACCAAATGAAACCCTAACTAGAGCTCAAGGAGTCGTGTTTTTGTATCGCTTTCTTGAAAGTGAACTTACAGACAAAACACTAAAAATAGTAACGAGTAATGAAGTAATAGAGGAAGAAAATAAGAACAGTTCACAAAACGTCTATGTCATCAATGGGATTCAAATCAACGATGAGCGATCTTTCGTTGAAGAACAGCTAGGAGAGCCTAAGCGAATTACAGACAATGAATATGGTCTTAAATGGTACACCTATTATCAAAATGATTACGAAAACTTTCTTATGGTTGGATATGACGGACAGGATAAGGTTGCCCTTCTTTATACTAATCAAGACTTAATCAAATCAAAAAATGGAATCTCCTTACAGACCAATCAGACAGAGGTTAGGGCTACAATGGAAACAGAACCTTTATCAACTATTCATAGAGGAGACAGTTACGATGAACTATATCCTGAACGTGATTATGATGTATTTTTAGAGAAAGACACGTTTATCACCTTTTTCTATGATGTACATGAAGACAATACATTAACATCTCTATTATTGGCTAGAAAAGACATTGAAGAAGGTCGTAATGGTCATTTCGGCACCATAACCGATGACTTATACCGATCCTATGAATACCAGGTATTTGACCTGACAAATAGTTACCGAAAGCAGCATAACCTTCATACATTACAGTGGGATGAAGAAGTAGCGGAAGTCGCTCGTGCTCATAGTAAAGATATGGCAATCAAGGATTACTTTGAGCATATTAATTTGGAAGGTCTAGCACCTGCACACCGAATTGATAATGCTAACATTCCATTTAGTGCTGTGGGAGAGAATATTGCCGTTGGTTACTACAATTCACTCTTTGTCATTGAAGCATGGATGAATTCCTCGGGACACCGAAAAAATATGCTGCGAGGTATATACGAGGGGCTTGGAGTAGGCATTTATTTTGGTGAAAAAGAGCAATGGACATGGCCATATTTCACCCAAAACTTTATCACAAGACCGTAAATAACTTTTATTCAGATTAAAACCTATCACTTAGATAAACTACGTAATTTTATCCTTTTAAAGAATGGGAGGAGTATACTTGAACATCGCTATCTTACACAATAAACAGATTAACATTGAGGAACAGCGTTTAATATATGAAGAAGACGGTTTTGATCGGAGCGCGATAAAGGAAAAGCTTGAAAATGATTATCGAACCTTCTCCAAGAAACAAGCATTTCATTGTTTATGTTGTAATAGCCCTGTTGAGATGGTTCTCCCGATGGAACGTACCTTCTATTTTCGCCACTGGGATCAATCAGAATGTTCGTATAGTGAGAATTACCGAAAGTATGAGAGAAAAATTGGTACTCATGAAGTACCGAAGAAACACGCTTTGGGTAAAACCATTATACGAACGATTTTAGAAGGTCAAGCAAAACCTCTCCATATAAATATAGAAGAAGGATATCACTATAAATCCACTCTTTCTATTGTTCCAGACTACATCATTACACATAGTAATGGGGAAACGTGGGCCATTGATTATTTAACAGGACTACGAAGTAACCCTGCCTATTCTAAAAATGTTAGCCAACGTAAAAACATCTATACACAAAACGGGTTCAAACCCATTTTCTTTATCGATGAAGATTGGCTTGCTTATAAGCCAGGACACTTATTTACCACTCTAGTTACGTCGGAAGTATCAGCTAGTCGGACATCTGCACATGATCTTCACTGGAAACGATATATAGAAGGCTTACCAAAAGAATTATCGGAACACTTCTTCCTACTCAAAGAAAACTTTCATACTGACACAACCAGCTTAACGTACTTGAATCCTACTAAGAGAGAAGCTGTTATTATTCGATTACTTCAACAAGACTTTAAAAACGCAAGACTTCTTACAGCACCTATACGTATTCCGATAGAACGAGCCCTTACCATTGAACTTGAAGAAATGGAATTTAAGTTATATGGAGAAAATGAAACACAGCTTCAAATGGATACGACTGAACACATTCGATACTTAGTCCGACAAGAACAAATTGAAGCTGCTGAAAGAGAGAAGAATGAAAAACTAGAAGAAGCTAGGCGGAAAGAACGAGAAGAAATAAGGCAAAAAAACGAGGAGGCGTATCGTGACTATCTTGAGACAAAAAGGGATAGACTGTCGCAATCCTCAAAATCACTTGAAGAAACTCAAGAAGAACGCTATAAACAAATACAAGAGATGGAGGACCGAGTTGAACGTCAATGGGGAACTCCAGGTAGAAGAAGTAATGCTTCTAAGGTCGAAACCTATGAAACAGCAGAAGAAAAGCTTAAGCGAATAAAACGAGAGAAAATGAAGGAAAGAATCTTACATCATCATGTAGAAGGGGAATCCTATATTAAGGGAAGTCCTCTTGTGTGGAAGGAACTTGTTCTCACACATTTCAACAAGATCAAGCGTAAGGAGATGACCTTTCAAGAGCTCATCACTTTGCTAAAGAAGAACGGGATAGAATTTGCTCAAAATGAGAGTTTGGTTCATTATCCTCTTAAGTCATATCTACATTATATTGCGAAAGAAACCAAGTCCGAATTAGAAATTTAAAAAAAGGATTGTTACTTTACGTAATATTTTGTATAATAAATAGGTAGAAATAACCAAATATTATATATCACGAGATGGGAATACCCCAGAGTGAGTCTATTAAGTTTCTTAAAATAGGCTTTCTCTGGGGTTTTTTGCGTTTCTCAGGAGGTGTTCGTTATTTATTATCACTTGCTAATAAAAATGAATAAGGAGGAATTGAGTAAATAATGGTCGGAAAAGCTCTAAAAATCACAATTTGTTTTTTACTCGTAGCTGTTAACTTTCTCTATCAACCTAGCGATCTATTTTACAAAAAAACAGAAGCAGCTATAACCGCAAATGGGACAAATCAACCGTTTTCTTACAACTTACCCATCGATTCTAGCATTCCAGAAGGCTATCATACTATCAGAATCTGGGCAGAGGACAATAAAGGGGGGGTATCTACTCAACAAGTTAGAACATTTACTGTAGATAAAACACCACCTTCTGCACCGACTATCAATCTCGCAACGGAGAACTGGCAAAACAGTTCCACTAATTTTACAGTTAGCGGGAGTACAGATGCTATTACTCAATTAAAGTATATGTTCTCACTAGACAATGGTGCTACTTGGACAGAAAGTTCTTTCCAAAATGGAAGCACTCCTCTAGCGGGTTCTGTACCAGCCAATCAAGCAACAACGATCTTTGCTAAATCCGTTGACCAAGGTGGAAATGAATCAGCGGTAGTAAGCAAAACTTTACGACATGACAATGGAAATCCTGTCATCTCAATTAGTCCTAATGGACAGCCGTGGACGACACCTTCTATCTCGGTTGATATCACATTTAGTGATTCATTATCGGGTGTTGATGTAAATGAAAGAAAGTATAAAGTAACGACAAGTACGACTCCACCTGCTACATGGGATACAGCAACGAATATGATCGAAACTGTCACCCTTCCTTCAGAAGGAGAATATTATATTCATGCACTATTAAAGGATAATGCAGGGAATACGGTACAGACAGTTTCCAATGTGTATCAACTACAAAATTTACCACAAGCACCAACTAACTTTAGAACCCTCTCTAATCATGATATAAGCGTTGAAGTGAATTGGGACTTAGTTGGAGGTTACACAAATGGATACACCTATACGCTTGAGAATGTAACTCTAGGTACATCTAGTACTGTTTCACATCCAACAGACTATTTTATCTTTGGTGGTCTGACCGGTGGAACAAATTATGACTTTACCATAAAAGCAAATAATCATGTAGGAACAAGCAGCACATCACAAATTTCAATTCTAACTGTACCTTCAGCACCAGAAAACGTAAATATAAGTTCGGTATCGGCATCAACAATAGATATTAGTTGGGATCCGGTGCATAGTGCAACTGACTATGAAATAAGCATCCATAAAGGTCCTCCCGCTATCTCTCCTGCAGTATATAGAGAGCTAACTGGAGGCGCAACATCTCAAAGAATACCAAACCTAGAACCAGGAACAAGATATACTGTATTAGTTAGTGCGATAAACTTAAGTGGTAACGGGCCCTTTAAGAGTCAGCAATACTTAACCTTACCAGCAAATCCAACAGGATTTACTTCGGTTACAATCCATGAAACTGAGGTGGATTTAGTTTGGAATAGTGTTCCATCAGCCATCAATTATCTATTAAATCGAGATGCCGTTGAGATCATGAATTCAAATAGTACTAGCTTCTCAGATTTGGGTCTAACTGGTGGAACGAATTACACCTATGAAGTTGCAGCTGAAAATGCAACAGGAGTAGGGGAGTACAGCTCCTTAAACGTTCTTACGTTACCTTCGCAAGTAACAGGCTTAACACACTCTAACGTAACACAAACAACAGCCGATCTTTCTTGGAATGGTGTACCAAGTGCGACAAATTACATTGTCGAAGTTGGAGGAATTCAGGCATATAGTGGTAGCTCAACTTCAACAACCCTAAACGGATTAACAGAAGGTTCAATACAAAACATTGAAGTTTATGCAGAAAATGCAAGTGGAAGTGGAACTCCGGCAACGACTAGTTTCTTAACAATACCAGCCGATGTAACAGGTTTAACGGTTTCTTCCATAGAAGAATCGACGTCAACAATCTCATGGGATTCCATGCCTGGAGCAAGCCAGTACGAAATTTCTGTCAACGGAACAACACAAACCGTAGGTGGTACTTCTCTAAATGTTACAGGATTAACTGGAGCTCAAAACTATACAGTTGATGTAAGAGCGGGTAACGGTTCAGGATTCAGTGGAATTACATCTTCTACATTCCTTACAAAACCTTATCAGCCGAATAACGTGGCTATGACTTCTCATAGTGAGACAACTCTTGATATCACTTGGGACAGCATACCAACAGTTACCGACTACATTGTCGAGCTTGAAGGTCTAGATGTTGCAACCGTTCAATCAAATAATGCTAGCCTTACAGGGCTTACAGCTGGTACAGGTTACAACATAACTGTCCGAGCGGTAAATCCAACAGGGCAAAGTACAAAGACAGCATTCTCATGGATTACCCAAACGTTAGCACCAACAAATGTAGTAGCAACACCTGATACATTTGAGGCTGATATCACGTTTGATATTGTGAATGGTGCCGACGAATACGTAATTGAAGCACAAGATGGTTCAGAATTGTATCGAGGAACAAACAATTATGCGACCATTACTGGTTTAGATGATGCTTCTAACTATCAATTTACGATCTTTGCTGAAAATGCAAATGACATTGTAAGTAATGGAACAGATGTAACAATTCTGACTAAACCAAAGCAACCATCCATCATTCCAACTACGATTTCTGAGACCGAAGTAGAGTTTGATTTATCAAGTTCAGGCATTGCAAGAGGAACTGAATTTGTGATCATGCGTGATGGAGCAGAGGTGGGAAGAGTACCAGTGGATACACCTACATTCACAGACACTTTATTAACAGGTGGAACAAATTATAATTATGATATTTTCGTGGAAAATGCAAGTGGTCAAGGTCCAGCACGTTCCATTGCTGTACTAACTCTTCCATCTGCTGTATCGAACCCTGTTTTAGACGGTCAACCGACACCAACAGGCGTAACATATGATTGGGACCCTACCCCAGGATCGGACGGATACAGAATCTATATTGATGGAAATCTAGTTGACGATATTCCGACGAACACGGTTACTTTAACAGGGCTATTAACAGCAACAATCTATGATAATGTGACGATTCGTCCATACAATGCATCGGGTGAGGGAGCAGAAATTGCACTTCCAACCTTTGAAACCTTACCTTCTGAAACATTCAGTCCTTCGGTACTATTCAAAGGCGATGAGACGATTGATTTAGGATGGTCTATTACAGGTAACGATGTATTTGTAATTGAAGTTGATGGGGCAGAAGTCTATCGTGGTCAAGATCCTACTTTTCAAATTACAGGATTGTCACCATCAACCACTTATAGTATTGATATTTGGGCAGAAAATAGCGCAGGTATTAAGAGTACCGTACAGCAATTTACAGAAAAGACTTTGCCTAAAGCACCTGACGATTTACCAATTCTTGAAGTAACAAAAAATAGTGTAAAGTTTGACCTTACACAAACGAATGTGACGGATGGAATAGAGTATATCCTATATCGAGATGGTGTTGAGATTGCTAGACCGTTATTAAGTGATACAGATTTTGTAGACACAGGACTTAATGCAGGGACAGCTTATCTCTATGAAATTTCAACAAATAGTGCGGAAGGCGAGAGTGCTAGATTACCGATAACCGTTAATACAATCACAGATCCAGTTACAAATTTAGTCATCTCAACTGCTCCAACTTCTACAACGGTTGGTTTAAAGTGGGATTTAGTAGCCGGAAGTGATGGCTATGGAGTCTATAATGGTAACACCTTGTTAACGACTGTCACGACAGGTGATACAGTGACTTTAACAGGTTTAGACACAGCAACGGAGTATGGTGACATTAAGGTCATATCCTTTAATGAAGGCGGAAACTCAGAGGCGGTTGTCGCACCAAGATTTGAAACGTTACCATCTGAATCTATGAATTTTGCGGTTGGTCCTAAGACAACAGACACTATCACGATTACATGGACACAAACAGGTAACGATGTCATTGTCATTGAAGATCAATCCAACACAGAGATTTATAGAGGGAAAAACGCACAATTTCAAGTAACAGGGTTAAACCCTAGCACAAACTATACATTTAATGTCTGGGCCGAAAACAGTACAGGAGTTACGAGTACGGTAACAACGCTAACTGCGACTACCGATACACCACCTCCACCGCCAGCACCAAGCCCGATCCCTAGTCCGAGTCCGACACCATCTCAACCAAAAGTTGAGGAGAAGGTAACGCCTCCTTCGTTTAAAGAAGAAGAGAATTCTAAAGTAATTTCGAAAGAACACGTAAGTATTATCTGGCAACCCGTTCCTAACGTGAAGGAATACCACCTAGACCGTAATCATGAAAACATCTATAAAGGGAATAACCCTTATTACGATGACAAAGGGGTTAGACCAGGTGAAACGTATTATTACGAACTAACACTTGAGATGAAGGATGGTAAAAGGAGTGATCCTGTTGGGTTTAATCTAACTATTCCTGATGATATAGCAGGACGAGTGATTGTTAATATTACAGAGGATGAAATTACGTTTACTGACGAAAAAGGTAAAAAAATCGCTGTTATTCAGTTGAGACAAGATAACTTAGAAAACATTATTAAACAAAACCGCACACCAAAGATGAAAGAATTAGTGTTAAATGCTAAGTATCTTGAAGAAATTGTAGATGGCTACCGAGTAGTCTTCACACCAGAACAAGTAGAAATGCTGAAAAAAGAAACGGATAGTAACTTAAAAGTTGTCCTGAAATTAAAGGATGTAAATGTTTCGATTCCATTCCATAGCATTGATTTTAATAAGCTCTCTAGTGAATTAGATAGACACTCTCTTGTATTCGAAATTACGTTTAAACCAAGTACGAAACCAAAGGCATTAAGTCCTGAATATACAGTCGGGATATGGGCAGAAAGTAAGCTTGGAAAACGTGATGTTGACCATTTGCGCGACTATATTGAGCTAGAAGTTATTCACACACCGTATAAGGATAAGTATCCAGTTGCAACAAGAATTTCAGAGAATAAGAGTTACAGTTCTATACCATTCCTCTATGTGGGGGACAACAAAATCAAAATAAAAGCGAAGAGACCAGGTACGTTTACAACTATTCAAAACCATGCAACCTTCTCAGATATCGAAAAGGTATGGAACAAAGATCAGATTGAAGATCTAGCTTCTCGTTTTATTGTACAAGGAAGACAAGATGGAACATTTGGTCCGAATGAAACAACGTCTCGTGTACAATTAGCAGTTTTACTAACTCGTAGCTTAGACTTAGTAAACAAAGCATACGATGGACGATTCAAAGATGTTTTAGGAGAAGAATGGTTTGTAAATGAACTCATGTCTGCAGCAGATGAAGGAATTGTTCGAGGAAAAGCAAATGGCACGTTTGCGCCAAATGCAGCAGTGAATCGTACTCAAGCAGCGTCTATGTTTGCTAGAACCTTAACGTATCTTGGTTTTAATCAAGAAATGTACGCAGCTTCATCCGTTGAAAATTCGTTTAAAGATCATCAACACATTGGAGAATGGGCAGTAAATGATGTGGAAATGTTGTTCAATCTAGGTATTATGTCAGGGAAACCAGACGGAACATTTGGCCCGAACGAGTCCTTAACACGTTCACAAATGACTAAGGTTCTATATGAAACCCTTACACTTTCCGAGTTAAGAAATGACTTTCCAGTAAATAAGTAAACTTGAGAAAAAGATTCATATTGATGGCTTTGTATTAATATGAATCTTTTCTCTTATTTTAAAGAAAAGATTCAAACAATTTTAATCTTTTCTTTAAAATAAGAGTGAATTTTAGAGGGGGGAAAATATATGAAATTTTTACTACGAACAATGATGTCCATATGTCTTCTAATCGGGGGAGTTTTAATTTACTTTCAAGAAGTATCGGCAGCAACACCAGATTTAGATTATGTTAGTTACTATCAAAATACCCCTTTTTATCAAAGTGTAAACTGTGTTACTAAAGGTACATGTGCTGAAAGTGGTTCCTCTGCTTTTACCGTTCCGATAAGTGGTTATTACTCTGGTGTTGGTCGTCTAAGTAGATATGGAGGGACTATGAATGTGGGAGTAGGTCAGATTTGGACGACATCTCCTTCTTATGCTCATATTTTAAATATTGGTACATGGGTTTATGATGGTCCTCCCCTTAATTACGAACAAGAATATTATGGTAGTAGTGTATATCTAGAGGCAGGTCAACTCGTACAATTTAATTATCAAGTTTCCCAAGCGAGAGATGATACCATGTATATCTATATTGTAGGACCGAGGTACGGTCAAGTGCGTTCAGGAGCTGTAAGCTTATATGAAACACCTTTACCTGACTCTGCCAATAAAGTTGTCTTAAAACTAAAACATATGATTGATGATCAAGACGTTTATAACATTGAATATAGCTTCGATAATACAACCTGGCATAACGGAATAATTACAAATAATAGTCCATTAAATTCTCAATATGACTTATTGGAAGTAGAAATGGATACGACTATGACCACCAATGGAAGGAAAACGATCTACGTCCGAACCAAAGGTGACTCCTACACCCAAGCTATGACACCAATCACTACTACGGTACTAGTGAATAATAACGATGATCCTGTTATCAACCTTACTAATCCCTCAAACGATTTAATTCTTTCTAATGTAGAAGGAAGGAACACTCTCGAACTAAGTGGAGAGATAAAAGATAACAATGTAGGTGATAACGTAATAGTCAAGATTACAATTGATGGGCTTAGTGGATATCAAAATAAGGAATTACCGTGAGGAGTGAAATTTTTATGAATAGGAGAGGAAAGATTCTATGTGCTCTAATCATCATAATAGGTCTTTTTATTCAAATAGCTAACATCCAACTTAATAATGTTAATGCAAGTGCTTCGGATTGGGAATACATAGATGATTATGCTCCAAATGTCAAATTTGCTCTTGATACGAATGAATATTGGTATCGATTCAGAATTACAGATGATACACATGTATATGATGTCAAAACGACTAATATTTACGATGATTTGGGAAATACACATAGGTCCATCTATAATATTGGCTCTTATGAAAATACATCATCAAATAGAGATAAATGGATGATGATTGATGAAAACCTACCTTCAACGAATTATTGGTCTGTTCACCAAACCATATCTATTCAAAGACTAAAAAAGAGTAACACATGGGAAACGGTTGGAACGTATAATCCAGATGTCAATTTCCCTATTAATACTGACCAATATTGGTACAGATATAGAGTTACATGGTCCTCCGGGGAACCAGTTTACACTCAATTCAGAGAAGAAAGTGGAGGACCTTGGGGACCCGTAGTAGGAATGATCTATCAAGTTAGCGGGAGAGAAAATCCTGATTATGATAGAGAAAAGTGGATGATGTTTGACGAAGTACTTCCATCAGGAAACTATTTTGTTAAGAATACACAGGTAACCGTACAACGATTAAAGAAAAACAGATTTCCTACTTTAAATCTGACAACAAGTAACAATCAAATTCTATCAGAGGTAAACGGAAGAAATGCCCTTCAATTACAAGGGACATTTCTTGATTCAGATGCGGGAGATCAAATTAATATCCGTTATTCTCTTGATGGATTGCCAACGCATCAAAACAAAGTATTGCCATAGGTGGTGAGTAGGTGAAGAAAAACAAGAAAATTTTCAGCAGCTTCATATTATTGCTTGGGTTAATTCTATTAGCTTGTAGGTTTACAAATATTGAAACTGCGAATGCCATTGGAGCTCCTATTGGAACGCCAATAGCAAGTTTACAACAGTTAGACTACATAAAAATTAAAAACAATACTAATGAATGGATTACTGCAAGGTTTTATCAAGGTACGGAAGTATTCACAGATATCGTTGGAGAGGGTTCACGAAATACAGCCATTAGTGTAGGGACAAACTTTAAAAATAATTTTAGTAATTCAGGAGCAGTAATTAATTCCTTTATTCCAGATGCAAATTATACGTCTTGGCTTCCTACTGAGTTAAAAAAAATCAATTCATCACAATATCCTTATTATTGGTGGACATCTTATAGAGATCATAATCCGTACTACTATGTCGTTGCTAATTCTAGTGGAGATTCAATCCCAGTAGATTCTGGTGACGTTTCACAAGGGATTAGAGTTATCATGCAACTTCATAGTGGTTTAAAAGTCGAAAGTGGAAGTGGTACTATCTCTGATCCATATGTGTTAACTTTTAATACTTCTCCATCAATCAATCTATTAACACCTAACAATACGATTCTATCGGAAGTTAGTGGAAAGAATGGTCTCTATTTGAATGTAGTGTTCTAGATTCAAATATTGGCGACAGCATTAATGTTAAATTCACAATAGACGGTCTAGTAAACTATCAAAATAAGGTATTGCCTTAAAACAGGGTATGAGGGTTAATAGCTTAAGAAAGGTGATACAGATGAAAAAAAGATTAATACCTATCTTTATTATATTGTTAGCTGTTGTAATTATAACGCCTAAATATTTTGACATAAAAAATGTTGAAGCATTTTCCTATACTTCTGTAAATTCATTACCTATAACAATAACTGCTAACAAAACCAGTAGTGGGGTATGGAACAACGAATATTCGTGGAATCATTCAGCTCAAGTATATAGTGGCAACTTAAAGATTACTGATATGAGAGTAGATAATGGTGTAACCGAAGTGAGATTTTCAGGGTATGTTACTTTAAATTACAGTTCCTACGGAGCAGGCTCTCAATCCTACCTCAACACAACTTTTACTGCGAAACTTAATAATAATTATTTACCCTTAATCACCGGTAATAATGGTAATAGCTACAATTCAGTAGCTAAGTGGGCAGAATGGTATCCCGATACTAATACATGGTTTCCTACATCAAATGGTAGTCTGAATTTTCATTTTGAAAGTAGAGGATATACTTCTCAAAATGGTACTAATTATAGCCAAGTAGTTGCTACGGAAATAGGAACAATTAACTTAAATTCAGCACCTACATTATCTCTATCAACCTCTAATAATCAAATTCTTTCAGAAATCAGTGGAAAGAATTTGATTGAATTAACCGGGAATGTTAAGGATCAAAACAGTGGTGATAGTCTATTAATCAAATATAGCGTTGATGGTTTGGCCAGCTATCAAAATATAGTATTGCCATAAAGGAATGATAGTGAATGAAAAATTTTTTTAAGAAAACTTGTTTAATATTTTTTATGATTGGAGTTCTTAAGGTAACTCCAATTAATGATAAGGATGTTCATGCTGCTGGAACACAGTATTATTACAATAAATACACTGTCCAATCCTATGAAATATATTCTGAAAGTAGTTGGATGAATGGCGGAGGCTTTGATGGTATGGAAGGTGATCCAAATTATACGACTTCCGACAAATATTCTAGCTACACATTTGCCTCAGTACAAGGAAGGTATATTGAAACTGGAACCTTAGTAGGTGGAGATTACGCAAATATGCAGTGGTATCCCATTGGAAGTTATTATGTAGATAATAACTTCTCCAAAAATACTCTTTATAAAATAACTGGTAATTCTGGTGGATGGATATATGTTGATAAAAAGGTAGTAAGTGTTAGTACAGGTGAAAGAAGAGGGACTTTAGTTCAGTCTAATGTTGTAGGAGTTGATGGAACTTATCCTAATAACGGAAAACATTCGGATGGGTATTGGTATGTTAAAGGTTCGATAGTAAACAATACACCAACTATCAATCTCACAACTTCTAATAATCAAATCTTATCAGAAGTTAACGGGAAAAATGTACTCCAATTGAATGGTAATGTACTAGATACAGATATTGGCGACACCATTAATGTAAAATTCAGCATTGATGGCACAACGGGCTATCAAAGTAAAGTATTACCATAGGTGGTGAGTAATGAATAAGTTTAATAAGATTACATCTTTAATTTTGTTGGTGATTGGAGTTTTTATAATACTTTCTTATAATAACCATGTCAAGAAGGTAGAAGCGAGTACAGTGTGGGAAGAGTACTTATTAGATTATCCGAATGTTAATGGTGGGTCTAGTTATGCTCTAAATTTCTATCCTAGCATTAATTTAAATGGTCAGAATTACTTAAATATGTACCAGTGGTCATTTAATGAATATATCAATGATACTAACTTAAATTTTAATATGTATAATTACTGAGTTGTTGTACATGACAATCTAGGTGGTTCTACAACCAGTATGATATATAGGGGTTATAGTGGAGATGTATTAATTCCATCAACCAATAGTTATATTGTTCTCAAAGGAAACTAAAAAATGCACAACCTACCATAATATTATCGACTATTAACAATCAAGTACTGTCAGAGGTCAGCGGAAAGAACTACCTTCAATTGAATGGTAGTGTACAAGATTCTGATAATGGTGATTTACTTCAAATCAAGTACTCAATCGAAGGGGTAAGCGGCCACCAAGACAAATTATTGCCATAAAGGAGGATAGTTTATGAGGAGGATAATTAAGATTACTTGTTTTACGACTGGCAAGATATTGTATATGCTAAAAAAGCGAATGTGACACCTACTATAAACATAACAACAATCGATACTCAAATATTATCTGAAGTTAATGGAAAGAACTCAATTCTGTTGTGTGGAACTGTGAACCATCAGAACACTGGTGACGTGACATTAGTCAAGTACAGCATCGATGGGTTAAGTGGACATACAAAAAAACACTTCCATAGAAGGGCGGTAAATTATGTTTAAGAGAGTACTTATCGGTACTTTTATCATATGTCTTGCAAGTGGCATTATATATTCGTTTGAAAATGTATCAAAAGTAAAGGATGCTCCATCAAATATGATAGTTAATAAAACCTTATTATAAACAAAACTGAAGGTAAAAATAGTAATTTATCATAGTTAAAATCAATAAAATAAAGTATAATAAAGGTGTTAGTTTATTCTTTTCTTTTTTCTTGGCAAATCCTATGCAGGATTTAGCGGTTAATGTATGAAACAATGCAGTCCGTGGACTGATTTTAAAGACACAGGCATTCGTCTGTTCTTTTTTATCAAACTCCGCGTGGCTGCTTTTTTTATTTAATTAAACGAATAGGGAGGATGAAGGTGTGAAACTTGTTGAGTTACTGTTTGTTCTTTGCTTCGTTGCCTTTTTCTATCATTGGGCATATTTGCAAAGTGAAAGAAAGAAGGGTAATTCCAGATGGCTTATGCATTTAGGCTTTTGCATTGTATATGTCATTGCTACAAGCATTGTTTCTATCAATGTATTTTTTGCATAGTCACAAGAGAAAGTAATTTATTATGAATAAGGCTTCTGCCTTGAGATGAGACCGAAAATTGTACGCTTGTACATATTCTCGGTCTTTTTTAATGAAAACAGGAGAGTGAGAGAATGGAAGCATTTAAAAACAGAATGGTAACCAACGGAATGCAGGTGGATTGTTATCGCAATCTACATCATGGTGGTTTTAGCATTCGAGAGGCAAAGAGTGGAAAAGTATTAGCTCATGCTGATCAAGTTACACTGTCTGATTGTCGATTTATTGTGCAACAGACCGGACGACGAAAAACAGTGGAGGAACAAAAGAAGCGGGTTCATGCCTTTGTGCGAGGGAAGTTTGTTCATGCAGATCAACCTCGAACTGAAGAAATGAGCCGAGTCATTTATTACAATCCTTATACCAATGAACACTTTATAGATGCTGAAACGAAAGAAATCGTGGAACACGCACCTATTGTTCATTTTGAGGGAAAGGTTTGTTATTCCACACCAGGAAAGCAATCTACACTATTTTAATGTGTAAATGGAGGTATTAACATGCAAAAGAATATCTTTGAAGTAGATAACTTTCACGATTTTAAAGAGCTAGCACATCAATGGGCAGTTGAAGGGATAAAGTCACATTTTAGTCGTGATTGGGAAGAAGAACGACGAGCTCAATATTATCCCTCCACCTTATTCATGAAGTTTATGGATATGGTACTTGTATATCGAGACTACTATAAGGGTTATTTAATGAGAGATACAGCTGAACAAAAAATAAGAGAGATTGAAGTGCGATTTAACGAAACTATACAACTCACTAAATCCGCGATGGACGTTTTTTTCATTTGGCAATGGCTACAACAGATTAGTGAATGCATAGGTGGTCCGTTGCAAGATCATGAAGAATTTGATGCACTCTGTCTTGTAAATCCATTATATGAAAAAGGTTTGATTCCATATGGTACATACGAACTTTTTATCACCGAAGAGAGAAGTTATGGTCCTATCAAATGTTACATGAAGGATGATACATTTCATTTTTCACATATCGATTGTTCCGTAGACCAAGCTGGAAATTTACCTAGAGAACCAGAAGATGAGATGTACTATACGATATATCGTGTTGTGAATCGTCTTCTAACACAGTTAAAAACGACACAAGTATTCGTTTAGGGGGAAAGGGAGAGCTTAGGTTTTCCCTTATTTTAAATACAAGGAGAGGTTACAATAATGAATCAAACATTAGCAGAGAGAATTTATGAGGTTATAGCATCAAAAGGTGAACCAATGCCACTACCCGATATCCAGCAAGCCATTGAGGACAAACCGATATCCTCTATTCGAGGACGAATCTATGACAATCTTGGGAAACTATTTAAAAAGATTGCTAGGGGCGTTTATTGGATTGGCTTGCGTGGTCATTGAGGGGGATGGTCGTAAAGATGGAATGCGTTTGTTTTCGGACAATAGCGTGGATGCTATCATTTCAGACCATCCTTGGCTAGATCCTAAGTCTAACAAAGGTGGAAATCAGAATTTCACAAGTGACTATGATTGTTTTCGCTATGAACTAAGTGATTTTGAAGAAAAAGCGAGAGTCTTAAAACCAGGTCACTTTTTGGTTGAAATTTTGCCCGAAGAAAATGCTTCTAACTTTGAGTATCTCTATCAAATAAAGAAGATGGCAGAACAGGCAGGATTGTATTACTATACAAAAATTCCATGGAAAAAAGGGAATGTTGTAAGCAATACAGGAAGGAAATCAAAAAATGTGGAGGACGTGTGTTTCTTTGCTAAAGGAAGGCAAGCACGAAGTCTACGACCTGATGCCAAAAAAATCTTATCAGGTGAAAAGGATGCAAGAATGTCCGGTACGAGTTATATGTTACCGACCGCCTTTACCAGTGAAGAGGAAGAACCACTATTAGACATAAAAGAATTTGATTGTCAGCCTCCAAGCAAAAAGGAACGAATTCATCAAGCGGAAAAGCCAGTGAGCCTAAGGAATCTGATTTTGGAAGCCATAACCCTACCTGGTGAAGTGGTGATTGATCAATATGCGGGTTCAGGATCTAGTGGAGAATCTATCCTTTATAAAAAACGGATTGGCATTCTATTTGAGATTCTCCATTCCAATATAGTCAATATTGCATCCCGCTTAGGTGCGAAAAATGTCCTGAAGCTTACGGAATTAATGGATGAACAACCAAAACGTGAAGAGAAGTCTTTAAATAAACCTAAAGTAGTAGAACAATTAGCGTTCTTATAAAAACTATTTGATAAAGGGAGAGGTATATATGATAAGGACAAAGGGAGTAAAAACAACTCAAAAAACGATTACATTTCAAGTGAGCACTAGATGTTGCAATCAGATTATCGACATTCCAAATGTCACAAAGGAACAAGTCCAGCTGTACAAAAAGGGAGCTCACGTACAAGTAGCGTTCCCTCACGTAAAAGCATCGGTTAGAGAAGTGCTGATAAGTGGTACATGTGAAGATTGTTGGAATAAACTATTTGGAACTGATTGTGAATAGAAAAAGAAGCGGAGCAATTACTTTGAACGTTGAGGTAATTGCTCTTTCTAATGGGAGGAATTATGATGCACATTCAACCTATGCTTGATTTAGCTGAAGTACAGACAGACCGAACATACGGCTCTTGGATTGTCTCATACAAAGGAGATCAAGATTGCCGAAAGTTAGCTGATCGGCATTACAACCGTATAAAGTACGGTACAGTAGGTAGTCCACATTGGACTCGGCCCGGTGATAATCTCATTTTACGAAATGCGGATTGTACAGCTGTTTGGGTGAGTTGGCGGAGCAAGTATAAGCGTAAGGATTCTTATGGATATGCATGGGAAAATGTCATTTTTAGGAACGAATCTACTCAGCTAAGTAGTGAATTAATCAAGATGGCCATGTTTGCAACGGTGAAGGAATTCGGTGAACTCCCTCATGATGGTTTCATTACCTATATCGATAGTGAAGAGGTAGGAACAACGCATAATCATAACCCAGGGTATTGTTACTTGAAGAGTGGCTTTGTGAAGCAACCTAAAAAGAGTAGTAAAGGTCTTATTTGCTACAAGACCGATCAAGCTGCCTTAGACCTCGTATTAAAAGAAATGGGCGTAGTTTATTACCTCGAATATTGTAAGCATATGATTGTGGTTGCCTTAAGAGATGGTGATTTTATGGAAGCCGAGTGGTTTCAAGAGGAAGCTGAAAATCAACTTGAAATTTTAGCAGACTTGCGAGAGGAAATGAAAAACAAAAATTTGAAAGCATGGAGTTCTTTTTCAAACCCTTGTACGAAACTCGATTTACACATGGTTACGGATCCTTACTGCACATGGCATATCGAGGATGAGTACTTGAAAGCCATTGGATTAGCTGAGGCCTTTGAATCGTTTGAAGAAGAGTAAAAATTCAAAAGGTGGTATTTAGCATGAAAACAAATAGAACCGTACTTGAAATTCAAAAATTAAAAGAAGTTAATGCATATTATGAGATTACAGACAGTATTGGAGAGGTTCATAACTTATTATACCGTGGTGAGATATTTGATGAAGCGACATATTCATGTACTTATATTTTCTGGGAAGATGGAGATCGTTATAAAATTGTAGAGATGCATGAACACGAAATAAAAAAAGTAACAAAAATAGAGGGGGAAAAACACCGTGAGTCTAACTACGCTAGGATTTAGTCAAACCTTATCTGCGTGTGGATTTTGGGAATATTGCAACCTCGGAAAAGGAGATTGCTACTATGATGTTACTGGAAAAGACACGGAGGTTAAGGACTACTGCCGTTGTTATCAACGACACCATTCTTCTCCCCCTCAAAAAGTAGTAATTGAGAAAAAGGTTGTTACAGAAGAAAAAGTGTCCGTGACACCGGTAAGGAAAACAGTAGAGCCAATTGGTGATCTAGTCGGTATCAGCTTAATTGATTCCACAGGAAAGGCTCTTAAGAGAGGTCAATCCTATATTTTAAAATCTACCAATCTAAGCATCGGGACTCATTTTTACGTTTACTCACTAGATGGCAAATGGCTCGGGTGCTTTAGTAAAGAGGACTTCTCCATTGAGAAAAATTTAGATATCTCTCAAACAGACCAAAATCTAAAGCAAGACCCTATTCAGGATGAATTGGATATCAAACTTGATGAACAGCCATTAGGTCAATTAAGTTTGTTTCTGTAAGAGAAGCTATTAGTGAATCCATGCAAGTTATGGTCGAGCTGATATTGAAGACTATGAAACGTAAGTATTTAGAAGAATCAGCATATATAAATAGAAAAAAAAGACAGGAAATTTATATTTTTCCTGTCTTTTAATTTTTTAATCAAAAATCATACTATGATTATTAAATTCTAACGTAATAGGAGGAATTTGATCTTTGATTTCACTTTCACCAGTTATCAGTAATGGAATATTCCTTACCTTCTTCTAACTCTTCTAAAGGTAATTCCCCAATTTTTGACATTAGGATTTCTCGTGGTTTTTTATTTGAAATCTCTTCTACTACTAGTACATCTAATACATCAATACCTTGTATCTTAATAGTTTGTAGTACATCTACATCATTAGTCTTTTCTAATATAATAAATTTGATATTAAAGTGAACTTTTTCATCATATTTATGTTGGTAGACTACTGATGGTTTAACTACTGGTTGTTTGATATAAACCATATATACTAGGTAACTACCTAGTAGTAGCATTAATAAGAGCCCACTAATAATCGAATATCTTTTCAAAGTTTGGTCCCTCTTTTAAAGACTCTCTTCAAAACCTTGTTACATTCATCTTATTATACATATTTTAGACTTTATGTTTTATGACTCCATATTGAGGTAAGTTATTTTAAACTGAATTGAAATTATCTATGGATTATTGTAAAAATATGCTATAATTTTAGATGTAATTCTTTTCTTTTTCTTTTTTCTAGGCAACTTATTTTTTATAAGTTAGCGGGTTAATGAGTAAACACAGGAGTCTATGGACTTAGAATCATACTATTTTTTAGTATGTTCTTTCCCAATGACTCCTTTTTTGTGTTTATCGGGAAAGAAAGGAAACATTGAGTGGCATGATGAAAGGCGATTAGCAAAGCTAATGGTCTTTTTTTCGTGATATTAAACATAGGGAGAGTGTTTTCAAATGGTAGAAGTAAACAAGGTTTTCACAGGACAAACATTTACAGAATTAGGCTTCACAGATTGTACAGAGAAGGCTATATGTAATGCTGTTGAAACAAAGAGAGGTAGTAAAGTAGTCGTTGACCGTAACGGTGAGTTACATGTATTTCAAGTCATTCACCCTGAACAAGATTTATGGACGTATCAAGGTCCATTTTCAGAGAAGGAATAAGGAACATTACCTATTAGAAAATTGGTGCATAAGCTAACTAAGGAGTCTCAAATCCCTCACCAGTATTTCCAATATGGCTCATTACTTTTAATTAATGTGTCAACTGGAACGGAGCCTTATATCTTGCAAGAATATGCTGTATATAAGCGCAACGAGGAAGCAGAAACGTACCACAAATTCGAATCGATTACTGTTAGTTGGATGTCGGATAAGAACTTAGAGGACTGGCTCGTTCACCATGAATCCTTAGATATTAACCAAATGGAAGGAATGTTAGGTGGAACACCATTAAAAGAATGTAACCGTTATGGAATTGATCATATTATTTCTTTTACTCAATATGAGAAATTCCAGGGGGCCTTTAAGGAGTTTGCAGCTAACTATTAATCTTCAGAAGTTTGGTGAACTACATTAGAAAAGAATCGGAGGACATGTTACATGGTAATGTTAATAGAAAATTTTGTGAGATTTAAGATTATGAAGGACGGCATTACTCTATTTTCGGATTTATCAGCATGTGAGGTTAGAGAGCACATTTATGAGTTCTTATTAAATAGTGAGCTCAAATTTTCTCCTACCTTACAAGAGCATTGGAATGAAGACACAGATAAACTTGAGATTTTTATGCATTCTGATAACTGGGAAGATGAAGAAAACTACGAGAAATACGAATCGTATTATGATCAATGTGAGGAACTAGGGTTTTCTGATGTTGACGATGAAGTAGCGACACACAATATCTTGAAGTATCTAGGTATTGAGGTCATCTTTACTCATATTGAACAACCCGACAATACAAAAATAAATATCCCTGAGTCTTATCAGGATGGAGGGGCTACAAATGTTTAAGGAGTGGCTTACAACCTTCATTGAAGAAAAGGGATGGAAGGACGAAGAAATTATCGTTCAACAGGAAGATTTTACTCATACAGTAAGCATGGATATGTTTGTTGAGTATATGGATAGCTTAGGTGAAGAAAATGCAAAGAACATAAAGGCGAAAGTCATTCATTTAGACTTTCACAATGCTGATGTCTTGGACTTTTTTCACCAGCTAATGAAAGGCTATTTTATTGCTGTTGAAATGATTTTAGATAATACTACCGAGGAAAAGCAAGGGGAAATGATTTTAGAATGTTTAACTTGTAATCAGCAACATATCAGTAACGAAAATCTATGGGATGTATATGCAATCCAATGTCCGAAATGTAAAGTATGGGAAGAGGGTTGTAATAACAGAAATATTCATCTTTTTAAAGTGATAGAGTTTTTACGTTAATGGTGTATGAGGAGAAGTGGTTATAAAACATCAGTATGAGAAAACGCAATAGTGAAGGGAGGAACGCCCTCTAGTAGTGTAGAGAGGGTGCGTCCTTCTTTACCTATTAGCGGGTATTGTTATGAACAGAGCCAAGTTAATCAAGCTTGCAGAGAGATTAGCCATTCCATTACCGAGTGAAATGCCACCTTTAGAAAGCTTTACGGAGTTTCACTTCAACACGAGCGGAGGCAAAGATTCAATCGCCCTCGCCCTTTTAATGCTTTATGGATATAAAGTACCGAGACATAAAGTAAAGTTTGTTCATATGAGGGTGGATGGTCCGGAAAGCGAAGAGGCATATTTTGATTATCCCGAAACAGATGCTTATCTTACCTATGCAGCTGAAAAATTAGGCTTGGAATTAGTGATGATTGCATCTGATAAAGGATTCAAACAAAGAATTGTGGAGAGAGGGAAGTTTCCAGCACCGAATGCCCAATATTGTACGTCCTCTTTAAAAAGGGATGTCTATGCGAAATGGGTACGAAAAAAAGGTCCTGGTCATTACCTTTGCTTGAGTGGTGAAAGATCCTTAGAAAGTTCAAGGCGTTTGGAGATTTTGTCAAAAGGTGTATTTCGTGAATATCCCGCTGCAAATGCTCCTACGAAAGGAAGATTTGTTGACTGGTATAGACCAATCCACCATTTGACCGAAACGGACGTGTGGACACTAATGGAACATGCGGGTATCGAACCTCATCCGTGTTACACAAAATACGATATGAGCAGATGCTCTTGTAAATTCTGTTTCTACTTATCACCAAAAGAAATGCTGAGTGTTTCTAAGGCATTTCCTGAAGAATTTGAAGCACTTTGCAAACTTGAAGAAGAAATGGGCCACACCATGAGGTTTGAAAAAGGGAAACCTATTACACTAAGGGAGTATGTAGCAAAAGCCGAGCGAGATTATGATCAAATATCGTTCGATGAATATATACTACCCTGCCAATCTGTTGTCTAATGATACAAACAAATATATAACTGACATATTCCTAAATCGTTATGTATTTAATCATAAGACAACCATTGAGCTTGAGTAGAACAAGAAGAGGTTATTGACGTAAAAAGTCAGTAACCTCTTTATTTATATCAAACAAAGAGAGGGACGTTGTATGTTCAAAGAATTTCAAATTGACGCAAGAAAACAAGAAAGAAAATTCTTGAGGAGTCTAAAAAAACAAGAGTATTTCCATACCGTGACTGGAGCCGTAAATACAGTTGTGGAGATCTCGAAGTGCCACCTTACCATTAAAACCATGAAAGGTGCGAAAGCATGGAAATTATCCAGAACCCGTTTACGACAAGCCATTTCCTATATCTTTTACAGAAGAACAGCTATTCGTAAGGATTTAGAGACGTACACGCAGTTTACTTCTGCCATGCTAGCAATCCTTTTTCAATGTTTTAATGGGACGGCACATGTAAAGAGGTTAAAAAATGGTTTACTTCGGCTGACACTTACAGGCGTGAGATTCCATGCTTCCGGAACTGAAAGAGATCCGTTCATTCGAACCCTACTAAAAAAAGTATCAGGTAAGTACGTTTTATTTAACTACTTTCACATACGAAAGGATAAACACTTTCACCAGGTATTAGAAAGTGAAAATCTATTTTGCGTGATCGATAGCGGGGCATTCAGCGTCTTTAAAAGAAAAGAGTTACTGAAAACTAAACAGAATCATGCGATTCAACTCCATGAACCGTTTCAAATGGAGCTCTTTGAAGATGGAGAAGTCGATTATATCTCCTTAGAAGAATATGCTGCTTTCATCAAGGAACATTGTCATAACAAACGAATTCTCGGTTTCTTTAATTTGGATGTCATTCATAATCCAATTGAAACTAAAAAGAATTTCAATAAGTTAAGGCAACTAGTTCCTCATGCAAAAATCTATCCTGTATGGCAATGTACTGATAGTTTCGAGGAATTAGAGCAGTTGGTGAATGATCCTAGTAATGAAGTGGTGGGAATAGGTGGCCTGGTTCCATTCTTAAGCAACAGACAAGAATTTGTTCGAGACTTGTTGAACCATATCTTTGCCAAGTACCCACAAGGAAATTACCACTTCTTAGGGGGCGCTAACTCAATGCTGCTGGAATACCCGTTCTTTTCGACGGACACAACAGCCTTTCTGAATTGTAGAAAGAATGGTGACCGAAAAGTATATGTACCAAGCGGACATCGAGTAGAAGCACCCATGGACATGGATACCGTATCCATTATGACTCAAAACCTTGAATTTTTATCTGGTCTGGAGAAAAGAAAAATGGATAAGCAGCTATCCTTTGAGAATATGTTAAACATTGCATAATTAGATGACTATGAGGGCGAATAAAAACTAGATAAGTAGAGGTGTAGTGTTATGAGGGATACGATTATTGAAAAACGTTGTGAAGTAACAGACTATTTTCTAATAAACGTGAAGAAAAGAAGAATGACCAAAAAAGGAACGATTACGGGGTATTACCTTAATGATTTTTGGCATCCATATACATATCGTGCATTTCATATTGAATTTGACGACGGCACCAAAAACACGTATCGGGCCAAAGATGTGAAAATCCTATCGAATTAGGTCATTTGGTAAGTAAAAATATATTTCAATTAAGAAAAGAGGATATAGAAATGAAAATGACACAGGCACAAATAATACAAGCTGTTTCGGAGTTAACGGAAGATACACATACTCTTACATGGTAAGAAAAGAAACTTAAAGGGAACAAAGTAATACTTCATCCAAGTTGGGCTAGTTTCGTCATATCATTCTTAAAAAATGGTAAGGAACTTTCTTTTTCAGCAAGGGGCGTTACAAAAAGATTCAATCCGTCTAACACGGAGGAGATTAAAGCAATATTGGTAGGATTTGAGGTTATTTGAACAAATCTATGAAAATTCTTATCCAATAGTTCAGAGGCTTATGAATAAACTTACGGAGGTATGAGATGAATCCAATTACGGATAAGCAGCAGAATGCAATTAATGTCGTAGAAAATGTTCTACAAATAACATTCGAGGGGAATACAAAACAAGAAGCGTTCCTTTGGTTAAGAGAGCATGTTCCCAAAGCGAAGAAGACTACCGTACTAAATCCAGTTACGGATAAGCAGAAACATGCCATTAATTTAGTAGAAAACATACTACGAGTCACCTTTACAGGTACAACCAAACAACAAGCTTTCCTTTGGTTACAAGAATTTGTTCCAAAAGCGGTAAATGCCATCAATGAACATCATTCTTTATGGAGAGGCGTACAAGCATTAGCCAATTTCGATTCAATGTCGAAATTAGGTATTCCTGAAGGATTAGATCCATATCCAGATGAGTTAACACCTACGATGGAAAGTCTTAGAAAACGGATTGCTATTGATTCATTACTAGTAGAACGGTTTTGAGATGAAATTTGTCCATGATTTGACAAGTTACATTAAAGTAGATGAATGTTAATTTAATTCACCTTCAAAAGATAATATGTAATCCACTAGTACAAAAATAGATGTTGTATTAGCAGATCCACCATATTAAACGGCAAATAGCAAAAATTAATGACGAATCTCCGTAGTTTGGTTATCAGACTATGGAGATTTTCTTTTTTTGTTCTAAAAAAACTACAAATACAGGTAGCATATTGGAAGTAAATACTGAAACTATTGTCAGTAAAATATATTTTTAACATGTTAGAATAATAGTAGGAATATATTCCACCTGATATGAATATAGTTAATAAAGGTCATACTTCTATACATTGGAATCTTTAATAAGGGGGATTCCAGTAAACGATGAAGAATCATAATGGAGAATTGAATACTGTTATTGCTGCTATGACATTTGTTGTGTTACTTCTAACCTTAGTTGTTAGCATGATTGAAGTTTTAAACTAATAAAAAAAGCCACCTAAAAGGTAGCAAAAAAATGAGCCGACCAATGTATAGAGTATCAAAGGTCTAGGCGAAGTGTCGTAACCACATTCGCTTGTTCCTATCCTTATGAGAGTAAATAAGGTATTAGAACCTAAAAATATATAAAGCTCACCTTATTATCTCAAATAGTGTTCACTTATTCAACGGGACATCAATCCATCTCCAAAGATAAACATTTTTAAGGAAGGTTAGATTGATAATATTCCTGCAGATAGTCCTTGTAACTACATACGAGGACTATCTGTTACTTTTTATTCTTCTAAAAACATCTTCAAGTGTTCGATATATGGACCAATTTCATATCTTTTAATTCATATCACTACTTTAATTCGCATGTCATAACTTTAATATCCATATCACTACTTTAATATCCATATCACTACTTTAATACATATGTCACAACTATAATTCGTGTGAACACTTACAAGAGAAGGGTAATCCCTTCTCTAAAAATTAACATTCATAATTGTTCACATAATATTAATTTTGTGAACAATTAATTTACTAATCAAGTAAATAATGGTAAAATTAGAAAAAGAGCAAAAAAAAATGCTCCTCATAACGAGCAGCTGCCTAATGAAAATATTGTGTTAAAAGTTAGTCGGATGACTTTGATCGTCCCTTGAGACGGGTACTCATCGATCCTCGATACATTAGTCGTTCCTAGGAACGGGTTGGTTATCGTATTTCTATAATACTACTAAAAGAGCAAAATGTAAACCGAAGTTAAGTAAGATTATTTAAGGTTAACTAATAATAATTTATATAATTTGAAATGAGGTGTTATATGCTACAGGTTTTTAACGTTGAATTGATGGATATATTCTTTGATGAAAGTGGACGGAATAAAGACAAACCTACAACGATGGGCGGACTCTTATTCCCTACACGAATTTATAATACATATGAGTTTAATAGACTATCAGAGAAATTACGAAATAAAGAAATGAAGCTTCATTGGACCGATTATGCAGGGTATTCTAAATTACGTGACGATATTACTGAAACCATCCATATTTTTTCTAGATATGCTAAATTCACTAAGATGAATGTCATTAATTATAATCCACATACCTTAAATGAAAGAAATACAATGTTTAATGGTAAAGACTTTTCGGATCTGATGATTTACACTAAACTTCCAGAACGTATTTTCTATGGATTGCTGCGAAATTATGGTTCTGATGTCTGGATTAAAGCTAATATTTATATTGAAGAAGCTACCAAGTATACAAAATTAAATCTTCCTCAAAGAATGATTGAGCAATTAAACACACAATCCTTGTATCGTGGCGAGCAATACAGTGTTCTTAATTGTGAATTAGAGCCTAAAGGAAAAAGGATTGGCTTAGAGTTAGTTGATTTACTCTTAGGAATTATACGAACTATTATTACTAATGTGCAAATACCCTTTGGAATTTCGGATGTAGAACTAAAACGGCAATCTCTTCAAAGTAAGCATCGAAAAAATGAACTAGTCGTTGCCTTGCTTCATAATCAAGACTTTTACACGTTCTTATCAAATATCAAATATTACGAATGGAACGGTAAAAAAGAGCTTACTGAGATCAATTTTGCTGAGTATCTTACCCTCTTTGTCGCTTCTCACCATAGAGAGTTTGAGAACGCAAAACCAGAGGAAAACTTTACAAGGCGTGTTCCAACTCGTCGTTACCGTAAATTTATATCAAAGAGTATGTCTACTGGCCGAAGAACAGTACGTGGTAGAAATAGAAAAATGGAGTGATAGTTCTGAATAAATCAGGATGGGTTATAGAGGTTCAAAACGGCTTTTATTCTCATGAGGGTATTACCACCCTTCCCATGCGGAATTCTTTAATTCTGAGGAAGATACAGATTTTCACAAGGGAATTTTAAGGAATATGAATGAACCTTATGTCGAGTCTTGTTTTGCTAATATTCAAGTAAGAGATAATAAAAAACGGGTTTTTATTTCTTAATACACCATAATTAAATTATGTAAACTAGTACATATAAACTGTTTTCTGTGAACAGTTGTCGAAATTAGTCGAATTGATTGGAGTTGATAGCTTGAAGACACAAAACCTCGTGAACGCAGAGTTACTTAAACAAAAAATCGAGAGACTCCCTTATTATGTTATTCGATTCATTGAGTCCAACTCACATATGGCCCCCTCTTCCCTTTTAGCATATAGTAGTGACATTGAAGATTTCTTTAATTGGCTCATAGCTGAAGGAATATCCAAATCAAAGACAGTTAAAGATATTGAGGTTTTGACGTTAAACGATTTAGATCGTGATGAAATAGATATGTTTATTCTCCAGTTAAAAAATCAAAAGAATGGTCGTGGTATTCCCCTCTCTTCTGCTACCATCAATCGAAAGATTTCTGCTCTTAAATCGCTTTTTCGATTTTTAAATGTCACGGATGTTCCTAAAGTTCGTAGACCTTATATAGAGCGTAATGTCATGAGTCAGATACAATTACAAAAGAATAGTTCTAGTGAAGACATTCGAATAGATAATATCCAAAATAATATCTTGATTGAAGAAGAGATCCAGATATTCCGAGAGTTTGTAGCTGAGGGGTTTGGGATAAAAGAGGAAGTATCTAAAAGCAAACGCCTATTTAACAATTGGAAAGACAATAAAGAACGAGATACGGCTATTATCTCCCTTCTACTCGGTACAGGACTTCGAATTGGGGAATTGGTTGATGTTACCCTCGATGATATCGATAAAGTGGGTAGAAAAATGAAGGTTTTACGAAAAGGAAATGATTTCAGATATATTTCTTATTCAAAACGGGCAGAGCAAGATTTATTGAATTACTTAGAAATTCGTGAGACTAGGTACAAAGCAAAAGGTGTAGATGCCTTATTTGTAAGTACCTATGGAGGTCAATGTAAACCTCTTACAAAACGTGCGATGCAAAAGTTGATTGAAAAGTATGCCCTTTATTTCGGGAAGCCTGATGTAACAGCACATAAACTACGACATAGTTTTGCTACAAATCATATGAAAAAGGTTAACAGTATCCCTATCTTACAAAAAATATTAAATCATGCTAGCCCTAATACAACGATGATCTATGCAAAAATCTTTGATTCAGAAGTTCAAGAAAGTATTGATAAAGCAGATGAATAATAGGAGGTTAGAATGAAGCTGCATGACGATGGATTTTTAGGTGTTCATTTAATTACTGATTCAGGATTTACTTTGTGTGATTTCTTTAAACCCGTTGAAGATAGACAGTATATAGGTGAAATATCAGAGGTTACCTGTGCCACTTGTATTAGCAAACTAGAAGTGGTTACGGATGAACAAATTCAAATTTTCATAAATTCAATTCCGGCTTTTGCACCGGATAATTATAATAGCAGCCATAATAAAAAACATTACATTCATGTATTTGATGATACCTATATTAAAAAATCGAAACTACAAAATGAATTTAATGAGATATTTGAGTATACTGTAACGAATACATTAGAACATGAAGAAAAACTCATTCAATATGGAAAATTAAAATTGTTAGTTGAATTACTAAACTATGATAAGAAAATCTTAGATGATATTTTTACACCTGGCCTGATAAAACATTAAAATTAATCTATATATTATTGACTCATTTTTTAGCTAAGCATTTTATAATCGGAAAAATTTAATGGGATGGTTGGTAAATGAATGTAGAAAATAGTAATTTTATTCGTTCTCCAAGACTAATTGACAATAACTACTTTCAGGCATCTTTTTTTATTGCTTTAATTCTATTTTTGATCTTGAATTGGACTTTGGTGATGGAGTCATTTTTATTGCAAACGAATGTTTTACTAATACAAACAGTGTGGTTTTTGTTACTTTTAAAAACTGGAACTTATGTTCATGAGTATTCACATTACTTTGCTGCAAGATTTATATTTAATATTAAAACATTTGTCTCGATTAAAAAGAGACGTTGTATCCCTTTGAAAGCATTAACACCTAATCAATTTTTAATAATTGTAATTTTCCCGAGTGTTGTTCAGGGAATTATTTGGATCACTTGCTATTTATTATTTGAAGACTCTTTTATTTATTTAAGTTGTCTATTTGTATATTATTTTGTTGGATCATTAAGCGACATATGCCTGTTTTTTAAAGCTCTGCCCTTGGTTAACAAGAATGTATTATTAAGATACAAAGCGAGTGGTACTTTTCAAGTAAAACAATTATATTAAAATCCCAAAAAATGATATGTTTTTAATGTCTACTCTACACTTTAAACGACCATTTGTGACCGCCAAGTAAAATGACACAGCTTTTGCTCAAATAAATGACACACTTAATTGGAAATTTTTTTAATACAAAATGTGATCCCACGACGTTATTTTCTAAAAACACAAAAAGAGCCTATCTAACAAGTAAT